>MZGN01000078.1 GCA_002085085.1 Helicobacteraceae bacterium 4484_230
TGCAGGGCCTGATTTGGAAGTTTCATCTGTTGGTAGATGGAGGCAAGCTGCATATAGTATTTCTGTCTTTTTGGCCAGAGTCTGAGCATCTGCTCCAGCGTGGACGCGGCATCACTGATGCGTCCTGCCTCATACTGGTATGAAAAGAGGGTATTGTAAAGTGACTCGTCGGCAGAGAGTCTTTTTATGGCTTCTTGCAGCACGGCAATGGCGCGGTCATACTCTTTAAGCCTGTAGTGGGCCCTTGCAAGTGATTTGTAAATACTTTTTTTAGGCTTCGGGTTGAGCTGCATATAGGCGCTGTAGTATTTGACTGCGCCTTTAAAGTCTCTTTTTCTCATAGTTTCGCTTCATTGAAGTGCCTCTGATCAAGATGGAGTATGCCGGCCGTATAGTAGAGGTAGGCTCTGTCTATCGCCCTTGCAGGCGGCTCTGCCAGCATGGCTTGAAGTTTTGTATCCGCCTCTTTGTAATGCCTGTCGTTTATCATCGTCTCTATGGCGGTGAGCTTTTTATGGATGCGCTGGGAGATTGCTTTTGACTGGTCCGTTTTTGAGAAACAGAGTGTGGCCAGAAGAACTATAATGAAGATATATCTCATCTGTCCAGCCTGAAATCGATTCGCTGCAGCGCCTGCTGCTCTACCGGTTTGCCGTCGTGCATCTTCGGTCTGAACCTCCACTGCAGCAGGGCGCGTTTTGCGGCTCTTTCAAAAAAAGACTTCGGCTTGGCTTCGATAATGGTCACATTTTTGACATTGCCCTGTTTTGTTATGGTGAACTTTGCGATGACATAGCCCTGCTTTCTCAGTTTTCTCGCTTTTCTTGGATATATGGGCTCTATATGCACAAGCGGAATCAGGCCGATGCTTATCTCAGGCTTGTCTATTTTTGTGCCTGCGCCGTAGTTTTTTGACATTGGCCTGGCTTCACCCAGAACCACCGCGTCGCCAAGAAGCTTCAGTCCGGAGAGATCCATAGGCGGTTCACTCTTTGGCGGTTTGTTTACGACCGGTTTCGGTGCTGTTTTCAGTGGAGCTTTTTTCTGTATTTTTACGATCTTCGGCTTTTTTTTCGGCTTTGGTCTCAGTTTCGGCTTTTTGCGCCTCTTTTTTTCGACAACACTCTTTTTTTCTTCCAGGCGGACAAAGTTGATATAGCGTATGTTTTCCATAGTGTCTGTTTTTGCACCATTGATTCTTATCATGCCCTGCAGCATCCAGAAAAGAAGCGCGGTGATAACCACGGAGCCGATGATGCTCAGGACAAGACGCAGCATTACCGTGAGTCTGTCGATGCCGCGATGGAGATGTTCTGGATCCCGGCCATGCGTATCTGATCCATAACCCGCACCAGTATCCCGGTTTTGGCTTCACTGTCGGAAAGTATAACCACGGAGCTCTGCGGGCTTTTGGCGGCAAGCCTCTGCACAGTGGCGCGTACCGCGCGGATGTCGACCTGGTGTTTGTCTATCCAGATGTCGCCGTCGGGTTTTATGGCGATGAGTATGTTTGCCTTTGCCTTGGTCTGTGCGGTCGTTGCGCTCGGCCTGTTTATCTCTATGCCAGTCTCTCTGACAAATGAGGTGGTGACGATAAAGAAGATCAGCAGTATAAATACCACATCTATCATCGGTGTCAGTTCAAGATCACTGCTGTCGTCATCTATATGTCTGCGTCGCATCATGCCTCGAGCCCTTCATAAAAATGAACCGATTTTTTACGGGCGATCTCTTCTATCTTCTTTTGGAAGAAGAGCCCCGTTATGGCAACAGCCATACCCGCCATCGTCGGAAGTGTCGCCATCGATATACCGTCAGCCATAGCCCTGGCATCACCTGTTCCGTTTACCGCGATAACATCGAAGATCTCCATCATGCCGTACACCGTCCCGAGCAGTCCGAGCAGGGGTGCCATTTTGATCAGTATCCTGATAACAGGAAGATGGTTGAAGAGTTTTTCGCTGAACATGGATTTCAGTGCCTCTTTGATCTTGCTGCTCTCACTGTTGTTTTTATATCTGTTCCACTCTTTCAGCAGCTCCTTTTCATCTTTTGAAGCGAGAAAAAAGAGATAGACTGAGCGGTCGATGATAAAGACCCACAGCACAAATGCCGTACCCATGATCAGGTAGAGGATCGCACCCCCTTTGTCAAGAAAATCTATGATGCTGTAGTACTCTCCGACAAGGTTCATCTACTGCTCTTTCGCTATCAGTCCGAGACTCTGGTGTTCAAGCAGGTCGATAATGCTTTTTGATTTGGCCGCGATAAACGTATAGGCAAAAAGAAGCGGAATGGCGCCGCTTAGCCCCAGGACGGTTGTAACAAGCGCTGTCGATATGCCTCCTGCCATCAGTTTGGGATCGCTTGTTCCAAAGAGGGTGATCGACTGAAAAGTGATTATCATCCCCGTTACGGTACCGAGCAGCCCAAGCAGGGGGGAGACGGCCGCCAGCAGTTTTATCAGGGCGTTGTAGCGTTCTATGGCGGGGATCTCTTTCAAGATAGCCTCCTCAAGGATCACCTCTTTCTGATCGACGGCCTTCTCCCGGCTCTTTTTGTAGACTATGGCGATGCGTCCGAGTGCGTTGTCTTCCGACGGATCGTCCAGCTGCCTGGACTGTTTTTTGATTTTGCGGCTGATATAGCTGAGGTAGAGATAGCGGACAAGGGCCAGCAGCAGGCCGATCGCAGCCAGGGCTATTATGATGTAGCCTACGATGCCCCCCTGTCTTATTCTCTCGGTGAGATCAGGTTTGAGAGAGAGCATATTCAGAAGCTGGCCGCGTGTAGGATCTATCATTATCTTTACAAAATCTCCTTTTGGAGAGTCAAAACCCTTCGCGCTTGAGAGATATCTGCCGGAAGGCTGTGCTTTAGCCTTGATAAAAATATTGTCTTTTGGCGAATAGAGCAGAAAACGGCCGTCCGCAACAGCAGTGTAGGTACCGACTCTTACAACATCTTCCGCTGTGAGTGTGCCGTCAGGCTGGATTACCGGTGTGGTGAATTTTGAGACCTTCGCCGATTCCGCTATCTCTTCAAGCATGATCAGCCACAGTTTTTCAAGCGACTCTATGTCGGCAAGCGCTTTGCTGTGCGCAAGATGGTCGAGAAACTCTCCTCTTTCGGGATAGTGTACCGATATCATCGAATCTTCAAGATCCGCTTTTGTCTCTCCTGCGACCTGCCGGATCGCTCCGAACAGCTCTCCAAGGTCACCTACTCTTTTCTCCAGTGTCTCCTCCATAAGAGCCATGTTGTCATCATTGGCATCTATCTGTTTTTGCAGTTTTTCACTTTTTCGTTTCAGGGCGGCAAGCTCGTGTTTTGTCTTTTTCAACAGTATTTTTGCATCTTTTTCCGCGCCGAAAAAGCGCTGTTGCCTCTGTTGGTTTTCATCGAGCTCTTTGGCACTCTGCTTTTTGATGCTCTCCAGCAGCAGATCGAATGATTCTGCATGGAGGCTGACAGAAAACAGTACGATAAGCATGATGTGTACTATTTTCATCTTCTCTCCTCTGCATTTTTGACAGCCATCAACAGGAATTCCGGCGAGCTCTGTTTTCTGGCGATTTTTATCCCTTTGGCTATGGAAGCTGCATAATCATTGTCCTCAAGTGCCGTCCAGGAACCATTTTTTGTATCCCACACTCCATACTCTCTTGCATCAAGTGTCATATAGTAGAGACCGACCCTGCCTATTTTCAGGAAGTTGACCTTTTTTTTGCCGATATCTCCCTGGTATGCCTCCATTGTCCGGCCGTACTGCATCTCTATCCTGTAGGCTTCGAGGATCTGTATATATTTTGCCGATACGGTAATGTCCGAGCGTTTCATATCGCGGCGCAGGCGGCTGATCCTGCCTGCTCTCTCTTTTGGCAGAAAAGGCAGATCCTGTTCGATGAATTTTTCAAGCACATCGATCATTTTTCCCATCAGCGGCATGATCTTCCGGCGGGTAACGTCTATGCCTTCGATCTGTTTTGAAAGAGCGTCTATCTCATTTTGCTGGGAGTTTACGATATCTTCCAGTTGGCGGTTGTAGACCTGGTAGCTCTCAATCTCGTTTTTGGCCTCTTTATACTCTTCGAACATTTTCGAGGTCTTGTCATTGCTTGTGTTGATCTTTTGTTGTGTCTGCTTCAGTACGGCATCTGTTTTCGATACTGTTTCTTTGCTCTCTTTGAAGGCATCTGCATATAAAATGACAGTAAACAGCAGTACCAGCAGAACGATTTTTTCTTTAAACACTTTTCTGTCCCGGATAATTTTTACAGATTTTACATAAGGGCACCTCCATAAACCCTGAATGTCACTGTCATTACACAATTTTGGGATGTTGTTTATACTGTTTTTTATCGAAATAAGAATAAAATAATTAAAAAAGGATAAGGATTTAGATGGAAAATATACAGGATTTTATAGAACTTGACGGAGAAAAGGTCTCTATCGGTGAGCTGATCGACACTTACAAAGAAGCAAAAGGCAAGTCAGATACTATCAGTAAGGCACGTAAAAAATATAATGATGCACAGCAGCTCAAGCCGTATCAGGCAGAATTGATTAAACTGCAAAAGCATATAGAAGAGAACAATCAGAAGATTATAATCCTTTTTGAGGGCAGGGATGCTGCGGGCAAAGGCGGTACGATAAGACGTGTTACCCGTTATATGAACGAAAAACACTACCGCATCGTTGCCCTGGGCAAGCCGACCGAAGAGCAGCGTACACAGTGGTTTTACCAGAAATATATCGCCCACTTTCCGCGCGGAGGAGAGATCGTCCTTTTTGACAGAAGCTGGTACAACAGGGCGATGGTAGAAAGCGTTTTCGACTTCTGTACCAAGAAGGAGTATGACGACTTTATGAAAGGTGTAAAAGGATTTGAGAAGGATCTTACAAGACAGGGTACCATCTTGATCAAGTTATATTTCAGCGTGACCAAGGATGAGCAGGCGAGACGGTTTGAACGCCGCAAGACTGATCCGCTGAGACAGTGGAAACTGAGCGAGATAGATGTCCAGGCTCAGGACAGATGGGATGATTTTACCAATACCAAATACCGAATGCTCAAGCAGACCCACTCCCACAATGCCCCATGGACGGTCATCCGCTCCAATGATAAGCAAAAAGCGAGGCTTGAAGCCCTGAAAGTGATCCTGAATGCGGTAGATTATGACGGCAGGGACGAGAGTCTTGACTATGCTCTCGATCATGAAGTAGTGATCTCCGGTGCAAGGGAGATCGAGATCATGGATGCCCAGCGCGCAGGAAGCGGAAAGTTTATAGGCTGATGCTATGGTATGACTGCTATCAGGCTGTCTCCGGCCTCCAGTACTCTTTTGACTCTCTCCTGCCATAGGCGGCCAAACTCTTTTGCCTCTTCGGGAGTAGCTTTTTTCATCATAAGTTTCTGCATAAGCTGCATCTGCAGCGGGCTTCCCGGAATGGAAGAGGGGTCGTAAGATACATCTACGCTTTTCATAGTGTCAAGCCTTGTAAAACGGAGTTCACCGTTTATATCTGCGCTATACAGCAGCTTGTCGTTACGGCTGAAGTTTCCGTTTATCCCTTTGAAGCCGCCTTCATTGGCAGCACCCGTAATAAGCCCGGCGACCGTACCTATAACACCGTTTACGCCTTCGTCGAGAGCGCCGGCCGACTCTACTTTTATCTCCCCTCGACGCGGCATTTCGTCAGGGTAGAGCTCTTTAAGTGCTTTCGCGCACATCAGCCATGCGCCGGCAACCGTCGGACAAGAGTGTCCGGCAAGTTTGACTGCATCAAGATAGGTGTATTCAAGAATGCCGTCTTCGGCAGCGCCTAAAAAGTCAGCCAGGGGATCCTGCATAATGATAACAGGAACAGTGTCAAAAAAATCCGGAGTGTTCATAAAAAGCCTTTTTTGCAAGAATTATTGTGGGATTATACCCAAGATTACGGCTATGCTCAACGAAGCGCTTTGT
>MZGN01000079.1 GCA_002085085.1 Helicobacteraceae bacterium 4484_230
CGCGATTATATCCAAAAAGTCGTTAATGCATTGACAGCCTTATTGCAACAAGCAATAAAAAGCTACTGCTAATGATATTTGGCATAGAATAATAAATATTGACAAAGGATAAATAAAACCCCGAGAGGACAAAACGCGTGCAGCAACTTACTGACTTAAAAGCTATTTTACATTCAAAACGGGCAAACATCTACTATCTTGAAAAGTGTCGCGTGATGCAAAAAGATGGTAGAGTTCTCTATCTCAACGAAGCCAAAAAAGAGTACCGGTACTGGAACATACCCATTGCCAATACGACCTGCCTACTTTTGGGAATGGGAACGTCAATCACCCAGGCAGCCATGCGAATGTTGGCACAGGCGGGCGTGCTGGTCGGTTTTTCAGGCAGTGGAGCTACGCCACTTTTTATGGCAAATGAGATAGAGTGGTTAACGCCACAGAGTAAGGCGTTTCAGGCCACCCGTATCAAATTTTTGAAAAAAGTGTGGGGGAAAGACCGTAATCTGCAGTATGACGGCTTTGATATGAGCTATAATGAATTACAGATGATGCTACAAAATGCATTAGAGCACATTCAAAATGCACCAAATGTCGGTAAATTGCTCCAGATCGAAGCGGATTTAACCAAAAGGCTCTATAAACATGCGGCGAAAGCGACTGGGCAATCTAGTTTTGTCCGCGAACACAACGCTGCCGATCTCGCCAACGAGTTTCTAAATCACGGCAACTATCTGGCCTATGGGTTAGCCGCTACGGTACTGTGGGTGCTTGGCATCCCGCATGGATTCGCTGTCATGCATGGCAAAACTCGCCGGGGCGCGCTTGTCTTTGACGTGGCGGATCTAGTCAAGGATGCACTGGTGTTGCCATGGGCGTTCATCGGGTCTAAGGAGGGGATGGACGAAAAGGCGTTTCGTTCGCAGTGTCTTCAGGCTTTTGTCGAACACGGAGCGCTCGATTTTATGTTCAACACGGTCAAGGATATTGCGATGCAGTATCGAAACGTGGATGGGAATACAACCTTATGATGGTAACGTTCGTTTCTCAATGCGAGAAAAAGGCGCTCAAGCGCACCCGACGGGTGCTCGACAGCTTCGCCGACCGTATCGGCGATAATACCTGGCAGACCATCATCACTAAAGAAGGACTGGATGCCGTCAGGAAACTGCTGCGAAAAACTGCCTCGAAAAGCACCGCTGTTAGTTGTCACTGGATACGGACACGAAGTAGAAGTGAGTTTTTATGGGTGGTCGGCAATAGAGATAAATTTGATGAGAGTGGGGTGGTGCCGGTGCATAGAACACAAAAGACGATTTTGGATAATTATAAAGAGAGTGATTGGAAATATTTGCCTCTTATACAGTCTTTAGCAGCGCTCTCTGCTCTCTTTCATGACTGGGGAAAATCAACAGCACTTTTTCAGGAAAAGTTGAAGCCAAGCAGTAAGATCAAAAGTGATCCTATTCGTCATGAGTGGATATCCTGTATGTTACTAAATGCCTTGATCGCTCAAAATTCTGATAGTGAAGAGGAGTGGTTAAAGAGGTTGGCTGAAGGTAAGATAGATGAGGATGGCTTAAAAAAGAGTGTTCCAGATCCAGATGTAGATAAGAAAGTTCTGAAAAATATTCCTAATTCTGCAAAACTGCTGATGTGGTTGATTGTATCACATCATAGGCTTCCCAGTTTTTCGACATCACTAAAAGAGATTGAAGATAAGTGGCAGTCAGAAGAAGCATATTCTATAGATGACACACTTAAATATATTACGCAATCGTGGGGATACGAAAATAGAAAAGATGAAAAAGAGTATCAAGAACGGCTAAGTCGATGTTTTTTATTTCCAAATGGATTGTTGAGCAATTCTTCACAGTGGATAAAAAATGTAAAGAAATGGTCTAATCGACTGCTTGGGAGTTTGGATCTACTAAAAGAGTCTATAGGAGATGGCAGCTATAGAGTCGTTCTACACCATGCAAGATTGGCTTTGATGTTGGGAGATCATCATTATTCCTCACAAGATGCCGATAAAATCCGGAAAGACAGTAGCGGACTATTTGCCAATACTGATCGTAAAACGGGAGCAATGAAGCAAATGCTTGATGAACATCTCTGTGGTGTGATGGCAAGCGCATTAAAGACCATCTATCTTCTACCCGCATTTGAGAAGGAGCTGCCGCTCGCAGATGATAATAGAGTCTTGAAAAGAGCAAGTCCAAAAGCATTTTCTTGGCAAGACAAAGCAGTAGACAAGATCAGACCTAAAATGGATACTACAAAAAAACAGGGTTTTTTTGCTGTCAATATGGCAAGTACTGGTTGTGGAAAGACATTTGCAAATGCAAAGATAATGCGAGCAGTATCTAAGGATGGAAAGAGCTTACGATATGTTTTGGCACTTGGGCTTAGAACGTTAACACTGCAAACTGGTGATGAATATAGAGAGCGGATTGGTTTGGAAGATGATGAGTTGGCAGTACTTATTGGCTCTAAGGCAATCCTAGACTTACATAATGATACTAAGTTTGAAGAGTGTGATAGTGATAATGAAAGTGATTACGGTTCAGAATCATTAGAGTCACTTCTTGATGAAGAGATCGATTATGATTGTGAGATCCCTGAAGAGGGCTTGACAACTGTTTTGAAAAATAGAAAAGACAAACAGTTTTTATATGCACCGGTACTTGTTTGTACTATCGATCATTTGATGGGAGCAGTCGAAACAAAAAAGGGTGGAAAACACATCTTACCAAGTCTACGGATGATGTCATCCGACTTGGTTATCGATGAGATAGATGACTTTAGCGGTTCTGACCTTATAGCCATTGGTCGTTTAGTATATCTTGCCGGGATGCTTGGTGGAAAAGTGATGATCTCTTCGGCTACCATTCCTCCCGATTTGGCAGAGGGATATTTTAACGCTTATCAAAAAGGATGGCAGCTTTTTACCAAAACACGTGATGCCAAAAATGAGATTGTGTGTGCGTGGATAGATGAATTTAAAACGGATGTAAAATGTATAAACTCTTTTGAAAGTAAATCTGCTGTTGAGTGTTATAGAGAAGTTCATAGTAGTTTTATTGAGAAGCGTGTAGCTAAATTAAAAAAGCAGAGTGTCAAAAGAAAAGTAGAGATTGTAGAGTGTGCAGAAGATATTGATTATTACGGGGATAGCAAAGAGAAAATTTATTTTTCAAAGATAAAGGAGGCCGCTATTCAAAAACACTATCTACACCATACCATTGACAAAAAAACGGATAAAGCGGTCTCGTTTGGAGTGGTTCGTATGGCAAATATTCAACCTTGTGTGGCTGTAGCAAAGTATTTGATGCAAGAAGAGTATCCTGAAGAGGTAGAGGTAAAAGTGATGGCATATCACTCTAATCAAGTGCTTTTGCTGCGTCATGAACAAGAGAGGCATCTTGATGAAGTCTTAAAACGCAAAGAGAACCAAGGTGAAGAGCCTGATGCGTTTAAAAACAGAATCATCCGCTCCCATCTCGATAACAGTTCTGCTAAACACCTCCTTTTTATCGTGGTTGCAACACCTGTCGAAGAGGTGGGGCGTGACCATGATTTCGACTGGGCTATTATTGAACCTTCCTCGTTTAGATCTATTGTTCAGCTCGCAGGACGTGTGTATCGACATAGAGAAGGTGCTGTAGAACAAGCCAATATTGGTGTTATGCAATACAATCTCAAATCATTCAAATGCAATGATGATAGTATTCGTACTTTTGTACAGCCAGGTTATGAGACAAATCTTACGCTTCACACACATGATATATCTGAACTTATAGATACTGCAGAAGTTAAAGAACGTTTAGATGCAACAGCCAGAATACAAAAACCGAAACAACTAAGAGAGAAGGACTCTTTAGCTGATTTGGAACATTATATGACACAAGAGTATTTGACAACTTATAATGAAGTCGGAGCTGATACCTTTCAAGGGTATTTAGATGAAACTTGGTTTTTAACAGCACATCCACAATATTTTCACCCTTTTAGAAAGAGCACACCTAGCTTAAATGTTTTTTTGACGTACGATGCAAATAATGATGAATATATTTTTACTGAGTATGACACGTATCGAAAACTCATTGTCGATGTATCGGACAATCCTATCGATAGGGGCTATGTATTAGGGATCAAACATATCACAGAAACAGATGAACGGTTAAAAGCCAGAGCATGGTTAGATAGAGACTATAATGATTTAGTGGAAAAATATGCTGAGAAAAACAACCTATCTAAAAAGGAGGTGTCAATGAAGTATGGAGAGTTGAATTTTAATTGGCGGGAAAGTGTTGAATACGAATATAGTGATCAATTTGGATTACTAAGAGTATAAGAAAGATCCGATATGCTTTTTGATAAAATAAAATTTAGCTCTTATTACTGCCGTATAGGCAGCTTAGAAAATACAAATGGACTTAATAAATTTCACTGCCGAATAGGCAGCCTTAATAATACAAACGGAATCAACAGATTTTATAGCTCACTTGACAAAAAAATAAAATAGTTTATAATTTTTACCATATACATGGATTTAATAAAAAATTATTTTTGTAAAAATACTGAATAAGTAGCTTAACGGTTTAGGTCAATAGGCGGTATATCTAATACCTTAAAGATAAAATAAAAAATAAGGAGACACATTGTGATAAATGAAGTCATAACCAGTTTTTTTGACGAAAGAAAAGAAATATGGTTAAAAAAAAGTCTGAAACCTTCTCTGTCTGATGAAGAAATCCTAAAAGTTCATGAAGCGTGTACAGAGATATTTTCTCTTGAAATCTGGTTGCCCAATGCTGCTAAAAGGGCTGGGCAAATATCTATGTCTACACACCCTTGTACATTTTCTCATCCAAGTGCAAGAAAAAACAAAAATGGCTATGTGACCTCTATCATCTCGGAAGCAGAACATAGAGATGATGGCTTTCTACGAAGTGGTAATGTTATGGTACAAAAGGATGCTCTTGGTAACGCTGCCGCTTTAGATGTACATAAGTTCTTAAGTCTGAAGATGCCTGATGGTAAACAACTGATCGAGCATATCAAAAATGATACTGATTTGTCCAAAGCACTGTTAAGGATAAAAACCAAAAGTTATGAAGCCTTAAGGGATGGTTTTTTGGAGATGATTGTTTCATCAAAAGAGTCGATCACAAGTTCCAAAATAAAACAGGTCTATTTTCCCGTTGATGATGATTACCACCAGCTCTCTTTATTGAGTAATTCCGGGATGATGTATCATCTGAGAAAACGGCTCGATGAGATACGCTTTAGTGATAAAGTAAAAGAACTACGTGAGAAAAGAAGAAAAAATGAGTTTAGTGAAGAGGGGTATGCTGAGATATATAACTTGACCACGATAGCTTACGGAGGAACAAAACCTCAAAACATCAGTGTATTGAACTCTCAAAATGGGGGGAAAGCTCAACTACTTTACTCTATGCCACCTGTACTAAATGATCGAACCACTCGCTTTCCAAAGCATGACTTCTTTCATGAGTCTATCAGACTTTGGAATCTAAGTGATACATTCAAAGCTTTGCACAACATCTACAAAGTCCCAAACTATAGCAATGTAACCATGCGGGATGCCAGAAAGTATCACTATGAACGGCTGGTAGAAAAAATTATAGAGCAGATGTGGGCGGTACGTTTGGTAGCCGACGAACAGTACTATGAAAAAACATCGCGATTAAAAAGCCATCAAAAAATATGGTTATGTCCGGAGTATGAAGCCAGAAGGGATGAAGGAGATGAGTGGCTCGATAAAGTCACTAAGGAGATAAGCCTTTGGATCATACACAGTTACAAGAAACAACTTGGCAAATCGGCTATAGATATTAACGGTAAAGAGGAGTTGATAGATATAGAGAAAATCGTTGAGAAATACAAAGAGGCGCTACGATGAGTAAAGTAAAAAAACTGCTGCTTTTACCACACATAAAAGTGCATAATGCCAATGCGCTCTCCAGCCCTTTTACCATAGGATTTCCTGCTATGACAGCGTGGCTTGGTGCTACACATGCGATAAAGATGGTGAACGACCCGCATTTATTGAAGAGGCTAGATGTCATCTTGAGGTGTCTTTGCTAGTTGAGTATGATGGTTTGGATAAAGATGATGAAGAGCAGTTTAAAAAAAGAGCAGTTCACTATCTAAGGTCAAAAATGAAGATGGCCGGCGGGGATATATTGGATTTTAAAAAGCCGAGTTTGAGTAGAGTAAAGGAGGGTGATGAAAAGCAGTTGTCTGCTATCCGCCGCAAACTTATGCCCGGATACGCCATTGTAGAACGACGGAAACTTATGCAAAAAGCGATGAGTGAAGGTACAGATGCAATAGATGCCCTTTTGGATTATCTCTGTGTTCATCACAGCTGTGAAGAAGACGATGGTAAGGTTGTTTGGACAAGCCGTCGAAAAACGGAAGGGTGGATCGTACCTATAGCGACAGGCTTTCAAGGTATATCGGAGCTTGGAACGGCAAAAAATCAGCGTGACCCGACTACCCTTCACCGTTTTGCAGAGAGTGTGGTGACGTTGGGGGAATTTAAGATGCCGTATAAAATTGAGTCAGTCGATGAAATACTTTGGCGCTATAGTGTTGATGAAAAGAAGCGTCTTTACTTGTGTGAGCAAGTAAACAGTGAAATAGAGTAAAGGAAAATAAAATGGCAAAAAATAAAGATAAAGTTTCGGTTTTAGCGTTTGAGAAAAAGTTGGTTCCATCTGATGGTTATATGTATGGAACGATATGGGAAGGGAGGGAGCAAGCAACTCCTCTGAAACTGGTTGAAAAATCGGTAAGGGGCACAATATCCAATCGTTTGAAACCGGCTATAAAAGATGATCCGGCAAAGTTGAATGCGGAGGTTGAAAAAGCAAACCTGCAAACGGTTGATAGCTGTGCTTTAGAACCAGAACACGATACGTTAAAACTTGGGTTTACACTGAAGGTGCTTGGTGGGATTCTGGAGCCTTCAGCGTGTAACAATGCAGGTTTCTTAGAGACTTATAAAAAGGCAGTAAGAGGCTATATAGAGACAAAGCAGTTCAAGGAGCTTGGTAGAAGGTATGCTCTCAATATTGCCAATGCAAGATTTTTATGGCGTAACAGAGTAGGTGTTGAGCAGATAGAAGTAGAGGTTAAAGACCTTAACGGTGAAGCCGTATGGAGGTTTAACGCCAAAGATTTCAACGTTCGTTCTATGGAGTCTACTGACAAAGATGTTGATTCATTGGGAGAAAGTATTGCCAAAGCACTTGCCAGTGAAGATGACTTTTTGCTCTTGGAGATAAACTGTTTCGCAAAAGTGGGAAAAGCACAAGAGGTTTACCCAAGCGAGGAACTTGTTTTAGACAAAGGACAAGGTAAAAAAAGCAAAGTACTTTATGGTGTGAACGACATCGCAGCGATGCACTCACAAAAAATTGGAAATGCTCTAAGAAGTATAGATACATGGTATCCTGAGTTTAACGAGACAAGTGGGGCCGGACCGATAGCCATAGAACCTTACGGGGCTGTAACCAATATGGGTAGAGCATTCAGAACACCAAAAGAGAAACAGGACTTTTATACTTTTTTTGATAAATTTGCACGGGGTGAAAAGCTTGAAAGGGAAGAAGATGAACATTATGTCATGGCTGTGTTGGTTCGTGGCGGTGTCTTTGGTGAGAGTGATAAGTAGTTGTCATGAAGCACTATATAGATATTAAGATGCTAGGTGATACTGAGATCTCACTTGGCTTTATCTGGCAGAAGGTTTATGCTCAACTGCATCTGGCATTGGTTGATATTAAAGATAAGAATGATCAGGTGCCGGTTGGCTTCTCCTTTCCCTACTATAATAAGGCGTTTCCTTTAGGGGATACTCTGCGTATCTTTTCATCTTCTCAGAAAGATGTGGAAGCTCTACATATAGATGATCGATTGCAGAATCTTTTGGATTATATAAATATTGGAACAATAAAAGAAGTTCCAGTCAATATAAATATCCATGTAACTTTCGGCCGTAGGCAGTTCAAAACAAATCCTGAAAGACTGGCAAGAAGATATGCTAAAAGACACGATGTAGGCTTAGAGGAAGCACTTAGAGTATATAAAGAAATGAAAGCAGATGAAACGAAACTACCATTTATCAATATCAAAAGTTTCTCAACTGGACAGCACTTAAGACTTTTTATTGAGAAATGTGCATCAGAGCGGGAACAGATAGGCAAGTTCAACACCTTTGGTCTCAGCAAAACTACAACCGTACCGTGGTTTTAAAATAAGTGATATTTAAGTACGATAGATTTATGAAAGTACGATTACAAGAGCACCAACAGTAGATTATAAAACAGCTTATATTAGAAATATTTGACAATCTTGAAGTTTTTATTTTCAGTTTAAAGGCCAATCTTAATCAAAAAGGCAGCGGCATTGACATTTATATAAGAACTGACAAAAAAGATGATATTTTAAAATCAAAAATAGTTTTTTTTAAGATAATTTGAGAAACTGTTTGGAAAGTAGAAAGTAGATGTGATTGTGGATAACAGTACAAAAGAGAAAGCAATATTTGAGACAGCTAAAAGAGAGGGTATTGCACTATGATAAAGCTGAAAGATATTGTCAAAGAGTTTAATTAAGATTTCAACTTCATCTTTATTTAAACCATTATTTTTACCCGTATCTTCAAAGCCCTAAAAACAGGGTTTTTGAAAAGTTATAAAAAATAATGGTAAAATCAATAAAATCTCTTTCAAAGCCGTCTACTGCTTGGCTTTGAATAAATATTTTATTGTACACTGCCGCATAGGCAGCTTAGAAATGAATCGTCCAAACGAAGCTCTCTTATAACATGTACACTGCCGCATAGGCAGCTTAGAAAGACTGAAAAGTTCGGT
>MZGN01000080.1 GCA_002085085.1 Helicobacteraceae bacterium 4484_230
GGCTCTATGCCTTTGACGGTTTGAATGGTTTTAAAGATATTGTCTCCACCGTAAAGAGTATTTTTGCAATCAAGCGACTCCTGCATCGTAAACACGGGCTCTAAAAGTTCATACTCTATATGGATATTCTCCACGGCTTCTTTAAGCATTTTTCTAGACCGGTGCGCAAGCAACAGAATCGGCTCTCCGATAAATTTAACTTTTTTTTCGGCCAGAAAAGGCTGATCATCCGTCAATACAACATTGGCGTTTCTGCCCTCTATATCCCGATAGTCCACAATCGTAAAACCGGAAAAATCGAAACTTTTATCAAAAGTTATTGAGACAATATTTCCATGTGCGACAGTCGAACGCACAACCTTTCCGTAAAGACCGTCAAACTCCAGGTCGTCCGTATATTTCACTGCGCCTTTGGCTTTGGATGCAGCATCGACACGAACGACACTTTTACCCACAAGGCTCATGCAGGATTCCTCAGTGCGATATAGCTTCCTGCAAGCACCAGGAGAATGCCCGACACCTTCTGTACGGTAATGCTTTTGACGGCAAGGTTTAGCGCACCCGTATGGTCATAAAAGAGCGATGCTATCAGCAGGCCCGAGACAAAGAGCAGCGCCGTTGCAGTCGCCCCGATGGCGGGAAAGGCTATAGCAAAAACCATAATGACAAAAAAGCCGCAAAAACCGCCGACAAGAATGGAAAAGTCCATCTTCTCAAGGGAGAACTTTATGCCGTCCTGGGCCGTAGCGATATAAAAAAGTACCACCAGCGCAAAGACCACCAGCGAGTTCATAAGCAGTATGGTTTTGAGATCGATACTCTCTTTCCAGTAGCCGTTATAGAGCCCCTGTGTACTGGAGGCAATCCCGGAAAGAAAGCTCAAGATCACGATAAACAGTTTAGTCAAAACATCCCCCTGCCGCTTCTTTTTCTCTTATTTGATTATTGTATCGAAACCCGGATGATGAAGCTATGAAGAGGCCTTCAAACCCTTATTAACAAATGCTTAATGACTTCTTGGCTAAAATGTCTCTTTTTTAAGAGCTATGCAAACAATTCGGAGATCTAATGAACGCAGCCAAATACATTTGGATGAATGGTGAATTTATACCATGGGAAAAAGCGCAGATACATGTACTGTCACACACACTGCACTACGGCAACGGTGTTATTGAGGGAACCAAGGCATACAAGACCGACAAAGGTTATGCCATCTTCCGCCTGAACGACCATACCAGACGGCTTAAAGAGTCGGCCAAAATGACATTGATAAATATTCCATATACCGTTGAGGAACTCGACAATGCCCAGATCGAGCTGATCAGAATCAACGAGTTCACAGGTGACAATGTCTACATTCGCCCTTTCGCATTTCTGGGTTACGGAGTGATGGGCCTTTACCACAAAGATGCACCGGTAGAGACAGCCATTGCCGCATGGGAGTGGGGGGCATACCTCGGCGAAGAGGGGATGCAGCGCGGCATACGCCTCAAAGTAGCATCCATGACACGTCCCGCAAATACCTCCAATATGGGCAAAGCCAAAGCGACGGCGAACTACCTGAACTCCCAGATGGCAAAGTTCGAAGCGATAGAATCAGGATACGACGAAGCACTGCTTCTTGACGACCACGGCTATGTGGCAGAAGCGAGCGGCGCGGGCTTCTTTATGGTCAGAGAAGGCAAACTCATCTCTCCTCCAAATGACAACTCGCTCGAATCGATCACCCAAAAAACCGTGATCGAATACGCCGAGGATCTTGGATACGAAGTGATCCGCCGCCGCATCAGCCGCGAAGAGCTCTATATCGCAGACGAAGCATTTCTGACCGGCACGGCTGCAGAGATCACACCGGTGCGTGAAATAGATGCACGTATCGTAGGTGAAGGACATCGCGGGCCTATTACCGAAAAGATCCAGAGCGGCTATTTCGATATCGTATTCGGCCGCAATAAAAAATATGAACACTACTTGACATACGTCACACAATAAGGACAACCATGGCATCAGATATGAATGACTACTTTAACAAAAAAAAGGGCTCTTCCGGGGGCTCAAACAACAGTGACAGAGGAGGGAACGACTTTAAAGCACCAAAACCTCCGAAGATAGACTTCAACTTTGGCGGCGGCAAAGCGGGGGTCATCTACTTTATCGCCGCAATCGTTGTTTTCCTGGTTCTGGCGAAGCCGTTTGTGATCATTACGGAAGGTGAACGAGGTATTTTGGCGACAAACGGTAAGTACGAGCCCCAGGCACTGCTTCCGGGACTTCACTTCATTATCCCGGTCATCCAGAAAGTATATCTGGTAGATACGAAAGTGCGGATTATCAACTATGCGGAACGAATCGACCGTACCGCTTCAGGACAGGAGGGACTTGGCGTCAAACCGGCCATTACCGTTCTCGACAAACGGGGTCTTCCCGTTGCGATAGAATTGACAGTGCAGTACCGTCTGAATGCACAATTCGCAGCACAAACCATTTCAAACTGGGGTTTCAGCTGGGAAGAGAAGATCATCAACCCTGTCGTTCGTGATATTGTCCGCAACGTTGTAGGGCAGTACGATGCCGAATCTCTGCCGACCAAACGAAATACCATTGCAGATCTTATAGAAGTGGGCATCCGTACCAGTGTCGAATCCCAGAAAAACTCTCCAGCTATTTTACAGTCTGTGCAGCTGCGCGAAATCGTTCTGCCCAAGAAGGTAAAAGAACAGATAGAGCGTGTCCAGATCGCCAAGCAGGAGGTCCAGCGTGCCGAGCAGGAAGTCCAGCGTGCCAAGCAGGAGGCGCTTAAACGTGCCGCAGAAGCACAGGGGCGTGCAAATGCAGTCAAGATCGCGGCTGAAGGTAAAGCAAGCCAGATCAAGATCGAAGCCGAAGCAACCGCGCAGGCAAACAAGGTCATCAGTGAATCACTAACCGAAAAACTTCTGCAGCTTGAACAGATCAAGGTGCAGGGGCAGTTCAATGAGGCACTGCGCACCAACAAAGATGCCAAAATTTTCCTGACACCAGGCGGCTCTACTCCAAATATCTGGGTAGATATGAAAAACCCGCAAAAGCAAAGCTCGATTAAATAGTGTTGATTTGGAGGTGCTAAAAAGTGAAGAGCAAAGAGAGTATTGACAAAATTCTTGATCGCGTAGACTGGGAAAAGTCCGAACTGCTGCCGGTCATCGTTCAGGATGTCAACAACAACGAAATACTGATGATGGCCTATATGAACCGTGAGTCCCTCAGGCTTTCGCTTGAGACCGGGCTGGCACACTACTATTCACGATCACGCCAGAGGCTCTGGAAAAAAGGCGAGAGCAGCAACCACCTGCAGCATATCAAAGAGTTTCTCATAGACTGCGATAATGATACTCTCCTGATCAAAATCATACAGGACGGAGTTGCCTGCCATACCGGGCGGCGTTCGTGTTTCTTTACAAAACTGGACTCCGGCGAATCGACAATGGATGCAGAAGTAGATACTGCCGCTATGTACGGCATCATTGATGAACTCTACCACACTATACTTGAGCGAAAAAATGCCGATCCTGAAAAATCATGGACAGCAAAACTGCTCTCAAAAGGTGATAATGCCATTTTAAAAAAAGTGGTTGAAGAAGCCGGAGAGTTCTCTTTTGCAGTCAAAGACGGCAATGAGGGTGAGATTATCCATGAGGCAGCCGACTTGACCTATCATGTCCTTGTAGCATTGGGGCATAAAAATATCTCTCCGGACAGAATTAAACAGGAGTTGGCCCGCCGTTTTGGTACGAGCGGGATTACAGAGAAAGAATCGCGCTTGCAGAAATAGCCTGCAAGTACAAATTCTCTTCTGCTCTTATTTTCTTTTTTTCGGCATAGTTACCGTCAATACGCCGTTTTTGTAGTCTACTTCCATATTTCCCGTATCAGCATCATCCGGAACCATTACCGTACGGCTGTAACTGCTTACTCTGCGCTCATGCCTGTAGTAGGTCGTAGAGTTTTCATCATGCACCTCCTCCCGTCTGGCTTCAACACTTACCATTTGGTCTTTGGCATGCACATCGATACTTTTACGCTCTACTCCCGGGATCTCCATACTTAAAATATATTTTCCCTTTTCTTCTTTCAGGTCTGTTTTTGGCAGCATGGAGCGGGTGCTCATAAAGTCGCCGAATGCACTGTCACGCATCATCTGCTCATGAAAACGTGCCATCGCCGCATCCATCTCCCGCTGCATCTGCAGCATAGCCTCAAAAGGGTCGGCAGGCTGTACACCCTGTGCCATTGCGATGATAGGCAGCAAAAAAACAGGGACAGCTTTTTTTAGTATACCTCTCATGTCGCCCTCCTTATTTCACAGAGACTTCACGTCTTTTCTTGGCTGCAATCTTTTCAAAACTCAACGTCAATCTTCCATCTTTATACTGTGCATCTATACTGTCGCGGTCAATATCCTCAGGGAGGTAAAAACTGCGCGCAAATTTTCCGTAAGCGCTCTCAAGCAGGTAGTAATCCTCTTTTTTTGTCTCCTCTTTCATGAAACGGGTACCTGTTACATTTAGATAATCTCCCTCTATATTGACACTGATATCCTCTTTTTTGACACCTGGAAGATCTACCTCGATCGTAAACGCCTCTTTAGCCTTGTTGTGTGAAAGGTTGGCAAAAGGTAGATGGCTTGCAACATTTGCCAGCGCCTCTTTCGCTTTTTGGGCCGTCTCGACAACGCCTTCTTCAATCTTTTTTTCTACTTTCTGGACCTCTTTCGCTATTTTGCTCATCATATCCTCCTTACTTGATCTCAATTTTCTTTGGTGCTTTTTCTATAACCTGCACTTTTGGAATCTTTACTTCAAGCACACCGTCTTTGGACGAAGCCTCTATCTTCTCCGCATCAACATCTTCCGGCAGCGTAAAACGGCGCTCGAAACTGCCGAAACGGCTCTCGATCTTGTAGTACTCGTTCTCTTTGTGTTCCTCTTTTACTTCACGCTCACCGGAGATACTGAGAACATTGTCATTTACATCTATCGTGATATCCTCTTTTTTAATACCCGGCAGATCGACTTCAACAAAATAGGCATCATCCGCCTCTCTGGTGTTTACGCTCGGTACAAAATCAAACGAATTCTCTTTTTCACTGGTTCCGAGACTGTTAAAAACGGAATTGAGATGCTCAAATCCGCGTCTCAGTTCATTAAATTCTGCAAATGGATCAAATCTTGTTACCAACATGGTAAACCTCCTTTAATAATCTTATTATTTATAAACTGTTTAGTCTATTTGACTCAACTATTGAAATTATAAGGCAGATAGTGGCTATAAAAATGCAACCCAGGTTGCAAATTGAAGTTAAATCGGGAAAATATGCTGTATTTTTTCTTTTAGAAGTTTCAGGTCTTTGATCTGCAACTGTTTTCTGCTCCGCTCAAGCAGACCCTCTTTCTGAAATGATTTGAGGTTGCGCTCTACAACCTGACGGACCGAACCGATCATTTTGGCGATCTCAGTCGCAGAGAGATTGTTAAGCAGAGTAGGCTGATGTGTTGCGGGGTCGAGATTATCGATAATGAGATGCATAAGGCGCTCTGATGTATCATAAAGCGACAGCGAGCTTGAAAGCCTCTCCAGTGAACGCATCTGTCCGGCAATGTAAGGCAGAAGCATCTGATTGAAAGCAGGATTGGTATGCAGCCACATGCGGGCCTTTTCCATCGGCAACTCTATTGCACTCACATTGTCCAG
>MZGN01000081.1 GCA_002085085.1 Helicobacteraceae bacterium 4484_230
GCGCAGCGGAGACTTTTCAAAAGTGCGCACAATTGCGGCATCCCATGCCATACTGCACGTAACAAAAAACGGATCTCCATTAACAAGCCCGACATCAATTGACCTCACGCTTCCGTGCGCCAGCGCCTTAACCGCCTTGGCCGTCACAAGCGGAATCCCGAAATGTCTGGCAAAACCGTTACCGCTGCCGGTAGGTATCACTCCCAGAACCGTATCCGTTCCAACCAGAATACGACTGATGGTACTTACCGTTCCGTCTCCGCCGGAAACAATGATTATATCAACACCATTCTCTACCGCCCGCTCTGCCTTGGCAATCCCGTCCGCCTTACTCTGGGTGAACTGGTAGGAAAGATCCACTCCGGCCCGTTCCCAGTAACGATCAAATGCCTGACGCATCGTCGAAAACATACTCAGCAGTCCCGACTTGGGGTTAATCAGCACCAAAACCTTACGTAAATTTTCTACAGTTTCATTCATACTCTGAATCCTACGCAATCTAATATCATTTTTCCATCGCAAATATTAAATAAATTGATTAGCTTAAAACACATCAATTTAACAGTTATAAGTTTAGACGCTTCAGATGTCACTTAGATTCGGGGGACTACAAATGAATATATCAGATCGTTTATTGGGCAGACTGCTCTCTGCAACAACTCTATTAACTCTTGTCATCACATGCTGTCTGCCGCTCAAACAGCTCTCAGCGCAGGAGATTCTGCGTCTCCCGAGCCTCACCATAGATCAGGTAAAACCGGAAGCAGACACAGGTGACCCCGAAGCACTATATATTCTGGGCGCCCTCTATTACAGAGGATCAAAAGACAGACGTCCGGACTATAGCAAAGCCGCACGGCTTTTTACCCGCGCGGCTGAACAGGGAATCGCTCTGGCACAGATGCACATGGGTGAGATGTATTTTGACGGAACCAAAATACCGCAGAACGATGCGGAAGCATTCCGCTGGTATCAGGTAGCAGCACTGCAGGGAATTCCGCAGGCCGAATACGGACTGGGAACCATCTACGAAGAAGGACGCGGAACCGCAAAGGATCCGGTCAAAGCCGCCCGCTGGTATGAGCTCGCATCAAGGCATGGAAATGCCGTTGCTCAAAACAAACTTGGAATCATGTATGCAAACGGAACCGGCGTTAGCCCCGATACCATCACCGCATATAAATGGCTCTCTCTGGCCTGTACTCAAGGAGTAACAGAAGCGGTTTCCGGTCGGGATGAAGTCCGCAACGCCATGACCACAGAGCAGATTGCAATTGCACAGCGCGAAGCATCAACCTTCAAGGTTATCCCGCACTACAATACCGACGAACTTAAACGTCAGACAAACTCCATCGTAGAACGCGCCAAAGAGATGCAGAAAACAAAATAAGAGATACACCCGGCTATACGGATATAATTTTCGACACCTGCTCAAAAGACCCCCGCGGCGGACTGACACGGCCTTTGCTCCGCAAAGAACCGCATCCCACAACAACCTGCACACATCAGCCACGCCCTTTTCACCCTCCCCGGTTGCAGGGCGAGCCTCCCGGCCAAAGGGAGGGGGCCTGCCTCTCTGAACAACACATGCCGAACATAAGCTTCCGCGCCTTCCGTGTTTTCCGCGGTTCCTCTCCAATCGTCTAAATCCTAAAAGGCCTTCGAGCCCCAGAACAATGCATTCTTCAGAACAGGAGTCTCCTTCTCCACTCGCGCCCGTACCTTATCCGCCAGTTTGCTGTAAACGGCAACCGCCCGCGAAATATCCTCCCCCATCTCATGTCCCGCAAACAGCTCGCCGTCACGTTTGCCGAAATCAAGGTTGGACTGTATTTCATGCCCATCAAGATGAAACCCAAGAGCATAACCGGTCAGAAGCAGGTATTTATCAGACCGCCTTGGTGAACCGCACCCATCCAGATACCATGTCGGTGAACTGCTGAGAGAATCAAACTTCAGCAATTCCAACAGACGTTTCTCTTTAGCAAAAAGATCGGCAATATCGGCAACAGGAACATTGAATGTGCGCAAAGCAACAATCTTCTCCATAAAAGCAACATACGCTACAGAATACCCTTCGCCGGCAGTGGGCACATAAAGCCCCAGCGCCCTCTGAATATTTGAAACAAAAAACGGAGCCTTACCAACTACCTCACAAAGCCTTGCAAATGTAAAACGATCTTCCGGTTTTTCCATATGCTATCCCTGCTGCGGCGGAGGCTTGATCAGTGCAGCTTTGAGCGGATAACGCAGAATCAGACGCTCATCCAGCAGAATTTCCGCCCAGTATGTCCCGGGTGCCTCAAGCTTTACATTCATAAACACCTCAATACAGGTGGCATTCGATTCATTATTGGGAAGTCTGACCGCAACAGGCTTGCCCTCAATCAGCACCGTATGTCCATCCGGTTTGAGAAGCCGAGTCTGCTGCATAAACTCCCCCACTCCGCAGCACCAGCGGTTGACCATGCAGATACGCTGAAACAGCGCCGGATATTTGGGCACTCCGATTGCATCAAAAAGCCCAATCAGCATAAACTTACCATTACGCTCCTGGCGTACATCATCGCAAATCAGGCTGGACTGCAAATCGGGTATCATTGAATTCGAATCCGGTTCTGTCATATTTTCTCGCTCTCTGATGGAACATCATCTCTCTCTTTTTTGGGAATCGGAAGATCTGTTTTTTCAAGGGTCTCTCTGACCATCGGAACATATTTAACAACAATTCTGCCGATGACAGACTCTTCTCCGAAAGTACGGTTAAGGTAATCATGCGGAATCATATTCATACCGAAAAATATAATACAGACCACAATACTCATACGCAGCACTCCTGCAATAACCCCGCTTGATTTATCGAAGCCGTCGGCAAAAACAACCTTAATCAGCCGCTTCACTATCAGCCTCAGCACAATCATAACCGCAAATGCCAGCAGGATGGTTGCAATGAATGCCACCGCATGAGCCGCCTGATCTTCAAGACGTGTATTTTCCAGAATCCATTTGCCCACCGTCGCATGCAGAGATATACCTGCAACAAAAGCCAGAACCGTTCCGACCAATCGTGCAATCTCACCGGAAAGCCCGCGAAAATACCCTTGAACGGCTCCGACAGCAATCAGTGCCAATGCAATAATATCAACCAAATTGAATTCAGGAAGTGATTCCATTAATTTTCCCCGTCTTTATGTTTTGCCAGCCAGGCCTTTGCCTTATCTGCATTGTCTCCCGTCGGACACAAGTTAACAAAACGCTCATAATGAATTGCAGTCATATCAGGACGGTTTCCCTCAAGATATATAATAGCCAAAAGAAAATGGGCGTTTGCAAAATCGGGCTGTATACGCAGCAGCCGGTTGAGATGCCTGAGGGCCGCATCATTGCGGCCGCGCTCTTTTTCCGTCAGCCCCAGCATATAAAGCGCATTGGTTTTGTCAGGCTGAATCTGCAATACAAGCGTGAAAGCTTTGGCCGCATTTGAAAGATCACCATTAGCCTTATATGACAGCCCCAGATTATAGGCAGTCAGCACTGATTTAGGATTGAGCTTGAGCGCTTTTCTATACGCAGAAATGGAGGCATCAAATTTCTTTTCACGGTAATACTTCAATCCCTCACGAAAGTATCTATCACTTGTTTTGACTGTCGGCTTCACAGAGCGGGCGGCATCCGCATCCGCATCCGCAGATGCAGACCGCGACACAGCTTTTGCAACAGCCGCTGCACGAGGATCATTTGGAAACATAACCGCAAATTTTTTGTATAACTCGGCTGCCTTCTTTTTGTTGCCGAGATTCTTGTCATATATTTTGGCCAAAGCCCAAACCGCATCAGCACTGTCAGGATGCTTGCGTACCGTATCCTTCAGCATAATCAGTGCCGTATCGGCATTATCCTGTTTGAGTTCAGAAGCCGCCTTTGCCAAAAGTTTGTCCACCTCTTTTGATGATGAGGACGGAACAGGTTTCTCTATCGGCTTCGCAACAGGAGTTTCTACAACGGTGTCAGCCATCGGAGGTTCAATTGATGCGTCACCGCCAACCGAAGGCACAACCTTCAATACCTCATCCTGCGACAAATCTCCCCTGATAAAGGCCTGAAGTGATTCATCGGCATGCATATCATGCGGCGCCACAGCCTTGAAATGCTTATAATATGCCAAAGCCTCACGACTGTTGTTATCAACATCTCGATACAGCAGAGCAAGATTGTACAGAGCCGGAGCATAGTCAGCATCAATATCCAGCGCTTTACCCAGATACGAACGAGCTAAATCACTGCTGCCTGCTTTTTGCGATGCCAAAGC
The DNA here is from genome assembly GCA_002085085.1 of Helicobacteraceae bacterium 4484_230. Lineage (GTDB taxonomy): Bacteria > Campylobacterota > Campylobacteria > Campylobacterales > Sulfurimonadaceae > 4484-230. Next base: position 4,310 of record MZGN01000081.1, read on the forward strand.
CATCAGCGTAAGAGTAGATGGGGTCTGCTTCTCTATCCCCGAAAGCACCTTGTTAGCCTCCAGCGCATTGCCTGAATCCAGCATAACATATGCCAGAAGTTCTGCGGGACGACTGTCATCCCCGCTCAGATCCACAGCTCTCGTCAGCGATGCAATTGCATCATCACTGCGCCCAAGCTTCCAGTATGCAAAACCCAGATTATAATGTACAGTAACACTGTTGCTGTATATCGCCGTCGCTTCCATAAGAGCTTCACTTGCGCTCTCATAGTCACCCTCCTGCATCAACGCCAGACCGTACTCCGGCAGACCGGCAGTTTTGCTCTTAGACCGGCACCCGCCACACGCAATAGCGACTGCCAAAACCATAATAATTAAGTAGTTTATATTTTTCAAAATAGTGTCCTTTTTTGCTTTGGACAATATATATACTACTTAATTATCCGCTTATAAAGAAAGAACCGCAGCAAAAGCTACGGCTCTCCCAATACGACCGGAAGGTCTTTGCCAGTCGGTCAGCAAGGCTATGGACGCAGAATAGCCAAAATTTATATTTTGCGGCCGGCGTCCTGAATTCCGAACCAACCTCAGTACAGCTATGTATAAAGCATCAGGCGTGCCTGAAATCGACCGTTTTCAATGTTTGCAGTTTCTTCACATATCAGCAACGGTGCCGCAACAGGGTTTACATTATCAGACCAAAAGAGACACTTTTAGCCCCATTCCAACCCGTCCGTCGCATAGCATCTGTCTCAAATACGACAAAATGACATCTCATAAATGAGACTCACCCCGTATCATTCTGCTATTGCCTCGCAATTATCCCAAGTTTCGACAGAAATTCTCCCCCTCTGCATCATAGCCGCCGGAAACGTAATGAATGATGGCATTGCAATCAATGCTGCCATCCTAATATTTGGTTGGATGGAACCATTGATTTTCGGTGCTCCATTTTTAATCGTAAAATTACTCATTGGCAGAAAAGCAACAAACCGGACAGAACACACTCCCCCCCCATCCGGCAGCAACACAAAAATACAACCTACATGAGGTTCTTGCAAAACTGGCGAATTTCGGCTCTTCCGTCATCGCCTTCGGCTACGCCGTGACGGGAAGAACCGACACTACAACTAAATTATCGCAATTTTACTAACAAATATGCAATAAAACTTGTAGTGTTCGCTCTTAGAGCGAAGAGTTTTGCAAGAGGCTCGAAAGATTCTGAAAAGGTAAAACGGTGGAAGATGATGGGCGATCCCGCTTGGCGGGATTGGATTACGACCTGCCCGCAGTGTCTGCGACACAGTCGCTGCAGGCGGGTTGGGAAAAGACTGAACAAAAGAATCGTCCTCCCCCATCGTCGCCCGTCCCGAGGCGCTTGCGCGCTCGGGATCAACCAAAAACAGGGG
>MZGN01000082.1 GCA_002085085.1 Helicobacteraceae bacterium 4484_230
ATCGATCTACCCCTGAGACCAAAATATTTTGAGTCTGTACCCCAGTGAGATAGCCAAACTAAAAACTTGAGTGGCAACTGAGTCGGATGATTCCAGACTGGATTCCCGAATTTAAATCCGAAGTGCAATTCTTGATTTAAAAATCATACCTCAATTTTCCTAAGCTGTTAATTCCACTTCATGAAACACCTCATATGGAGTCCTCCAGTTTAATGATTTTCTTGGTCTATGGTTAAGTGTGTCTTCTATGATCTTGATCTCTTTTTTTGTCAGCTTGTCAAAGCTGCTTCCTTTTGGAATATATTGTCTGATCAGGCCATTGATATTTTCATTCAGTCCTCTTTCCCAGGAGCTATAAGGGTGACAGAAATAGTAGTCACACCCTAAAGATTTGGAGACCGTTTTATGCTCGGAAAACTCAAATCCGTTATCCGTTGTAATGGTATGAGTCATGTTCTTAAACGGCTTCAGAAGCTGAACCATTTTCTTAGCTGTCTCATCTGCTTTTTTTGATGAGGGAATCGACATTTTTAAATACATAGATTTGCGATCTACGATCGTAATGATTGCCCCTTTTTTGCCACCGCCGATAATTGTATCTGCCTCAAAGTCTCCCAGCCTGGCTTTATCGTTTACTGCTTCAGGTCGCTGGGATATTGAGACTCTGTCTTTGATTCTTCCCTTGTACTTGTTCCCGTACTTTACACGACGTTTTCCATGTTGTCTCAGGTGAGTGTAAAGATCACCCTTGTTTGCTCTGTCCTGATCTATGAACTTATAAATACTGACCAATGAATAGGTGATGTTGTGTCTGATCTTCAAGACAGCTGATGTCTGCTCTGGAGAGTAGTCCATTTCAATGTATTTTATGATGAGATCTTTAACGTTTTTATCAAGTATTCTATTTGCATTTCCAGCTTGAGTCCTGCTTCTCTCTTTTGCATATTTATCTGCTCCATTAGGAAAATATATTCCCAATAATTTACCGCTATTTCTTTTAAGTTCTCTCCCTATTGTTGATGGGTGAACATTAATCTCTTTTGCTATCTCACAATTCTTGAAACCAGCTCTTTTGTAAGCATTTATTTGGTACCGTTCGTGAATGGTTAGATGATGATATGACATTTCTACTCCTTGTCTTTGGTCGGATTTTGAAGTAGAATTTTATCATCTAGCCTCTTCAAACCCCTAAAATACAATCTCTGATTTTCTTATTTTCAAAAATTGCACTTCGGATTTAAATTCGGGACTTGCTCTTGGCTGTGTGACATTATGTGTTACACCTCGGGAGAGGTGGAACGAGGTGAAAAATCCTCTTAAAAGGGATGGATTTCAAAAACAGGAGTAATATCTGAAAGACCAAGATATGTTATATCGGATGTCGACTTACCAACCTTAAAACTGTCAACTGTTGCAATAGCACGGACATTATGAGCCGTAAAATAACTTTTGGCAAATCCATCGACGCTCATCATATACCATCCTGTTCCCCAGACATTCCCTGCTGCTGTCTCAATATAGTTGTTCATTGCTTTCAAACGTTGCGGAACTTCCTCATAATTAACAACAAAGCTATCTATATTTCTGCTTTGGTAATCGAGTTGAAAAATTTTATCCGCCCCAATGGTCTCTGCTCCATTTGAAACTTGCAGCCCTGTATTTACATTGTTGTCCATGTCAATATAAAGACTAAATACTCTGTCATACTCATCTCCATTGACATAAAATGCCACATCCATCACATCTTTTGCTGACTCTCCATAGCCTTTATAGTCAAGTTTTGCTATGGCTACACGCGTAAGGTCTACATCATCTCCCACACAGTCCCCTTCTCCAGAGTATACAATCTGAAGTCTGACATTCGATACGTCAAAGTTGGTTGTATCAAGCATTTCATCCAAATCAAGCTTGCTCATTGTGGACCAGTCAATACCTGTTGGCGTTACGGCACAACTATTTGCAGTTGCGGAAGAAGATGAACTTGAAGAGCTTGAAGAACTGCTTTCAGAATTACTTTTTAATGTTGACGGAACTGCCGAACCTGCACTGCTGGAACCACCTCCACAGCCTACCAGAGACAATGCAACCACTAAACTCCCAAAAAAAACACCGGAAGAGAAATTCACAACTTTACTCCTGTTTCTTAAAATGAAAAAAAATTCTACATGTTTATATCTTATATTTATCTTTCTCATTCCACCTCTCCCGAGGTGGAATGGTATCATGGTATTTTGTGGTTGTATTAACTTGACCTTGGCTGTGTGACATTATGCGTTATACTTCGTGAGAGGTGGAACGAGGTGAGAGAGGCAGCAGGTGTAGGTACCACTAAGCCCCTTTTTTCTAGATGAATTTGTAAAAAAACCTATGCATAAAGAAGAACCAAGGATGTCACCCCTGGAGTGTAACAGCCATTTGTATTTAAGATCCCTGTCTTCGCAGGGATGACACTGATTTGCTCCTTTTTTGTAAAGACCTGTCTTTCGTCACTCCTGCGAAGACAGGAGTCATGGTTCTATAAAATAGTAAAAATGAAATGTATAAAATGGATATTTGGCTTCGATGAATCGAAGTGTATTGATTAGATAAAGAGTGCCGTTTCGCACTCCCTGAAAGCCACTGCGGAGGCGTCTAATCGCCGGGAGAAGCGAGCGATTTGCGAAACGGCGATTTTCTTTGTTTTACTTTCTTTTCTAAAAAGAAAGGTATCTATTCGCTACTTTTTTAGAAAAAGTACCTCAAAAAATTATTTAGTTTATTGGAATTTTCTACTTTTCACAGAAAATTTGCTTCGCAACCGCTATTCACTACTTTTGGGAAGGGTGGTTTTGAGGGGGGGGGATTACCGACGAAAGGGATCTAATTATCGCCTCCTGGTTTTTAACCCGCAAAACTCTAACCCAGATGCCTGCCGACAAGCCCAAGCATCTCCTCTGCGGCTGCCGTAGCGTTTTTTTGAATAAAGTGCTCAAAATACTCATCTATGTACTTTTCAAAAGAGCCGAACGAGGTGACATGCTCTTCACGTTTTGGATTTATCAAAACAGAGTATTCATACTCTTTGGCGAGGCTAGCTATATCGATAACCTGTCCGCTGGTACCGATGGCTACAAAAAGATCGGTATCGGCCAGTGCCTCATAGATACGGCGGTATTCAGGTGCCGCTTCGCCGAACATCACCACATTGTGGCGCACCAGGGCACTTTCACACATCGGGCAGGCATCATGCCCGTTTTGTTCAGCGTAACCGATGTCAAAAACATGGCCGCACTCCTCGCAGCGCAAGTCGGTCAAAGTGCCGTGCAGATGGACAACATCCCTGCAGCCCGCCTTCTCCAGAAGATCATCGACATTCTGTGTCAAATTCCAAATCTGCCCCGGAAACTTCCTCTCAAGCTCCGCAATAGCGTAATGTGCCGCGTTGGGCTTTTTATCGGCAAGGTCTTTTCTTCTGGCATTGTAAAACCGGGTAACCAGCTCCCTGTCGTCTTCCCACCCCTGAACGGAGCAGACCCGCATCACATCATACTGCTCCCACAGACCATCATGATCACGAAAGGTTCTGATCCCGCTCTCTGCACTCAATCCGGCTCCGCTGATAAACATCACTTTTTTCATTACTGAACCTTCTGTAAAGATATCTGAAAAGTATAGCGAATAAGAGATGGTTTTGGCGGCCCGAAACTCTGTCGGGCCGCCATGCAGTCAAAAAAAGTGTTTTGCAGTTTAGTCTATGAGTTTTACCATGATAATGCCGTCGACAGCACGCAGTTTATCGGCAACATCGTCGGAAAGCTCACCTTCCACATCGATGATGTTATAGGCAAGCTCACCTTTGCTTTTATTTAGCATATCACCGATATTCACGCCGTTGTCTGCCAGCAATGAAGTGATCTCGCTGATCATATTCGGAATATTCCTGTTGGCGATGATAATACGTTTCTGTCCGTCAGTTCTATGCAGATGGCAATCCGGAAAATTGACCGAGTTTTTGATATTTCCGGCCTCGAGAAAATCTTTTACCTGCACACATGCCATTGTTGCACAGTTATCCTCGGACTCGCTTGTAGACGCACCCAGATGGGGGATTGGAATAACTCCTTCTACATTAAGCAGGTCGGCATCCGGAAAATCCGTAACATAAGTAGACACTTTGCCTGAAACAAGCGCCTCTTTAAGGTCATCATTGTCAACCAGTCCGCCCCTGGCAAAGTTCATGATCTTGACTCCGTCTTTCATCATGGCGAACTTCTCTTTGTTAAAAAGACCTTTGGTGCTCTCCAGAAGAGGCACATGGATGCTCAAATAATCGATATCGGCCAGCATTGTCTCAAGTCCGCTTGCCTTTTGCACTTCACTTGAAAGCTCCCACGCAGCATCTACTGACAGATACGGATCATATCCGACCACCTCCATACCCAGCGCAAGCGCATCGTTTGCTACCAGTGCACCGATAGCACCAAGGCCTACAAGGCCCAGTTTTTTGCCTTTGATCTCCTGGCCCGCAAACTGTGATTTGCCTTTTTCTACAAGAGCGGGAACCTTCTCCCCTTCACTTTTGAGACCCTGAACCCAGTTTATACCGCCCACAACATCTCTTGAGGCCATCAGCATCGCGGTAAGCACCATCTCTTTTACGGCATTGGCATTCGCACCCGGCGTATTGAAAACCACTATACCCTTATCCGAGCATTTGTCGATCGGGATGTTGTTCGTTCCGGCACCTGCCCTGGCAATCGCCCGCAGAGAATCCGGCAGTTCCATATCGTGCATCTTGAAACTTCGAAGCACGATGGCGTCAGGTGAAGCGATCTCGCTTGCCACTTCATAACTCTCCCGTGAAAACAGGTCGAGCCCTTTTGCCGAGATTTTGTTCAATGTCTGTATCTTATACATATGCAAATCCCTCTAGCGCTTTTCTGCCGCAAATTTTTCCATCAGCGCCACAAGTGCCTCTACACCCTCTTTGCTCATAGCATTATAAATGGAAGCCCGGAGTCCGCCGATGGATCTGTGCCCCTTCAATCCGATCATACCGTTTTCAGAAGTGAGTTTGATAAGTTCTGCTTCCAGTTCCGCGTCTTTGTCTTTGATGTTGAAAGAGACGTTCATCAGTGAACGTGAATCTTTCTGGGCATGGCCGACATAAAAGCCGCCGCTGTTGTCGATAGCATCATAAATAATTGCCGCTTTCTCTTCATTCATTCTCTGCAGGGCTTTTATGCCTCCCTGTTTTTTGATCCACTTCATTATCAGGTTAAGGAGATAGATACCGAAAGTCGGCGGGGTATTGAAAAGAGAGTTGTTGTCGGCATGTGTGCTGTAGCGCAGAATGGTCGGAATATTTTCTTTTGGCGCACTTATCATCTCTTTCTTCACGATAACGATAGTAACACCGGAAGGGCCGGCATTCTTTTGTGCACCTGCAAACATCATATCTATTTTCGACCAGTCTACAGGGTAGGAGAAAATGTCACTTGATGCATCTATGATAAGAGGGGCTTTAGTTGATGGAAATGTTTTATACTCGGTTCCGTAAATCGTGTTATTGGAGGTGATGTAAGCATAATCGGCATCATCATCAAAGTTTACTTCAGGAATCCTGTCGTAGTTGGTATCTTTTGAGCTTGCGACGACCTCTACGTTGAGTCCCTGTATCTTCGCCTCTTTAATAGCCTTTGAAGACCAGCTGCCAGTATCTGCATACTGGACCTTTCGCTCGCGCATAAGGCTGATAGCCTCATTATGAACATTTTCATAAAGTTTTGCCCTGTGAGACGACTCCATAATAGAGATACCGGATCCCTGAAAATCCAACAGCTCCCTTTGAGCCTCCTCAAGTACTTCCGTCGGTATTGCAGCCGGACCCGCACCAAAATTAAACGCTCTTTTCATTCTCTCTCCTTATAAATATTATAACCATTATAGTAGCAAGGTAATGATTAAAATGCCATTACCGCTCTCTTTACTATGACCTGTACCTTGAGCCAGTGGCATTCAAGGGCGGCTCCTGTCTAAAATATAGGCATCGGCTTCAATAAGACGATGCACTCGCTTTAACTCTTTTTTCGCTTTTTGCATATTTGGAAAAGGTCCGACCAGAACACTGGTAAGATCTTTTCCTTTCACACTGATGTCGCTGAACTTGTACCTGTACCCGCTAAGCATAATATTATCGAGCCTCTCTTTACTCGGCGGATATTTGCTGTATGTATAAATGCATATATAATAACCCGGCCTGAGCACGGTAGTTTTTTTCACACTTCGGCGCTCTTGGGACAGGGCCTGAAGCACTTTCTGTTCTGCTTTGGATTTTTGTACTACTGTATGCGTTTTCTTCTTTACAGCAGAAATCTTTTTTTTAGTCTGTTTTTTTTCTGCCGGATAGCCGATTTTACTGCTGTCCGCAAGATCGACTGCACTATCCACGCCGGAAACAAGGTGAAACACGGATGGATCTTTTTTCCTTACGCATATTACATTCATCGCCACACTGACATCAAGATCATCATTATGCCATTTTGGGCTTGACGGAGTACTGCCGAAATGAACATAGGAGACCTCGGCACTGTTACCTTTGATCCTGGGCGCATCTGATGCTATATAACTCATGTCTCTTGTCAATTCGGAAAAAGGAAGAGCATGCAGCTGCTTTACATCTGGAAGTATCCAGTCGTGATAACCTCTAAATGAAGCTTTTTGGCAGATCTCTCCTGCTTTCTGATAGGTCATCTCTACAGGCAGGAGAGGTTTGCCGTCTCTGTATCTCTCAAAAGAGTATATATCGCCCAGTCGGTTATAAAGTTTTCTTGCAACCATCCTGCCATCGGC
>MZGN01000083.1 GCA_002085085.1 Helicobacteraceae bacterium 4484_230
CACAGGCTCAGTACGGTCGAGCATGCCGATCTGATCTATGTACTGAAAGACGGAAGGGTCATAGAGTCCGGAACGCCTGCAGAGCTTCTTTCCAACGGGGGAGGACACTACAGCCGTTTTGTGGGGGCTCAGAGCGTAAACAGGGAAGGGTAAGAGGGGGTTAGAATTTTCCCAGGTTGCGAAATTCCGCTATCTCGGCCTCTACCATCTCGTTTATCATGATGGTGTAGATGTCTGTAAGCATATTTGGTGACATGCCCAGTTTTAGGGCTTTATGGCGCACTCTCTGCATAACGTCGTCAATACGGTCCGGCGCCTTCACCTCATCTACGCTGTCTTTGAATTTTGCCGCCTGGTGGATGTATGCGTTGCGGGCACCGATCAGTTCCACTATCTGGTCGTCGAGTTTGTCGATCTCTTCTCTTACTTCACTGAGCGAGGTACATTCTTTGGGCTGCATATTTCTGCCTTTTTCATAAATTATAGAGATAATTCTATCTTCTAAAGCTTTAAAAAGCTGCCTAATGCTCTTTTTTAAACCAACCCTTGACCTGCTCGAATGCAGATTCGAAAACGCTTTCGTGCGGTTTGGACTCTATACCGAAACTCTCCTGGAGTTTCTCAAGCATCTCTTTTTGCTCATCATTCAGCTTTTTCGGATATGTGATGTTGATATGGGCAATAAGATCACCTTTGCCGTGACCGTGTACACTTTCGACACCTTCGTGTCTGAATGTAAAGGTCTGCTTGTCTTTTGTGCCTACTTTCAGATTGAGATCCAGTTCTCCGCTGAGGGATGGAATGGTAATGGTCTCCCCAAGAACCGCCTGGGTAAAGAAAACAGGCACCTCTATGTGAATATCGTCACCGTTTCTGATGAAGGTGTCATCCTGCTCGACATAAAAGGTTACGTAAAGATCTCCGCGGTTTCCGCGTTTGCCAATGTTTCCTTTGCCTGAAACACGGAGGCGGTTTTCAGAATCCACTCCTGCAGGGACTTTTACCGTAACGCTCTCTTTTACCTCGTTGTATCCAAGGCCGCCGCAGTCAGGGCACTTTTCAGACGGCATGGTGCCTTCGCCGTGACAGACAGGGCAGGTCTGTGAAAAGGTCATAAAGCCTTGGCGTACATAGACCTGGCCTTTTCCACCGCACTGGGAACATACGGTCTGTTTGCCGTCTTTTGCTCCGCTTCCCTTGCAGCTTTTGCACGGTGTTTTATATGTATAGTTTATCTCTTTTTCACATCCGAATACAGCCTCTTTGAAGCTGATGCTCATCTCTACGCCAAGGTCAAGCGGATATTTGTCTGCATCGGCACGGCTTTGTTGACGCTGGCCTCCACCAAACATTTCGTCGAACAGGTCGCTTATATCTCCAAATCCGCCAAATCCGCCGAAACCTCCGCCGCCGCTTCTGGCTCCACCGGAGTTCTGCAGCCCCTCTTTTCCGTAGCGGTCATATATGGAGCGCTGGCGGTCGTCACTTAAAACCTGATAGGCCTCGTTGCAGAGTTTAAACTTATGTTCGCACTCTTTATCATCCGGATTGCGGTCGGGATGATACTTTTTAGCCATTTTGCGATAAGCCTTCTTGATGGTAGATTTGTCCGCGGTCTGCGATATTTCCAAGATTTCGTAATAGCTAAGATCTTCCAATGTTCATTATCCTGCAAATTTTTTCGGAATTATACCATTTACAGGAAAAAAATGGCATATTGGGCGTTATGAAATTTCTCTTTACCGTTTTATCGGTTTTAATTATATTTACCGGATGTGCCCCAAAGGCCAGGCTGTACACTTTGACACCGCAAAGCGCAAGTAGTGCCAAAATGGCCTCTTATGCCTCTTTGAAAGGGTGGCGGGAAGATGATCTGGCGGATGCCCTGTCGGTATTTGTCAGGCAGTGTGACAGTGTCGATACTTTGGGTATGTTTCGTGATCTTTGCCCAAAAGCTGCCCGGGCCGATGATGCAAGAGCTTTTTTTGAAGATAATTTTGTTCCAATCGCTCTTGTCGACAGAGAGGGTGAAAACTCTGTCGGATTGATGACCGGGTATTACGAGCCTCTGCTGCGTGGATCACTGACAAAAAAGGGCCGCTATCGCTACCCGGTTTATGGGGTACCGGAAGAGTTGGTTACCGTTGAGCTCGATTCTGTTTATCCGGAACTCAGGGGCAAAAAACTTCGGGGCAGGCTGGAGGGAGAGAAACTGGTTCCCATGCCGTCAAGGGAGCAGATCGATTCAGGCGAGATCAATGCTTCAGCTATCTGTTACGTCGATAATGAAATCGACTGTTTTTTTCTGCAGGTCCAGGGTTCCGGGAGGGTTTTGCTTGAGAACGGAGAGATTCTCTTTGTCGGATATGCTAATGAGAACGGGCACCCGTACCGCTCTATAGGCAAAGAGATGATCGAAAGAGGTTATATTGAAAAAGAGAATATATCACTTCAAAGTATCCGTGAATGGCTTGAGAACCATCCGGACAAAAGCAAAGATATTTTAAAATTGAATCCAAGTTTCATCTTTTTTAAAAAAAGAGAGCAGGGTGCCGTGGGCAGTCTGGGTGTGGAGCTTACGCCTATGCGCTCACTTGCGGTAGACCGTTCGTTTATTCCGTTGGGAATGCCGCTTTATTATGAAGCTGTCGATCCGTTGATAAACAAGCCTATACGTCATCTCGGATTTGCTCAGGATACCGGAGGAGCTATAAAGGGGCAGGTGAGGGCCGATCTGTTTTTTGGCTTTGGCAAAAAGGCCGAGGCAAAGGCCGGGCTCATGAAGTCGCCATTACAATTGTGGATGCTGGTGCCCAAAGAGTTGTTAAGGAGACAATAAATGCGTTATGTTTTTGTGTCTATCTTGTTATGTTTTGTATTATGGGCAGAAGCGCCGCAGGCTTTTCGTTCCATGGGTGAAGCGCTTGAGTCAGAACTGCAGAGCCTCAAAGCTCTTCAGGAGTTAAAATATTTTAATAAAGATGAGGTGGATAAATATGAGCAGGAGCTGCAATACTGCTTTGAGACCGGATATTTGCTGGATGAGGCGATAAAGGAGAAGAGCCCCGAGGCACAAAACCTGAAGCCAAAATATCTTTCAAAGCTTCGAGGCAGGCAGAGGGCAAGCAGGCACTGGCAGCGTATTTATGCAAAAGCATTGAATGAATCGATGGAGTCTGCAGACAGGGAACTGTTTGAATTTCTGGTCTCAAATCCGCTCGCACCTCTCAAACGCCCTTCATTTAAACGCAGGACGCTGGCATTTTATGAGACATTCAGGGAGGAGCATACGATAGCGGCCATGGAAGTGATCCGTGAAGATCTGCGGCTTGAGGAGCAGAGTGCCGCTTTTCTCTCTACGGAGCGTGCGGCATTCAAAAAAGATCAGCAGGTGCTCGCGCAGGAAGCGGTAGAACAGAGCGATCTGCCGGTGCTGGTCTCTACAAAACGAGAAAATGGGCGTTTTACATTTTATGCGCAAAACAGAAATATCTATCCGGTTACTTTGACGCTTGAGCTGCCTTCAATCAGAAACTTCACCCCATCGGACCGGTTGCCGAAAATCATAGAACTTGCACCAGGTTCAAAACAGAAAGTGCTGTCACTTGAGGTGGATGACCGCAGGAAAAAGGCTTCATTTACCTCCCGCTACAGCTGGGTGATGGGTCGTCTCAGTGCACGTCACAGTGATCCGCTCTATGCTCTTCCTTTTGCTGCAGGAAGCAGGGTATTTGTATCACAGGGGGTAGATGGCGGTATTACGCACAAGGGGCTTACACGCTTTGCTGTTGATTTTCAGTGCCCTGTCGGTACGAAGATATATGCGGCCAGGGGCGGCAGGGTCATTGCAGCTGAATCAAGCCACAATAAAGGCGGTTTCGACAAAAGTTTCGGTGATCAGGCAAACTATATCGTTATAGAACATGACGACCATACTCTCGGGAAGTATTATCATCTAAAGCAGTATGGTGTGATGGTCCGGGTAGGAGAGAGAGTGCATACCGGACAGTTCATAGGCTATTCAGGCAATACGGGCTACAGCAGCGGACCACATCTGCATTTCAGTGTCAGTTCCGTCGATCCGGCTTCAAAAAATCTGCCCATAACTTTGCCGTTTCGTTTTAAAACGGCCAATGGAATTGCAAACACTCCAAAGACCAAGGATATTTATACGGTTGCGAAGGTCAGGTAGAGGATTTTGACGGATTGTGGGTGTTTTGCACCCAGTTCTATTCTTTGCGTTTGTTTTTTCTTTCTGTATGGACGGAGTGTATCCAGAGCCAGTTGGCAATGTAGTAGGCGGAGATAGAGATGGTTACGCAGTAAAAGGCTGTTCCGACATAAAGCGGGATAAAAATATCATCCAGGTTGTTTTTAAACCAGTCGAGTGTCATCTCTATGTTGTGTATACCTTCCTGCCCCAAAAGAAAGTTGCCGGTGATGTATTCTATATAATAAAGTGGCGGCATCGTAAAGGGGTTGGTAAGCCAGACAAGTGCGACGCCTATCGGGACGTTGAACCTGACAAACGGTACGAAAAACATAACCGCTACCATCTGCATCGGCATCGGAATCAAAGCTACGAAAAGACCGATCAGTATGGCTCTGGTAACTGATTTTCTGTTGATAGAAAAGTATTCTCTGGGAATATTATATTTTTTTAAAAAATCATTAAGTTTATGATTATTCTTCTTTTTTTTCTTAAAAACTTTGCGTATCATTAATCGGGAGCCCTGAACTATTTTTATATTTTAATTATACCTATTAATGTACCATTTAATCAATTCTAAGTTACAATCAGCCCGATGAAACACTCTTTGGAAAAATTTAATCATCTTGTCGATGCTCTCGGGGAGCTTCCCACTATTGGCCAGAAGTCGGCGACGCGGCTTGCTTATCATATGGTCATGAAGGACAATTTCGGCGCACTGAAAATTGCACATGCGATTGAAAATGCACTTGCATCGCTGAAGAGGTGCAGCTCATGCGGTGGTATGAGTGAAAATGAGTTATGTGACATCTGCTCCGATGAGATGAGAAATGAAAAACTGCTCTGTATTGTAGAAAATGCCAAAGATATCCTGACGATCGAAGAGAATGGCATATTTGACGGGCGTTATTTTGTTCTCGATACTCTTGATGATTATCATGTAGAACAGCTTAAAAAGGTTGTTACGGGCGGTGTAAAAGAGGTGATCTTCGCTCTTACCCCGTCCATAGCCAATGATGCGGTTATACTGTTTATAGAAGACAGGCTTGAGGAGATGGATATCCGTTTTACGCGTATCGCCCAAGGGATCCCGACCGGCGTAAGCCTGGAGAACATAGATATGCTCTCGTTAGTCAGGGCGCTTGAGGACAGGGTTGAAATATAGGCACACTTGAAGTGTCTCTGTCTTTTATTGTCCGCCGAAAAGTTTTCCGAAGTTCGGCATCTCCTGCATCTGTGTATCTTTTGAAAGTTCAAATGCAGATCCCGGAATCTTTTTTTCTTGAAATTTTTTTAGTCTGAAACCATCTTTCTCATCCAGTGTGGCGATAACGACGTATCCTGGTTTTATCTGGATGAAATCCATAATATCATCATCTGCACCACCGGCCATCCTGCCAAGGATTCTACCGTAGGCTTTCATCGCTTTGACAATATCTTTCTCCTTTGAGACCAATACGTTTGCGCGTTCCGTTCTGCCTTCTTCTTTCAATTTTTTGCGTTTTTCCTTTTTTGATGATTCTCACATCGGCTTCATCTTTTGCTTTTTTGATCTCATCTTGTACATTTACACCCATTGCCCTTGTCATTGCGTGCATCTGATCTACATCCATAGCGACTTTTTCGCCGTGTCTGTCGGAGATCATATATGCTTTGTCCCCTGTTACCAGGAGTCTGCTGTTTTTACCAAGGGTTATCGAAGCGTGCCTGTCGTCTCTATATTGAAAAACCTGCTCACCGTCACCTGATTGGAGGATAACCGTGTAATCTGCATATAAAGAGGCTGCTGCAACCATGGAAAGTGTCAATAGAAAATGTTTCATAAAAATCCTTTGTCGTTGGGTTGATTAAAAGTCAAAACTTCTTTTCATCGGTTTTTCGATTGCATCAAGAGTAAACTTTTCTTCGGTGAAATATCGGTTTGCCAATACGCCCTGGCCAAGAAGCATATCTGCTCCATCTTTGGCTGTGATACCGAGTTTTGCACAGAGTCGAAGAAACGGAGTGGTTTTTCCGTATATAACATCGGCTGCGAAGCGGCATGAGCTTAGAGCAGGTAGATTGTCATCCTTCAGTCCGGCAGATGTTGTGTTTACTATGAGGTCATATGTACCCGAAGGCATATCTTCCCATGTGTGGCATGCCAGATTCATCTCTTTAAACCTGCGCCGATGATCAGTACGGTTTTGATTTTGGAAAAAGCTTCAATAGCATAGAGGAAACCATCGGCATCCGTGTTGTATCCTACCAGTTTGCCGTTTTCGTTGACAAGCGTATTTACCACCCTGATCTTTTTTGCAAATCCGCGCACCTCGTCACAGGCTTCAAATGCAGCCTCTTTGTGTGGAACGGTTACATTTGCACCGTCGAGTTTCAGCTTGAAAAAGACCTCTCTGAGTTTATTGCCGTCTTTGAGATGGATGCGGGTATAGCAGGCATTGAAGCCCAGTTCTCTAAACACATTGTTGTGCATTAAGGGGGAGCGGGAGTGTGCGACAGGATCACCAAAAATCGCAAAGAGTTTCATGTGTTAAGATCATCCAGGGCACTCGTAAGAGCACCCAGTTTATTTTGGACCTCGAGATATTCCATCTCGGGGACCGAGTCGGCTACTATACCGGCACCTGCTTGCAGTATGACCCTGTCCGGCATTACCAGTGACGTGCGGATAGTGATCGCACTGTCCATGTTGCCGTCAAAACCGAAATAGCCTATAGAGCCGCTGTAGAAGCCGCGCTTGAGTCCTTCGTATTCGGCAATAAGTTCCATTGCCCGTATTTTTGGGGCACCTGTCATGGTTCCGGCCGTAAAAGTAGCAGCAAAAAGATCGAACATATCTTTATCGTCGCGCAGCTGCGCTACGACATCGGTAACAATATGCATAACGTGGGAGTAGCGCTCTATATGCATCATATCTTCTACTTTTACCGTGCCCGCTTTTGCGACACGCCCGACATCGTTGCGTCCAAGGTCTATTAGCATCAGATGTTCTGCCAACTCTTTGGGATCTGCAAGAAGCTCTTCTTCAAGTTTTTTATCCAGCTCTTTTGTACTGCCGCGTTTGCGTGTTCCGGCGATGGGTCTTAGAAGCAGTTCCCCTTCACTGAGTCTTATCATAACCTCAGGTGAGCTTCCGACTATGCTGAAGTCCTCATACTCCATTAAAAACATGTAGGGAGAGGGGTTTTTAGTGCGTAAAATACGGTAAAAGCTGAAGGGGTCGACTTCCGCATCACGTGTGTAGCGGTTGGTCATAAGGATCTGAAAAACATCCCCGCTTTTTATCATCTCTTTGGATGCGGCTACCATTTCGAAAAAACGTTCTTTACTGAAAGAGAATGAGCCGCCCTTATCGTTTTGCATGGGTTTTAAAGGAGTATGGTCATATGAAGTTCTAAGACTCTCTTCAAGTGAATTAAAATTGTCCGCCATACTTTTGAGTGTACTGATAAGGGTTATTTGATGATTTTTGTGCGAGTAGACCGCGATCATCTTTGGCAGGATAAGATCCATATCAGGTGTGTTCATAGTATCTTCAAGGTCATCCATAAACTCTTTGAGCACCGGCTCGAAGATCTTGACCATATCGTAGCCTATAAAGCCGATAAAACCGTCCACATATCCGACCTTCAACCTTTTGCAGGCATCTTTATATGGAGCAGTATCGATCTTTTCATAATAATTTTTCAAAAATTCGAAAGGAGAGATGTCGAGTATTTCAGTGTTGCCGTCAGCCTTCGTATAATAGCTCTTGTCGTTTTTGTACTGGAGGCGTTCGCGGGCACCTACTACTACAATACTGTAGTTGCCTTCGGAACTCCCTGCGCTCTCAAAAAGAAAGAGGATTTCATCGCTGAAATAGGATTTTATTTTTTGATAAACAGCGATCGGAGTGAACTGATCGAGCATAAACTGTGAATGATGGATCAAAATAACCCCTCTCTATTTTAAACTTGTGATAATAAAAGCATCCGATTCGATCTTTTTGCGTATACGCATCAGGGCATCTCGGGCTTCAGCTCTGTTTTTAAACGGGCCTATAAGAACTTTGTTTAGAATTCTTCCGTTTCTTACGACGCGGTGGTATGTGTAGTCAAAGCCGTTGCGTGTAATGCTGTTTAGAAATTTTTTGTTCGGTTTGTATTTGCTGAACGATCCAACCTGTATATATGTAGCACCCAGTTTTACATGTTCTCTGTAGCGTGACTGTCTGCCAGGAGGTTTTTCTGTATACTCTTCTTTAGGTTTGATCGCAGACATTTTGCGTTTTTTGGAATCCACATCGATAACAAGCTTTTCACCTTTGCGGTGCAAGCGTACCTCCATCGGTTTTTCACTGCTTTTTGGCTCAAGCTCTTCCTGCTCTACAACAACAATTTCTTCTGAAACTGTTTCTTTAACAGAGGTGTCTTCCGCTTTTGCCTTCTGTTTCGCTCTTTTTAGGGCTTTGTCTATTGTCTGGCTTTGAGAAGAGCTCTTCTTTCGAGCTTTTTCTTCAATGATGGCAACCGGTTCAAAAACAGCATCATCATTTTTGGCTGTCGAAGTCTTTGGGTTTTCGGGAGGAAGGTGTGCTTTCGGAAGATTTGATGTTCCCTTGTTTCCGACCTGGTTCATTATGACAATTACAACTATAAGTATGATTGCCAGTGTCGCAATGGCCAGCAGTATCTTTTTATGCCTGCTCTGCTTGTCTGTTTTGTTTAAAATTATATCGTTTAGTTCGTTTCTTTCATCCATTAAACGGTCCTTGTTTTCGGTTTATGTACAACAAATGTATTATAGGGCAGATTTAAGATATTGTAATCCTCGGGAAGAGTATCGCTGGGGTAGATTCGCCATGTTTTGTCTAGCTTCTCCTCCAGTTTCTTGGAGATAATTTTACCCAGTTGAACGGCGTCTTGTAAAGGCATCGGCTTATAATGGAGATATACATGCATGTGTTTTTCCGTTTTGGAGTCCAGCAGTACGTAGTCATCTATCCGCATCTCTTCAAGAACAGGCTTTAACCGATGGTAAAATTTCTCTTTTTCTTCCCCATTGTAATCTATTGCAATATATCTGACATACCCGTCAGGCCATATAAGTGAGTGCGCAATGGTAACATTCTGTAATTGATGTTTTGAAATGAGTTCGTCGCTCAGTTTTTCATTCAAGCGTTCATATTTTGAGAAGAAAGTCCTGTTTTCAAACGCGATTTGTTTTACTATAAAATCGCGTTTGATCCAGTAGTGGTCCCGGCAGATATCGATCGGGACGGTACCGTTGCTACCGCTTATCTGCAAGCGTCTGCTTCAGTAGGTAGGCTGAGAGTAGATAACGAATTGCCGCGCAAGAACTGTAAGCTCTTTCTTTATCTCGGTATGCAGTATTTCGTTATCTATATCGTCGAGCACATCGGCAATGCGGTTGGCGATCAGTTCAAACTCCTTCTCTTTCATACCTCTTGATGTAAGTGCCGGAGAGCCTATCCTGATACCTGAAGTTACAAATGGAGACCTGGTCTCTCCCGGAACAGTGTTTTTATTAACGGTTATACCGGCTCTTCCAAGTGCGGCATCGGCATCTTTACCGCTAAACTCTTTGTCAAGGAATGATACAAGTACGAGATGGTTGTCGGTACCGCCGCTTACTACGTCATAGCCGCGTTCGATCAGAACATTTGCAAGTACTGTCGCATTTGCTTTGACCTGTTTGGCATACTCTTTCCATTCAGGAGAGAGGTTGTATTTGAATCCAACCGCTTTTGCGGCAATAACATGAACCAGCGGTCCACCCTGAAGGCCGGGGAAGATTGCAGAATTGATCTTTTTAGCGATCTCTTCATCATTGGTCATTATCATTCCGCTGCGCGGTCCGGCAAGTGTTTTGTGTGTAGTCGTAGTTACGATATCGGCATAAGGAAACGGGCTTGGGTGCTCATCTGCAGCGACAAGTCCGGCTATATGGGCAATGTCTGCAAAAAGGATCGCTCCTACATCATCAGCGATTTCACGGAATTTTTTGAAGTCTATCTCGCGTGCATACGCAGAAGCGCCGCAGACGATTATTTTCGGCGCTCATAATTGATGCGTCCGTCAAGTTCAACGCCGTAGGTGAACGAGCTGTAGTTTTTGCCTGAAAAACTCGGTTTGCTTCCGTGGGTCAGGTGCCCGCCGTGACTGAGGTCCATTCCCAGGATTTTATCCCCGGCTTTCAGCATCCAGGATTTTATCCCCGGCTTTCAGCATTGCGGCATATACCGCTCCGTTCGCCTGTGAACCGGAGTGAGGCTGTACGTTTGCATATTTGCAGTTAAACAGTTTACATGCACGGTCTATGGCCAGCTGTTCAACGGCATCGGCATATTCACAGCCGCCATAATAGCGTTTACCGGGATAGCCTTCGGCATATTTGTTGGTAAAGACTGAGCCCATTGCCTCCATAACTGCCGGAATGGTAAAGTTTTCAGATGCGATCATCTCAAGATGGTCTGTTTGTCTTATGCCTTCTTTTTCACATAGATCATAAATCTCACTGTCAAACTCTTTTAAAAAACTCATATATCAATCCTTTATTTTATTGCTCTTCATTTTGTTTATCTTCCTGTTCCAGCGGCTTCATAGCAGGGAAGAGAAGTACGTCACGTATGGAGTGCTCATTGCTAAGCAGCATTACAAGCCTGTCCATTCCGATTCCCTGACCGGCTGTGGGGGCCATGCCGTAGCTGAGCGCATTTACGAAATCGGCATCCATTTCGTGGGCTTCGTCATCTCCGCCGCTCTCTTTGGCCCTGGTCTGTGCCTCAAACCGCTCAAGCTGGTCTACCGGATCGTTAAGCTCGCTGAAAGCGTTTGCAATCTCACGGCCGGCTATGAAAAGCTCGAAACGGTCTGTCAGTTCTGGGTTTTCATTGTTACGTCTTGCAAGAGGGGAGATTGCGACAGGGTAATGTGTTATGAAAGTAGGGTTGATCAGTTTGCCTTCGACATACTCGTCAAACAGTTCTCCCTGAAGCTGTCCCAGGCTCATCTGCTCATTGACCTCTATCTGGTTTGATTTCAAAAAGTTGATGATCCTATCTTTGTCGTTGACTATCTCTTCTCTTCCGGTACTCCGCCGATGACACTGAGCGACTCTATCAGCGGTATTTCGGTAAATTTACTGAAATCCACCTCAAGATCTCCATATGGAAGCAGGGTTGGAAGATCAAGATGTTCGAAAAGATACTCGAAGTACTCTTTGGTGATGACGATCAGATCTTTGTAGGTCTTGTACGCCCAGTA
>MZGN01000012.1 GCA_002085085.1 Helicobacteraceae bacterium 4484_230
ACCTTGATAGGAATGTAGTTCATAACACGCTTGTTCTGGTTCTGCATCATAGTCTTTTTGGCATAAGTAACCGGAACACGGCGCTCACCAAGTTCAACATAGATAATAACACCTACGGTTACGACGACTACAACCAAAATTGCAATTACCGTAATAAAGCTCATAGCTCCGGTATTTACCATGGTGATCATCTGCGTAACTGCGCTCGGAAGTGAAGAGACGATACCGGCAAAAATGATCAGTGAGATACCGTTTCCAATACCGTTTTGCGTGATCTGCTCACCTATCCACATAAGAAGCATTGTTCCCGCAAGCATAGATACTGCCGAAACCATAATAAATATATTATGATCAACAAGAATTGCACTGCTGCCGTCAGGTCCGGTCATGGACTGCAGACCGATACTTACACCTATCGCCTGAATTATAGTAATGGCGATCGTAGCATACCGGATTATCTGCATATACTTGACCATACCGTCACGCTCTTTTTTCATCTGTCCGAGATTCGGGAATGTCGCTGCAAGCAGTTCCATTATGATCGAGGCGGTGATGTAAGGCATGATACCGAGAGAGATAACAGAAAGACGCTTTACGGCATTACCGCTGAACATGTTCATGAGTCCGAGTGCATCATTGGAGTGGGAGTCAAAAAAAGAGGCGATGACTGCAGTGTCAACACCGGGTACCGGCACATAGGCCAGTAAGCGGTACAAAAAGAGAAAACCGATCGTAATCAAGATCTTGTTTACAAGTTGCTGGTTCATCTATTTGCCGGTTGTTGTAATGTTTTCGTCTTTAATTTTTGCTGCCAGATCTTTAGCGGACCTGCCGACCAGTTTTACGGCTTTAACAGACTTGCCAAGCTTGTGCACGCCTGCTATCGTCTCAAGCGTAATCTCGTCAAGTTCTGCAACCGCTTTGACACGCTCTACATTAATAACGTACGGCTTGACATTATGTGAAAAGAAACCTATTTTAGGCAGACGTTTTGCAAGCTGCATCTGACCACCCTCAAAGTTTCGTTTTCTTTTATAGCCTGTACGGGACTTCTGACCTTTTTGACCACGGGTTGCGGTCTTGCCCATTCCTGAGCCCTGACCGCGTCCTACACGCTTTCTGGCGTGTGTTGAACCTGCAGCAGGTGAAAGATTTTCTATTGCCATACCTTATCCTTTCATACGTGCCAGTGCTTCAACAGTAGCACGGACAACGGTCGATGGATTGTTTGAACCGATAGACTTGGTAAGAATATCCTGTATTCCTGCCAGCTCAAGAACCGGACGGAGAGCGCCACCGGCAATAACACCGGTACCTTCCGATGCCGGCTTAAGCAGTATGCGGCTCGCATTATATTTGTGCTCGATATCGTGAGCGATAGTTGTGCCTTTGATCTTGACGGTTGTCAGATTTTTAAATGCATTGTCTACCGCTTTACGGATCGCATCAGGAACCTCTTTCGCTTTACCTGCTCCATAGCCGACGATACCGTTTTTGTTACCGACGACGACAAGGGCAGTAAAACGGAAACGGCGTCCGCCTTTTACAACTTTAGTTACACGACCGATGTTAACGATCGATTCTTCAAAATCTTCTCTGTTTATAGCTTCCATATCCCCGCCCTAGAACTTGATTTCATTTGCGCGAAGCGCTTCGGCAAATGACTTGATTACGCCATGGTATACATAGCCGTTACGATCAAAAACGATCTCGGTGATACCTGCGCCTTTAAGTGTTGCGGCAAACGCTTCACCCAGTTTTGCGGCATCTTCCATGTTTGCTTTCAGGCTCAACGGCTTGGAGTGAATCGCAGCTACCGTTGTAGAAGCCGCATCATCTATAGCCTGGGCGCTAAGATAGCGATTGGAACGAAACACGGAGATACGAGGCTTCGCTGCGGTTCCTGCAATATTTGCACGAATACGGCGTTTGCGCTGAATACGTCTGTCTGTTTTTTTCTTCATAGTCTTTAAATTCATCTTAGCATCCCCTACTTACCGGCTGTCTTACCGGCTTTTCGCACGATATGTTCATCCACATATTTGACACCCTTGCCTTTGTAAGGCTCAGGCGGACGAAATGCACGGATCTCGGCTGCAGCCTGACCGACTTTCTGCTTGTCGATACCTTTGATTGTGATCACATTTTTCTCTACACTCATCTCAAGGCCATCAACGATATCATAGTTGATATCATGAGAAAAACCAAGCTGAAGATTAAGCAACTTGCCCTGTACTGCAGCACGATAACCGACACCGTTGATTTCAAGCTGTTTGCTGAAACCGTCTGTAAGACCGGTAATAATGTTCGCCGCCAAAGCACGGTACGTTCCCCAGAATGCACGGTCTTCACGAGCTTCTGATTTTGTAGTGAATGTCAAAATCTGACCATCCAGGCTGATCCCCACATTGCCTTTGGTATCAAGCTCGCGCTTGTTTTTACCTTTTTCAAAAGTGACAATGGGTCCGTCTACACTGATCTTGATATCAGCAGGTACTTCAACAGGTTTTTTTCCTATACGTGACATAGCCTACCTCCTTACCATACTGTACAAAGTACTTCACCGCCAACACCAAGCTCATAAGCTTTATCGTTGGGAATGACGCCTTTGGAAGTGCTGACGATGATCGTACCGTAACCGTTTTTAAAGCGCTTTATCTCATCACGCCCCTTATAGACACGGCGGCCCGGCTTGGAGACACGTTTCATCTCATTTATAACCGTCTTGCCGTTTTCATCATACTTCAATACAACATTGATGCTCTTCTTGTTGCCGTCTTCGACAACATTGAAACTATCGATGTAACCTTTCTCTGCGAGAATACCGACGACTGCCTCGACTGAATTGGAATGCATAAGCGTAGTCACGTCCAAACGACGTGTCGCTGCATTACGAATACGGGTCAAAGAGTCTGAAATTAAATCATTTACCATTTTTTTTCCTTGCTAACAGTTAGAAGTTTCGGGCTTACCAGCTCGACTTTCTAACGCCTGGGATCAATCCCTCATTTGCCATTTTACGAAAACAGATTCGGCAGATGCCGAAATCACGGAGTACTGAGTGCGGACGGCCGCAGATCTGACAACGCGTATAGGCACGCACATTGAACTTGGGTTTACGTTTCGCTTTCGCGATCATCGACTTTTTAGCCATTATCTCTTCCTTTTGCAAAAGGCATACCAAAAGCTTCAAGAAGTGCAAATGCTTCTTTATCGCTGTCTGTAGTTGTTACCATAGTGATATTCATACCGTGGATCTGCATGATTGAATCATAATCGACCTCCGGAAAGATCAACTGCTCAGTCAGACCGAAGTTGTAGTTACCACGACCGTCAAAACCGTTTCTAGGCACACCACGGAAGTCTTTTACACGCGGAAGAGCGATAGAGATCAGTCTGTCCATAAACTCGTACATCTTGGCACCGCGAAGCGTAACCTTGACACCTACAGGCATCCCCTCACGAACCTTGAAGCCCGCAACAGATTTTCTTGCAGGAACTACGCTGGCATGCTGGCCTGCGATCTGGCTGATGGTATCCTGGATATTCTGGATCAGCTTGTTGTCCTTCATAGCAAATCCGGTTCCTACGGAAATAATCACTTTTTCCATTGCAGGAATCTGCATAGGATTTTTGATCTCAAGCTTTTCTTGAAGCTGTGGCTTCAATGAAAGATATTTATCTTTTAAACGTGCCATCTGTTACGCCTCCACTTTACGGACATTTGATGCGTCTATCGGCATCTCTTTGTTTTCAAATCCGCCTTTAGGATTCTCTTCAGTCGGCTTGACAGCTTTTTTAGCCACCTTGCAGCCTTTGACGATCACCTTGTTTTTCTTTGGCATTACCGCGAGAATTTCAGCTTTGGTGCCTCTGTCGTCACCAGCGATGATCTCAACGGTATCGCCTTTTTTAAACTTAAACTTTGCCATTAAACAACCTCCGGGGCCAAAGATACTATTTTCATAAAACCGGCATAGCGCACCTCACGTGCAACCGGACCGAAAATACGCGTACCTATCGGCTCTTGTTTAGAGTCGAGAATAACAGCCGCATTGTCGTCAAAACGGATCAAAGAGCCGTTTTCACGCTGAACTTCTTTGCTTGTTCTGACAACAACAGCCTTAACGACCTGGCCTTTTTTAACTTTACCTGTAGGTACCGCTTTTTTTACAGACGCAACTATTACATCACCTACTGAGGCATAGCGGCGCTTGGAACCGCCAAGAACCTTGATACACATGATCTCTTTCGCACCTGTGTTATCGGCTACATTCAAACGTGTAAAACTCTGGATCATGATTCAGCTCCCGAGACAACACTTGCAAGTCTGAATGACTTGGTCTTTGATAACGGACGGCACTCTACCGCCACTACTTCGTCACCCACTTTCAAACTGTTGTTCTCATCATGGATAAGATACTTTTTGAAACGTTTGACAACCTTATGGTAACGCGGATGCATAACGCGGCGCTCTACAAGTATGGAAGCCGTCTTGTCGCCTGCAATCTTTACTACGGTACCCTGGATTTCACGTTTATGTGTCATAAATCAATCCTTACTTCGCTGCAGTCAATGCAGTGTTGATACGAGCAATATCTTTTTTGGCGTCACGAAGTTCGCCTGTATTTGTCAATTGCATCATTTTTTGCTTGATCTTCAGAGTGAAAAGCTCAGTTTTTTTCTCTTTTAGCATAGCCTGAAGTTCAGCTGCTGTCTTCTCTGCCAAATCAGAATATTTCATTGCTCATCTCCGCTGTTACGATTTTTGTTTTAAATGGCAGCTTGTGCATTGCCAGTAGCAGTGCTTCACGCGCCAGCGACTCTTCTACTCCGCCCATTTCAAAGATAATACGGCCGGGCTTAATGTTCATAACCCACTGCTCGACACCGCCTTTACCTTTACCCATACGCACTTCAAGAGGCTTTTTGGTAAGAGGCTTGTCCGGAAATACACGGATCCATATCTTACCCTGACGGTTGATATGACGTGTTGCGGAAATACGTGCCGCTTCAATCTGACGTGAATTGATACGACCTGCTTCTACCGCCTTGAAACCAATGCTTCCGAATGCCAGCTTGTAGCCGGAACGGGCATATCCGCGATTGCGGCCCTTCATTACTTTACGATACTTCGTTCTTTTAGGCATCAACATGATTAATCAGCCTTTCTGTTTTCATTTCGTGGAGTACGCGGACGACGCTCACGCTTCTCACGCTTCTCTTCTTTCGGCTCTGCCTGAATACCTTTGGTAAGTACCTCACCTTTAAAGATCCAGACTTTAATACCGATAATACCGTATGTAGTCTGCGCTTCGGCAAAACCGTAATCGATCTTCGCACGAAGTGTATGAAGAGGAACACGTCCCTCAAGATACCACTCGGTACGTGCCATCTCTGCTCCGCCAAGACGGCCGGCAACTGAGACTTTTATCCCTTTTGCACCGGAACGCTGAGCATTCTGCATAACTTTTTTCATTGCACGTCTAAATGCAACACGGCGCTCAAGCTGAGTAGCAATGTTTTCTGCAACAAGCTGAGCTGCAGTCATAGCTTTCTTCTCTTCTTTGATATTGATCGAGATAGGTTTACCGATCAGGTTCTGAAGATTGTTTTTCAGCTTCTCTATATCTGCACCTTTTTTACCGATAATGATACCGGGGCGTGCAGCCACAATAGTAACGCGAAGGCGTTTTGCAGTACGCTCGATGATAATATTGTTCACACCTGCATAGTAGAGCTCTTTTTTCAAAAATGTACGGATTTTATAATCCTCGCCAAGATTTTCAGGCGCATTTTTAAAATTCGGATACCAGCGGGATTCCCAGTTGCGGTTAATACCCAGGCGAAAACCGATAGGATTTACTTTTTGACCCATAATTATTTACCCTCTACTTCTACTAAGATGTGTGCCGTCGGCTTTCGGATCCCGGAAGCCATACCACGGGCACGCGGACGAAAACGTTTTAGCACAGGACCGTTATCTACACGGCATGATGTAATAACACAGTCTTCTGCCTCACTGCCGCTGTTTGCAACAGCAGATGCAACAACCTTGGAGATGATTCTTGCCGCTTTGTTGGGAGTGAACTCCAGAGCTGCCAATGCCTCTTCAGCATTCATACCCTGAATTTCACGTGCAATAAGACGGGACTTTATAGGGGAGACACGGATAAATTTCAACAATGCTCTTGCCATCTTAGCCTACCTTCTTCTGCACAGAGCCTTTGTGACCCTTAAATGTACGTGTCGGTGCAAATTCACCAAGCTTGTAACCGATGTGGTTCTCTGTCACATAGACAGGAACGAACTGACGGCCATTGTGAACGTTAAATGTCAAACCGATCATCTCAGGCATAATCATGCTTCTGCGTGACCATGTCTTGATAGGCTTGTTGCTCTTTGCCTCTTTGGCAGCGAGCACTTTTTTCATCAAATGGTCATCTACGAATGGACCTTTTTTTACTGATCTAGCCATCTATCTACCTCTTAGGATTTGATTTACGGCGAGTGATGATTAGTTTATCACTTGCTTTTTTACGACGAGTCTTGGAACCTTTTGTCGGTTTACCCCACGGAGTAACCGGATGGCGTCCAGAGTTTGTCTTGCCTTCACCACCACCATGCGGGTGATCTATCGGGTTCATTGCGGAACCGCGTGTCTGAGGGCGGATACCCATATGTCTTGTACGTCCCGCTTTGGCGATTACGATATTGCCATACTCTTCGTTACCGACAGTCCCGATAGTAGCCATACACTCGCCAAGCACGTAACGCATCTCCGAAGACGGGAGGCGCAGAGAGACATATTTGCCTTCACGGCCCATGATCTGGGCTGATGTACCCGCAGAACGAACCATCTGCCCGCCTTTGCCCGGCTTCATCTCGATATTGTGAACCAGTGTACCGATAGGCATATTTTTCAGCTTCATCGCGTTACCGGCTTTGACATCAAGGCCTTCTACGGAAGCCTGGATCTTATCGCCGACTTTTAAACCCTTTGGCTGAAGAATATAACGCTTCTCACCGTCAGCGTAAGTTACAAGTGCGATACGGCAGTTTCTGTACGGATCGTACTCGATCGCGGAAACAGTAGCTGGAACATCAAACTTGTTGCGCTTGAAGTCTATAATACGATACAGCTTTTTCGCACCGGCCTGCTTATGGCGTGATGTGATACGGCCATTGTTGTTACGCCCTGCATGTGCAGGAAGTTTTTTCAACAGTGAACGTACGGATGCTTTCGCCGTAATGTCCGAAGAGTCGACATTTGTATAGAAACGTCGGCTCGGTGTCAGGGGTCTATATGTTTTAATTGCCATTTTATACCGCCAAACTTTCGATTTGTGCACCTTCTGGCAGCTTCACGTAAAATTTCTTGAAATCATTCTGCTTGCCGGCTACACCGCGGAAACGTTTTACTTTTCCCGCCTGATTCAGTGAGTTTACTTTTGTCGGTACGATACCGAAATACTCTCTGAACACCTCTTTAAGACCATTTTTAGTCATACGGGGAGAGGTCTGTACTACTACAACACCCTCTTCCTGAAGCGCCAATGTCTTTTCAGTATAGATGATTGATTTAATATCTGTAATATCTGCCATCTCAACTCTCTTTCGTTAGGTTATCCCATACCGCTTTTTCGATCACGACCGAACGGTATGCAGCTGCCAAAAAGGCATTAAGCTCATTCTCTTCTATCACATAGGCAGATTCAATATTTCGAAATGCCAAAAAAGTCTTCTCATCTATCATAGATTTAACGAAGAGCGTATCACGCTGGCCAAGTTTGTTCATTATTGCCTGCGCATCTTTCGTTTTACCGGAAGAGACCTCAACGCTGTCTACGATAAACAGCTTGCCTTCATTTGCAAGCGTGTCAAGTGCGAAGTTCAGGGCAAGACGCTTCTGCTTCTTGTTTACCTTGAGGTCATAATTACGGTTGTTGCTCGGACCGAACGCTTTACCACCGCTTCTCCAGATAGGAGAACGTGTAGAACCGGCACGCGCGCCGCCACGACCTTTTTGAGCCCATGGCTTCTTACCGCCACCGCTGACTTCCGAACGGCTTTTTGCCGTTGCGGTATTTGCACGAATACCAGCCTGATATGACTTAACATACAGGTAAAGGTTATGCGGGTTAACACCTGAAAAACTCTCCGGAACAGCTGTTTCGGATGCTTTCTCAAAATTTTCATTCAATACGATTGCGCTCATTATTTAACAACCTTTACACGACCTAATGCTCCGTTGGCGCCAGGAACCGAGCCTGCCACTACGAGAATACCGTTTTCTGCATCATAAGAGATCACACTGTTCTTTACAGTGACTTTCACATTTCCATACTGTCCAGGCATTTTACGCCCTTTCATAACACGGCCCGGCCACTCTGCATTACCGATAGAACCGGTTCTACGTCCAAATCTGTGACCATGGCTTGCAGGTCCGCCGCCGAAGTTATGACGCTTCATTGCACCGCTGAAACCGCGACCCTTGGTGTTAAATGATGTTTTAATCACTTTTGCATCTGCAAGCGGAGCCATATCAAGATCACCGGCTTCGGTGTTTGCAACACTCATGGTGGCAAAACGGTTAAACTCTGCGGAAAGACCGTACTTTTTCTGCTGGCCCTCCAGTGCTTTGTTTATTTTTTTACCGTCACTGTAAGCTACGATAGCGGTACCGTCAGTTACTTCACACACTTTCATCTCTTTGACTTTCAAAAGGGTGACAGAAGTACTGGGAACACTGATTGTTCGGCTCATGCCGATTTTTTCAACAATAAATTCCATATTCTATAACTCCTTACTTGTCCATAGAGCGGACTTCTACATCCACTTCCGGTGCCAGGTCAAGCTTCATCAACGAATCAACCGTATCCGGTGTTGCTGAAACGATGTCAATCAGACGGGAGTGCATTCGGATCTCGAACTGCTCACGGGAATCTTTATTGACGTGTACAGATTTAAGTACCGTATACTTGCGGATCTTGGTTGGCAAAGGGATAGGGCCGCGAATTTCGGCACCCGTACGCTTTACAGCTTCAACAATAGAGGCTACTGAACGATCGAGTACACGATGATCATACGCTCTCAGTTTCAAACGAATCTTTTCCATATTTTTTCCTCATAAAGAACTCGTCAGGTCACGCCTGACTATATTAAGAGAGCGGGATTATACCCAACTAACTTTAGAACTTCAAGGTTTTAGGGGGGTTTTCTTGAAATTTACAGTATTTTATTTCCTTTATAGAAGGAAGCAATTATATTTTAAATAATAAATTTTGCCTGAAAGCAGTACAGCTTTTGATTTTTGAAGAGTCTTGATCTTTCCGGATAATTTTAAATCTGTTACCGCGGATTATCTAAAATAGATTAGCATTTCGATATTTTATAAATATTGGCCAAAATGATAAAAAGATTTTTAAGATCACCATCCTCTTATCAACGCTGGATTTTTGCAGCCGGCATCATACCTATAATATTTCTCGGTCTGATCTCTTACTATACGATCAGACAGGATATTTTAAAGACTGCAGAAACACACCTGCATACGGTTGCCGCAGACAGGAAAAAAGCTCTGGAAAAGTTTTTTCTGCAACAGAAACTGAATCTGGAAAACATGAAAGAGGAGACAGCAACACTCTACGGAAACGCAAAGAAAACACTTCATCTTATACAAAACAGAAAAAAAGAATCGATTCACAACTACTTTGACAATGTGTCCGCAAAACTGACTCTTCTCTCACAAAATATGCTTCTAAAAAATATTTTGCAGGTAAGAGAGAAGCAGGGTATTTTCTCATCCGGGCATAGAGATATGCTTCGCTCCATAGCCGGAAAATTATCAGTAAAAAATATATATCTGCTCAACGATAAAGGCACAATAACGGTAGCGACTACCGATACGAAACTGATAGGCAAAAGCATTAAGACACTCGCGCCTACACTTGAAAACACATGGAAGATTGCAAAATCAAAATCAAAAAACATGGCACAAAGTGTCATATTCGCCGACTTTGCCCCTGTCGGCAGATCAAATACATACAAAGCATTTGCGCTGGCAGCCTTTGAGGGCGCCTCGGGTTATGTGGTAGTTGAAATAGACAAAAAGAGGCTAAATGCCATTTTGCATGAGAAAACACAGGAGTACAGTACTGCGGAAAGTTTTCTCGTCGGCAGAAGATTTGACAAAACATGGCTTCGCAGTGACCTTGTTCTGGAAGCGGGCGGGATCGGTGATCCAAGACATTCAAACTCCATAACCAAAGGTCTTAACGGCTTAAGCGGTATCGAAATCGCTTCAGGAGCATCGGGCGAAACCGTACTCAATGCATATGATCCAATCAGCATTCCCGGTCTGAACTGGACACTTCAGACAACTGTCGCACTGGAAGAAGCAATCGCTGTCAAAGGAGGCAGAAAAGAGTATTTTAAAACCTTTATGAATGCGCACGGCTATAACGATCTCTACCTCATTACCTCCGATGGACATATTGCCTATTCGGTAAAGCATGAAGCGGAATACAACACAAATATCCTAAATGGAAAATTCAAAAACACCAACTTCTCGAAAGCGGTAGAAAAAGTGCTCCGAACCAAACGTTTTGCCATTATGGATTACCGGCCATACAAACCGGCACACGATGATCCAGTCTCTTTTATCGCCACGGCACTTCTGAACGACAGCATGGATGTAGAGCTGATAATTGCGGCTCAGCTGCCCGTAAAACCGATCAACGACATTATGAAACCACGCAGTGATATGGGCAGGAGCGGAGAGGTTTTTCTGGTAGGAAACGATGGGCTTATGCGCTCTGACTCACACCTTGATCCAAAAAACCGGTCCGTCAAAACTTCATTAAAAAATGGCCATAACGGCATTATAGATACACCGGACGTAAAAAAAGCACTGAGCGGAAATGAAGGCGTAGAGGAGATAACCGATTATCGCGGCGTGGATGTTCTTTCATCTTATATGCCGTTTTCTGTAGAAAATGTCAGATGGGCACTGATCTCAAAAATGGATATGGATGAAGTAGAAGAGCCTTTGCAGCAGCTAAAAATAAAAACCATGCTTAATGTCATGTTTTTTATGGCCATTGCCTACCTGTTGCTTGCCCTGATAGAGAGGGAGAGGAAAAAGCACGACAAAGAGCTCAGGAGACTTGCTTATTATGACAAACTGACAGGCCTGCCCAACCGAACCCTAATGACAAACAGACTGGAGCAGGCCATAAGACGTTCAAAACGGCTTAACACCAAAACAGCCATACTTGCCATAGATCTTGACCGGTTCAAATACATCAATGAGAGCTTTGGACACCAGGTCGGCGATGAAGTGCTGAAAATAGTTGCACAGCGCATCAACAACAGTGCCGGAAAAAAAGATACGGTCTCCAGAATAGGCGGGGATGAGTTTGCCGTTATTATGGAAAGTCTGAAAAACAGCAGCGAAGCCTCCGCACTTGCCGAAAAGATAATAGCCGACATGACCTCTGTAGTCGAGGACAGTGCGGGGCGCCGTTTTCATATAGGGTGCAGCATAGGAATCAGCATCTCACCGGACAACAGCAACGATAAAGATCTGTTGGTTAAATACGCGGACTCGGCCATGTTTGCGGCCAAAGAAAAAGGCCGAAACAGATATATGTTCTACCGGGACAGCATGACTGAAGCGGCAGTAGAACAGATGACCATGATCGGCAACCTGCGCCAGGCAATAGAAGAGAATCAATTCGTACTTTATTATCAGCCAAAAATTGATCTGAGATCCCGCAGAGTCACCAGTGTCGAGGCACTTATACGGTGGGAACACCCCGAATTCGGCCTGATACCGCCGGATAAATTTATTCCCGTTGCCGAAAGGACAGGATTGATCGTAGATATCGGATCATGGGTCCTCCGGGAAGCCTGTAGTTCATTTGCCTCATGGAAAGAGGCCGGATACACTCTGGAGTCTATAGCAGTCAACTTCTCCACCCAACAGCTCCAATGCAGAGAGTGCGGCGACACTATAACTTCGGTAATGAAAGAGATCTGTTTTCATCCCGACTGGCTTGAGCTTGAAATTACCGAAACAACACTGATAGACAACCTTGATATTACACGCTCCAATATGGATAAACTGCGCAATATGGGTATCAAACTGGCCATCGATGATTTCGGAACAGGATACTCTTCACTCTCATATCTGAAACAGCTTCCGGTAGCTGCCATCAAAATCGACCGCTCATTTATACGGGATATAGAAAATGACGCAAACGATATCGCTATAGTCCGTGCTATCATAGCCATGGCTAAAACCCTGGACTATACGGTTGTTGCCGAGGGGGTAGAGACAAAAGAGCAGCTTGATATTTTAACTGACGAGTCATGTGATATCGTCCAGGGGTACTATTTTGCAAAACCGATGCCCGAAAATATGCTGCTTGAGTATCTGAACAGTTTCGATCAAAAAAATATAAAAACAACTCCGCTGCACACTGCAACACGACTTGACTGAAATGTCCGCCAAACTCATTGACAGACTGTTTTCTGTTTATTAAACAAACAGGGAATATACCCACTATAATAAACAAGCAGATAATTATTTAAACATTCAAAAACAGCTTGGAAGCAGGAGTATATTATGAAACCCTATCTACTGATCGCTCTTTTATCTATCTCTTTTCTCTGTCTTGGATGCGGCGGCGGAGGCTCTTCATCTTCACCTGCAGCTGTAAAAAACCAGTCTATCCTCTCAGAGAAGGCACCAAGCAGTCCGGAACTGGAAACATTAACCCAAAAGCTTCTAAAAGAGAGTTCCGACAACCTTGACCCCTCTATACAAAATGAATTGAAAACACTTGTTGAAAACAGTACTTTAAATAAATCTGTATTGAGATCCGATACAATCGAACACTCATACACGCCGAAAAGCAAGGCCGACCTCTATCGGCTGTTGTCTATTTTTGCGCTTATTGAAAGGAGTGTGGCTTCTGCATTATGGACATCTTCCACTGCAGTATCCCTTGACGCATCAGACCCGGCCGTTTTGGCCCAGATGGGAGCAGTTTTAAATCAGGCAAAACGTTACAGTGAAGCTAAAATGTACCTATTAAAATCTATAGAGATCCGGTATGACAGTGCCGCCGCACATATGAGCCTTGCAATTGCCTATGAGGCACTGGGGGACATTGACAGAGCTGTCTATGAAGCCGGAGTTGCCCTCTCTCTTTATCCGGACAGTCCCATGATAATAGAAAATATCAGAGGTCTCTACAGTGACCTGGGCAAGACAAGTGTAGCCAAAAATATCTCCGATCTTATAGACATTGAAAATAGCGAAATATCTCCGACGCTCCATACCCCAAACACGGAAACTCTGGAACAACTCAACAACTTATCCAACCATCCTGAAATCACGAATGCTCCGACAGGAGGAAATCAGGCTTTCGTGCAGGAGTACCTTCAGTGCACTTTAACCCACTTTGACACTATCTCTAAAATAGCGAAAAGCAGTGCATCTTCATGGGATTACCATACAGGCATTTACGAAAATGAACTTGCTCTGCATAGTAAGAAGGCGGAGCAGTGCACAGATGCCTGCGGTGCAAGCTACTCCTGCCCATGCAGCTGCGCCACACCCCAACTTGGTGCAGATATGACCTCTTTGGATAAATTTCTAGAAAATACAAGCGGATTAAATGCGCACTATAAAAGCGATATGGCAAAAAGTATTCTGCTCTACCAGGAGTGCGCCTATGAGACACACTACAAATATTCAGAAGATCTCTCCCGCAGCGAACTGGACTGGGCAGACAATTTGGCGGATTTGACAGTAGACGTTCACTATGGCAACTTAAAAGATATTTACAACTCCTATACCGACCTTGTTGAGATGTACCTATACACTATGGACAGCCGGGTCAATGCGATACAGATGTGGTGCAGTTCCGATATTCCATTCGGCGACAAAGGCCATGAAGAGAATGTTTCTGCAGCTGATGCACTGCAAAGTGTTGTAGGCACCGCCCAGGGAACCATAGGCGAATCCTATTCGCTGCCTGAAAAATATGAAGTATGCAATACAATCTTCTGTATCGGCAAAAACGACAACACTTACTCTTTTAAATTAAATTTGGCAGTAGCTTCCGTAAAACTGTCAGTCGATACCGATAAAATGGAACTGGGCATCACCACCGGGGTTGGCATCAATGATTTAACAGGCGGCAATATAGGAGGTGTCGGATTCGAGCTTTCAAGCAGCGTTGATGTTCATGGCAATACCAGTGTTGGGGTAAAAGGCTCTGCTACCGGTGCCGTTGGAACCGAAGAGCTTGTCTTTTTTGAGTTAATGGCAAAAAGAGGTGGACAATAGGTGCCGACTGTTATTGCTGTACAAATCAACATATTTAGCATGGCTTTTAGCACCATGGAATCAGAAGATAGTAGAATATATAAATGGAAAATCTACTTGAAAAGTTTTATAAGCAGGATCTGCATGTATACTCTTATGTCGAACGCAAAATGCGGCTTGACGGTCAAAGCACGCAGATCAACGGCATCAGCCAAAGCGGCAAAACGTCTCTGATCAAACACACGCTGCTTCAGGAGAAAAAATCATCATATCTGTATATAGACTGCAGTGATGTCCGTATAGATACGGCCGGACTGAACAGCATACTCGGCAGATTCTGCAAAGAAAACAGTATTGAATGTGTAGCTCTGGACAACTACCGTCCTGACATCGTACCGCCGAATGTCAGACAGCTTATAATCAGCAG
>MZGN01000013.1 GCA_002085085.1 Helicobacteraceae bacterium 4484_230
TCTGTGCTTCAGAGTAGTCTTCCAACGATCCGAAAAAGATCTCTGTCTCCTTAGCACTGTCGAAAGGGACGCTTTTGGTAATGAATACAGTATGGTCGGCCGTTGAGACAGAGGCCGTCAGTAGCAGGGCTGCCAGCGTTCTGTTCATATAGCTGACCTGATGTGGCCGAGATCCGTTCTTTGCGGAGGGATGCTTAGATGGTTGTGGTCATTTTCTTGTTGAAGAACGCTATTTTTCATCGCTCGTGATATCCTCGATAGTATAAGCCCTGATCTGGGAGAGGGTGTGCATTCCGTCGTCTGTGAGGTACGCTACTGAAAATTTTAGGAACAGTTCTTCGCAAGATTTTTACTCCTTCATCGGATAGATTTTCTTATTTGAGATCGTATAATTACTGAAAAAATGTATCGTATCAATTCTATAATTACAATGGTCTGAAAAATCAAGACAGAATTTCCTCTATTTTTATTTTTATTTGATTGCCCCACGTTTTGTGAATATTTGTAATCCTTTTCAATTTTCACCTCATCCAAAAAGAAATGTAAGTCCGAAAGAAATGAGCTGAAAACTGCTTTGAATCCCTTGAGTTGATGACACAAATATTCGGCAATGAAAACAAGAAGCTATTGGGAATTATTATGGCATTGCGGTGTTATATAAAGAAAAAACAGGATAGCACCGGAGGTGAAAGAGACTGAGTTTAAAGTAGAGTTTGATATAGCTGCATAGAGGTATAAATTAAATTACTAAAAGATTTTAGATCCCTGCCTTCACAGGGATGACACGGTTGCGTTTTCACTTTATTGCTTTTTTCTGCCGTATTTAAAGATCGAATTTACCGGCTGAGTATATAGGTGCGATAGTCGTTTTCGTTATACTCTTCGCTCCAGACTGCATATCCCTGCTCCCGAAAAGTGTCGATGAGCGGAGCCGGGGAAAAATCGGTTGTCAGGCAAAGTACCTCTGCCGGTTCCAGTGTTTTCATGGCTTTGCTCACTTCGGTTAGCGGGTTTTTCTCTGCATCGAGCAGAGCGGTACCGTCAAGAGTGACAGCAGGGACTGCTTTGGCCCATTCCGGCCGTTTCTCTACTTCTTTAGCCTCCGTTTCGACGGCAGTTTCACCAAGTGGTGGCTGGGCGACTTCACTTCGAAGGCGGTTAACCAGATCGAGTACTTCGAATCCGCCGATTTTTGCTACCTGTGTCAGGGTGGCGATCCGCCCAACGGTACGGCGCAGTACGGGGTTTTTAAGTTTTTTGTATTTTTTGTTGAGCTGCATCAGGTAGGCTTCGAGTTCGGGGTAGGCTTGAAGCAGTGCGTTAATGTTGGTTTTGGGTGTGATCTCCATACAGTTTTTTCCTTCCAAATTTTTTTATGAATCATACCATATTTAGATCCCTGCCTTTGCAGGGATGACGTTTTTGTATTAATTATCTCGTCTTCCGTCACTCCTGCGAAGGCAGGAGTCTAATGAGTTTTGGAAAAAGACTTCTCAGTTCATTTTTGTCAATGACGGCCATTATGTCGATCCACTCCCCTTTTGCCAGGTGTGAGATAGTTGGATTTTTGGTCGGCAGTATCTCGAGTATCTCGTTCAGGTTGCTTTCCGGTACGTTCATCATGATGCAGACTTTTGGCACCGCATCTATGACGGATTGCAGCATCATAATGATGTCTTCCATTTTTTTGCGTTTCGCCGGGTCTTCATAAGCTTTTTTGTTGGCTATGAAGCGTGTGGTTGTCTCCAAAACTGTGTCTATAATTACAAGATTGTTTGCCCTTAAAGATGAGCCTGTCTCTGTAATTTCCACTATGGCATCTGCCAAGTCTGGTACTTTTACTTCTGTTGCACCCCAGCTGTACTCCACATTGGCACTTACCCCGTTGGCTGCAAGGTAGTCTTTTGTAAGGTTGACTACTTCGGTTGCGATCGTTTTGCCCTCAAGGTCTTTTACGCTTTTGTAAGGAGAGTTCTCTTTGACCGCAAGTATCCATTTGACTGTGGAGTAGCTGGCTTTTGCATAAGTAAGTTCACATACCTCAACGACATCTGCCCGATTTTCCTTTATCCAGTCAAGTCCGGTCAGGCCGCAGTCGAGCTGTCCGCCTTCCACGTATCTTGCCATCTCCTGTGCCCGTATAAGCATGCACGATATTTCATCGTCGTTTATGCTGGGATAATAGTTCCTGCTGCTGACCCTGATATCA
The DNA here is from genome assembly GCA_002085085.1 of Helicobacteraceae bacterium 4484_230. Taxonomy (GTDB): domain Bacteria; phylum Campylobacterota; class Campylobacteria; order Campylobacterales; family Sulfurimonadaceae; genus 4484-230. The sequence continues at coordinate 2,210 of MZGN01000013.1, forward strand.
TAACCGGCCTCTTTAAAGATCTTGATCGTTGAGTCCTGAAGACTCCCTTTCGGTATACCGAGATTTAATTGCATTTTTACCTCTCTGTTCTTTATATGGCACAAAGTGAGCCGTTTTTCGAGTTTAGCCTGCTTGGGCGGCCCATAAGGTACTCATCTACTTCTCTTGCGCATTCACGTCCTTCGTAGATAGCCCAGACTACCAGGGACTGTCCGCGTCTCATATCGCCGGCTGAAAATACACCTTCTACAGATGTTTTGTAACCTTCGGTCTTGATATTGCTTCTCTGGTCTGTTTCCAAAGAGAGCTCTTTGATGACATCATCCTGCTTCGGTCCAAGAAAGCCCATAGCCAGCATTACAAGGTCGGCCTTGAGGACAAAATCACTTCCTTCGATCTCTTTAAAGCCTTTGTCGTTCCATTCGATCTTGACACAGTTGATACCGCTTACATTGCCTTCTTCGTCTTTAATGAAGGATTTTGACAGGACGTTAAAGTCCATCGTACAGCCTTCGGCTTGTGATGTGGAGAGTTTAAAGATGCGTGGATAGAGCGGCCACGGCATTGCATCTGTCCTCTCAAGCGGAGCTTTTGGAAGAAGCTCTATCTGTGTGATGGACGCGGCTTTCTGGCGCACGGATGTTCCGACACAGTCGCTGCCCGTATCACCGCCGCCTATAACGACCACATGCTTGCCTGTTGCCAGTATCTCTTTCTCTTTGGGAATATTCTCTCCTTCTACGCGGCTGTTGTTCTGAGAGAGGAACTCCATGGCAAAGTAGATGCCTTTTGCATCACGGTTGGGGATCGGTAGGTCCCGCGGTTTTCCGGCACCGCCGCACAGGACGACGGCATCGTGTTTCTGCTGAAGTTCTGAAACCGGTACATCCACGCCAATGTTGGCACTTGTGATAAATGTTATGCCTTCTTCTTTCATCAGGTCGACACGTCTCTGCACAACCTCTTTTTTATCCAGTTTGAAGTTGGGGATACCGTAACGCACAAGTCCACCGATTCGTTTGTCTTTTTCATATACCGTTACCGTATGTCCTGCTTTGTTGAGCTGGTTTGCCACTGCAAGGCCGGCCGGTCCGGAGCCTACCACTGCAACACTTTTGCCTGTACGGTGTTTTGGCGGCCTCGGTTTCATCCAGCCCTTTTGATACGCTTTTTCTATAATAGAGTATTCTATATTCTTTATACCTACAGCAGTATCGTTCAACCCGAGAACGCATGCGCTTTCACACGGTGCCGGGCAGACCCTGCCGGTAAATTCCGGAAAGTTGTTGGTGCTCATCAGGGTTTTGAAGGCATTTTCCCATTTACCGCGATAGATCTGGTCGTTGAACTGGGGTATGATGTTGCCGACGGGACAGCCGTAGTTGCTGTGGCAGAATGGGATGCCGCAGTCCATGCACCTCGCCCCCTGCTCCTCCATCTCCTCTTTGCTCAGAGGCGTAGTGAACTCGTTGTAGTGCTCAATACGCTCTTCTACCGGCGCAAGCGTAAAATTTTTCCGTTGATAGTCTCTAAATCCTGTAATTTTTCCCATAATGCAATCCTCCTATGCAGTGACGGCCTGTTCGTCTTTAACTCTTAAGCGTTCTGCCAGTACCCGCTTGTAGTCAACCGGCATAACCTTGATAAACTTCTCTTTTGCCTGCCCAAAATCCCCAAGGATTTCTGCCGCTTCTTTAGAATTTGTGTAAGTAACATATTTTTCTATCATGCTTCTGATCTCTTCGGCATCCTCATCCGTTTCAACTGCATCAAGATCGACCATTCCTCTGTTTACACGCGAGGCAAGGGTACCGTCTTTATCATAGATATAGGCAATTCCGCCGCTCATTCCTGCAGCAAAGTTCATACCGATCTCGCCAAGGATCACGACCCTTCCTCCGGTCATGTACTCACATCCATGGTCACCGATAGAGCTTACCACCACTTTTGCCCCGGAGTTTCGCACACAGAAGCGTTCTCCGGCCATTCCGTAGATATATGCTTCACCGCTTGTGGCTCCATAGAAGGAGACATTGCCCAGAATTACATTGCTGTTTGCGTCATATGTCGCATTTTGAGGCGGATAGAGGATAAGTTTTCCGCCGCAGAGTCCCTTGCCGAAGTAGTCGTTGGCATCTCCTTCGATCTCGAAAGTTATACCGCTGTTTACAAAAGCGGCAAAGCTCTGCCCGCAGGTACCTGTTGCTTTAAAATAGATAGTGTCTTCCGCAAGACCTTCTTCGCCGTGCTTTCTTGTCATCTCTGCCGAAAGCATGGTCCCGACTGTCCTGTTGATATTTCTGAGCCTTATCTCCTCTTTGATCGGAGTAGAATTTTCAATAGCAGGTTTCGCCAACTCTATAAGTTCATTGTCCAGAGCTTTGTCTATGCCGTGATCCTGGCTCTTTGTACGATATGCTGAGTCATTTGCCCTGATGTGCATCCTGTGAAGGAGCTTGTCAAGCTGCAGGTGTTTGGCCTTCCAGTGGTTTACATCTTTGCGCGCTTTCAGCTTGTCTGTTCGTCCAACCATTTCATCGATAGTTCTAAAGCCCAGTTCTGCCATTATCTCGCGCAGTTCTTCAGCAATGAATTTTACAAAGTTGATGATATGTTCCGGTTTGCCGGTATATTTTGATCTTAGTTCTTTGTCCTGCGTAGCGATACCTACCGGGCAGGTGTTCAGGTGGCATTTACGCATCATGATGCACCCTTCTACAATAAGGGCGCTGGTGGCGATACCCCACTCTTCAGCACCAAGGAGGGTGGCGATTGCGATGTCTCTTCCGGTTCTAAGCTGACCGTCTGTCTGAACGACTATTCTTGAGCGTAATCCGTTTTTGACCAGTGTCTGGTGCGTCTCTGCAAGACCAAGCTCCCATGGCAGACCTGCATGCTTGATGGATGTTTGCGGAGATGCACCCGTACCGCCGTCATATCCGGAGATCAGTACGACATCCGCGTGTGCCTTGGAGACGCCTGCCGCGATGGTACCGACACCGACTTCAGAGACAAGCTTGACGTTGATCCTCGCATTGACATTAGAGTTTTTCAGATCGTGTATGAGCTGTTTCAGGTCCTCTATAGAGTAGATATCGTGGTGCGGCGGCGGCGAGATAAGCCCGACACCCGGTGTGGAGTGCCTTGTTCTTCCGATGATCTCATCAACCTTATGTCCCGGAAGCTGTCCGCCTTCACCAGGTTTTGCACCCTGTGCCATCTTGATCTGGATCTCTTCCGAGTTGACGAGATAGTTTGCGGTGACGCCGAAGCGGCCTGATGCCACCTGTTTGATCTTGGAGTTTTTGTTTGTACCGAATCTTGAGGCGTCTTCACCTCCTTCACCGGTATTGCTTTTTGCCCCGATGGCATTCATGGCCATGGAGAGTGTTGTGTGCGCTTCTTCAGAGATGGAGCCGTAGCTCATCGCTCCGGTCGCAAAACGGGTAATAATGTTTTCGACAGGTTCTACTTCTTTTATATCGATCGGTTCACGTTTTGTAAAATCCAGTAGATTTCTCAGGGTAATAAAATTGTCGTCCGGTTCATTTATCTGCTGTGCATACTGTTTATAGAGAGAGTAGTCGTTTGTTTTGGTAGACTGCTGCAGCAAAAAGATGTTTTCCGGTGTCAAAAGATGGTTTTCACCTCTTTGGCGGTAAGCGTACTGTCCTCCGACACCAAGGTCGTTGGACTCGATAATCTCCTGCGGATAAGCAACCCTGTGGCACAGAAGTGTCTCTTCTTCAAGCGTATCTATACCGATGCCGCCCAACCGGGTAGGGGTCTTTGTAAAATATTTTTCCACAAACTCCTCACTGAGGCCCACTGCTTCAAATATCTGGGCGCCTGTGTATGAACGGATGGTAGATATACCCATTTTGGACATAATCTTGAAGATACCTTTTCCGATAGCTTTGATATAGTTCTGTACAGCCTGATCCTGTGTTATCTCCGGATTGATCATCTTGCGTTTACGCATATCTTCGATGGTCTCAAATGCCAGGTACGGGTTGATCGCATTTGCTCCGTAGCCGATTAGCGTGGCAAAATGGTGGATCTCTCTTGCTTCACCGCTCTCTACTACAAGCCCGCAGTTTGTTCTGATACCTTTTTTGACCAGATGCTGATGCACTGCGCTGAGCGCCAGCAGGGTAGGGATGGATGCTTTTGTTTTGCTGATGCCTCTCGTGGAGAGAATGATCACCTGGTACTCATCTCTTACAGCCTGCTCAGCCTCTTCTACAATCTTGTCGAGTGCACTCTCCATGGCGCCTTTTTTCGTAGCGTCAAAGAGTATGTTTATGGTCTTGGCTTTAAAGTTCAGCTCACTGACCCCTCTTAGTTTTTCCAGTTGTTTGTTGGTGAGAATGGGCGATGAGAGTTTGATGAACTTTCTATACTCGTCAACCTGCTGAAAAAGGTTGCCCTGTGGCCCGATATAGGAGGTAAGAGACATAACTGACTCTTCACGTATCGGGTCTATCGGCGGGTTGGTGACCTGGGCAAACAGCTGATGAAAATAGTTGTAGAGGTTTATCGAGCGGTGCGAAAGTACGGAGAGGGCAGCATCGTTACCCATGGAACCTGTAGCCTCGTATGCTTCGTTTGCCATAGGCGTGAGGATCATTTTCATATCCTCCTGTGAATAACCGTAACATTTTTGGCGCTGCAGGATGGTGTTGTGGTTTGGCTGTTTGACCTCACGGTTCAGTGGCAGATCATCCAGATTTATTTTCTGCTTCTCTGTCCAGCCGGCATAGTCATGAGCTGTAGAGATGCGCTCTTTGATCTCTTCATCACTGATGATTCGCCCCTCTTCCAGATCGGCAAGAAACATCCTGCCGGGCTGAAGTCTGCCTTTTAACACGATTTCGTCACTTGGGAATTCAAGCGCTCCCTGCTCGGATGCCATAACCAGGATATCGTCTTTGGTCAGTGAATAGCGTGAAGGTCTCAGGCCGTTTCTGTCAAGGGTGGCGCCGATGAACTTGCCGTCGGTAAAAGCTACTGAGGCAGGACCGTCCCACGGTTCCATAAATGTAGCATGGTACTCGTAAAATGCACGCCTGTTTTCGTCCATCTCCTCGCTTTTCCAGGCTTCCGGGATCATCATCATCATAACATGGGGAAGTTCGCGGCCTGCAAGTGTCAGCAGTTCCACAACATTGTCGAGTATGGAGGAGTCGGAACCTTTTGCCTCATTGATGAGGTATGGGTATATTTTGTCAAGTTCATCTTCCGTAAAGACTTTGGATCTCAGCATGGACTGGCGTGCACGCATCCAGTTGATATTTCCCCTGAGCGTGTTGATCTCTCCGTTATGGGCAAGATAGCGAAAAGGCTGCGCCAGAGGCCATGAAGGGAAAGTATTGGTCGAAAAGCGGCTATGTACCAGCGCTATTGCCGACTCAAAATCCGGATCGCTAAGGTCGGCAAAGTAGAGAGGAAGCTGCTCGGTTATCAACTGCCCTTTGTAGGAGATTGTCTTGTAGGACATAGAGGGCATATAGAAATACTGCGTACCCCTTACCTCGGAGTTTGTAACAAGCGACTGTGCGTATTTACGGATAACAAAAAGTTTTCTCTCAAAAGCCATGGCGTTTTTAAGTGAAGGGTCTCTTTTGATAAAGAGATGATATACGTAGGGCTCGATCACTTTTGCTGTTTCACCGAGCGTATCGTTGGCGGTGGGAACACGCCTCCATCCTATGATCTCCTGCCCCATCTCTTCAACGCAGTTTTCGACGATGGATTTGGTCTCTTCATAGGCTTCAGGATCTTTCGGGACATAGACGACCCCGACTGCATAATGGCCGAATTCCGGCAGTTCAAAACCGTTCTCTTTTGCTATGCGCCGCATAAACTTGTCCGGCATCTGTGTGAGTATGCCGGCGCCGTCGCCGGTATTTTTCTCTGCACCTACGGCACCTCTGTGCTCAAGGTTTATAAGAAGCTCGATACCTTTTTGGACAATATCATGAGAAGCTTTGCCTTTCAGGTGGGCAACAAAACCGACACCGCAGGCGTCGTGTTCAAATTCCGGGTCATACAGACCCTCTTTTTTCGGATAGTATTCTGTTTGCATTCTACTACTTTCACTGGTGAAGTTCTTATAGCGATTATTTTACTGTAATAGTTTTAGAGGTGACTTTAATTAAGGTTTATGCAAGATGGCTGTGGAGATTTTTTTGTATCATGGGCATATTTGCCTTATTTTATTGCCACCGGGAAAAAAGATGCTACTATCTTTTGATAACAAAATGGAGAAGATATGAAAATTGTCATACTTGATACGGAGACGACCGGGGTTTTGGAAGAGGATCGTATCATACAGCTGAGTTATATGGTACTCGGTCAAAATGGTGATATAGAAGAGGTACATAATGTTTTATGCTCCGCACCGCTTCCTATTAAGTATGATTCTATGGCGATTCATCACATCACGCCTGAAATGACAGAAGGCAAGCCATCCTGTGTAGATACAGAGGCGTTTGCCCGTTTAAACGAGCTCAACAAGCCGGAGAATCTGCTGGTTATACAAAACGCCGTTTTTGATCTTGATATGCTTAAAAAAGAGGGTTTTGAGTCTAATATGCAGCTGATCGATACTTTTCGTGTTCTACGAGCTCTTTATCCGTACGATACGCCACACGGTTTACAATATAAGCGTTATCAGCTGGGGCTGTATAAAAAGGAACAGGAGATCATCGACAGGCTTGGCATAGAAGTGAAGGCACACGATGCTCTGGGTGATGTTATAGTGTTAAAAAACCTGTTCGATCATCTCTCCGGTGAGCAGGATATGGAAGCCATGATAAAACTCTGCAGGGGTCCTATACTGCTGGAAATCATGACATTTGGAAAGCATAAGGGCAAGAAGTTTGAGGACCTGGCTGTAACTGACCGCAATTCACTTCAATACATGCTGGAGAACTTCGATCTTGATGAAGATCTGAGATTTACCATGAAGCATTATCTGGATAAGGCAAAGGCAAATTCGAAGATAATGATCGGGTTTGGAAAATATAAAGGCAGGACTCCTGATGATATAGCTAAAGAGGACCCGGATTATCTTAAATGGATGAGAGACAAGGCGGAGAGAATTGATGCGGACCTGAAAGAAGAGATAATAAAAGTACTCAAGGATATTCCGTAACTGTTTTGTTTCATCATCAGGTGCATATTCCATATTCTCATAGACAGTTGTGATATGGTGATGACAGTATGGTAGGAAGCTGAATAGACATAGGATAAAAAATGATAGAACAAAATACAAAAGTTTTTGGTTTATGGAGTGCAGTATTTCTGGGTATAGGCTCCATGGTTGGAGCAGGCATCTTTGTACTTCTGGGAGAGGCTGGTGCCATCGCCGGCAGTTTGGTATGGATATCATTTATCTTTGGAGGAATTATTGCGCTGCTGAGCGGTTACTCTTTGGCCAAACTTGCTACAGCTTATCCAAGCCGTGGCGGTATCGTTGAGTATTTGGTACAGTGTTATGGTGAAGGTATATTTTCAGGTTCTCTCTCTGTGCTTTTTTACCTTTCTGCTATGGTTGCCATAGCTATGGTGGCAAAAACATTCGGTACCTATGCAGCCATGATGAGTGTAGGAAACAGCAGCGCATTATGGACCAGCGGTTATGCGGTCGGGATACTCTTGTTTTTTATGTTCATCAATCTTGCCGGAAGCTCCCTGATCGCAAAAAGTGAAGATATTATTGTAATTATTAAACTTTCAATTATTATTATTTTTACAGTGGTTGTACTGTTTTATATTAAACCGGAATTGTTGTCATTTAAAGATGCTCCGCCCGTTATGAATGTTTTTTCATCTATAGCCCTTACTTTTTTTGCCTACGAGGGTTTTCGTGTTATTACCAATACGGCTGAGGATATGGACAATCCTGGGAAATTGATGTTACGTGCCATGACTGTAGCGATTGTGCTGGTTATGGTTTTGTATGTAGCTGTCACCTTTGCGGTTTTTGGAAATCTTCCTTTGTCGGGAATTATCAAGGCACATGATTATGCTTTGGCAGAAGCAGCCAGACCGGCATTTGGACAGACCGGCTTCACTATCATGGCAATGGCTGCTTTGATCTCTACGGCATCGTCTATCAACGCCAACCTCTATGCAGTTGCAAATGTAACTTATCAGATGGCAAAGAACGGTGAATTGCCGGAAGTGTATGAACGCAATGTGTGGCACAGCAGTGAAGGGCTCATTGTCAGTACGCTTATTATGATCGTTTTTATACTGTTTTTTGATCTGACAGAAATAGCCGCCATTGGTTCTATCTCTATTTTATTTATTCATGCGATGGTACACATAGGACATCTTTTGAAAATCAATGAGACAAAAGCATCAAAAGTATTGGTTGTTTTCGCTATTTTAACTATTGCAGCAGCTATTGTGTTGGCGCTCAATTATACTTCCGGTCATATACCCAATGTGGGATACTTTATTACTGCAGGATTTGTTTTGGCTTTTCTTATAGAGATAGGACTGAGGCTTCTGACTAAAAGAGTTGTCAGTAAACAAATGCATCATGGCATAATAGATACATTGGAAAATGAAATTAAAGAATTTACTGAAGAGTAAATAAATATAGAAGCTGGCAGTAGAAAAATCATTATAAATGGGGTTATATATCTTTTATGGCTTTAGTGGTATTATTGATAAAATCGGCTTTTGCCGCTAACTTGGCGATAACCGTCATATTTACAGTGTCTGGCATCTTATCAATACTTCTGGAAGGAGTGTTTGGTATGTTTATGCTTAAAATCTAAGCAGGGAGAATAAATGAAAAATACAATACATGCAATCCTTTTTGGATTTAAAGAACTATTGAGCTGGAATACGATGAAATATGCACTGATAAGCGGTTTGATAATAACGGTTATTTGGGCAGGTATTGGAGCAATAATATGGGATAGTCTCATCGGTTTCAGCAGTCGCATCCTGGAGTTGATTCCTTTTTCCATGATACGTTCCAATGGTGCATGGATGCTTTCCTCTTTTTTATGGCTTCAGTTGGTGCTGCTGACTTTTGCCATGATTTTTGCCTTTTTCGGCAATATTGTTTTACGTAGTGTCACTAAAGAGAAATATACCTCATTTTCTTTGCTTACCATAGCAGGCAGTGCTCTGTTCTGGGGTATTGTCTGGATATTCAAAGAGGAGTACGTCTATCAGCAGTTCCTCAAACTTCTAACCTGGCTTCCGTTTGAGACAGTAGAAAAGGGGATCGCATTTCTCATAGGTTTCTATCTCATCTACAATGCCGTTGTCGTCACTATGGTATTTGTTACCAGCCTGTTCAGTGAGCCCTTGATCACTTCTGTAGAACAACGCCATTTTAAAGAAGATGAAGTATGCAGAGACCACATTTTCAGTTCTGTAGGCTACACCGTAAAAGACAGCATAATTTTTATTATCGTCTCGCTGATCGCCTTCCCTTTGCTCTTTATTCCTGTCCTTAATATCATTGTGCAGATCGCGTTATGGATGTGGCTTATTAAAGATACTATGAGTTACGATGCTGCTGCCCTGGTTTATGAGAAGGTTGAAAAAGAGAAAATTAAACAACATCGGTTTGCATTGTGGAGTATTAGTTTTGTCACGGCACTGTTTAATTTTGTACCTCTACTCAATCTCTTTGGGTCCTATTTTGGAGAGATAGCCATGTTTCATTATCTTAAAAGTCTTAAAAAATAAAGAAAAAACCGTTATGCACTAAAGAAAGATAACAGCAGTCTTTCATACTGCAATTTAAGTGCATGGAGATATCTTATGTCATTTTCATAATGATATCTTCCAAAGAGTTTGCACTCATTCTCATTCTTTTACTGATTTCTTTTAACTGAGAGAGTAGTTCCCTGTGAACAAATATCTTTTTGCTGTCTTCAGATTGTGCAAGTTCTGACATCTTGGCTACATAAATATCTACAAGTGCATCATAGATTTCTCTGATACGTTTTGTACTTTGTGCGGTTTTGACAGTATCACTTTTAACTGTTTTGAAGCCGGCTGTCAGCAGTTCAGCCTGAAGCTGTATCTTCTCTATCATCATGCCATATTGCATATCAAGTTGATAAGCATGATAGGCTTTTGCTTCAATAAGAAAGTGCCTTATACTGATGGCAATCCAATCAAGTTGGGTAATTACTCTGTAAATTGATTCTCTGTCTACAGGAGTAATAAAAGTATTCAGGAGATTTTTCATATTACTGTCACGTATCTCTTTTGCTTTATGCTGATCTTCAAGGATTGATCGGCAACTTTTTTCATTATTGGCTATAAAACACTTATGAAGGTCATCTGTAATTTTTTTAATAACCATAGCATGTTCATTTAAAGCAGACAAAAAGTCTATCTCTTTTGGAAGAATATATTTTTTTATAAACGAGGTAATCATGATACCGCTCCTAACAGTTTACTGAATAAACAGACATATAATGCACCAAGAAACATAGAGACAGGGATATTGATAAACCATCCCAAAACAATCTGTCCGGCACGTTTCCATCCAACATGGGAAGGTTTTTCTGCCGCACCGTTTCCAAGAAGTGTAGCAGTTACTACCTGTGTTGTGGAGGTGGGAGCGCCTATTGTAGTGGCCAGCGTATTGATAAGTGCTGCTCCCAGTTGGTTGGCAACAGAGTGAATGAGCTTCACATGGTAGAGTTCAAAACCTAATGTCTTGATAATGCTCCAACCCCCAAACATTGTACCCAATGTAATAGCAGTAGTACATACCAGTATGACCCATAAAGGGATATTGAAGCTTTGTGTATATCCTGAAGCCAGAAGCATCATGCCGATGATCGCCATTCCTTTTTGTGCATCATTGGCTCCATGTGAAAACCCAAGCCATGCAACAGAGAAGTATTGGGAGGCGACAAACAGCGGGCGTATTCTGACGGTAAAATGTTTAAAGACCAGAAAAATTAATTTCATAATAATAAATCCGGCAATTAGCCCTAAAAAAGGAGAGGCAAACAGTCCGGCAATCACTTTTGCAACACCGGTTAATTTACCTTGATAGAGTGCATCGATTCCCCAATTGATCTGTTCTGCTCCTACTATATAAAGTCCGGCTCCCACCAACCCTCCTGCCAAAGAGTTTGAAGAAGAGGAGGGCAGTCCAAATTTCCATGTAATCAGATTATAGGTTATGGCGGCAAAAAGTGCAGCAACTATAAGCGCCTGTGCATCGATGAGTCTGGCACTGCTGATATTTACAAATGTTCCTATGGTGTCTGCTACTGCCAAGCCAATGGTCAGTGGACCCAAAAAAGTAAAAAGGCTCACTATTGCTATTGCAACACCGGCTTTCATTGCCCGTGAAGCAATGGCTGTTGCTATCATATCGGCAGAGTCATGAAAACCATTGGTAAAGTCAAAAATGAATACACTGATAACAGTTAAAACAAGAAGCTCCGTCGTTGTATCCATTTGTTATTGCCACTCCCAAAAATGACCTGATCCGACTTTTGGTAAAATTTTACTGCGTTCTGCTATGATCACTTCCCGGGAATTTGCGTCTTTAATGCTCACTGCCCGAATATATCCACATTGATTGTGTCCGTCCGGCTTTACTGAAGCCGGCAGTTTCATAAAACTCTACAGAATCGCCATCTGCGGTCAGCATCTGTTGATGAAAACCCAAATATCTGCTTTGCAGTGCATTTATCATCTTTTTACCTATACCTTTATGCTGATATGAAGGATGTACCAGCATGTGCGGATAATAAACAACCAGATACCCGTCGGAGATCGCATTGCCGATGCCGACAAGTTTTCCGGTTATTCGCGCCGTCACAAGCGAATGAGAGTTTCTCAGGGCAGACAGAAGCTGATCGGGTTTTTCTGCCGAGAACCAGCCGTTGGCTCTGTATATCTCCAGTACTTCTTCCATCTCTATTTTATCGTCCAGGTTTATTAGAATATCCATAATAGTTATTTTAGGCAAATTGTCGAATCTTTGCAAACGGTACCGTATTGTGCAGGTTGTTTTTTTATGCTGATCTTGATTGTTTGTGCAGATTTTTGTATAAAAAATCCAGCTCTGTTTTTTAACATTAAATATAGCTTTATTTCCCTATAATTACGCCATTTTACTGACCCCGGGGGTGTATATTTCCGGGTTTGATTCAAACATGAGGAGACGACCATGCAAATCAGCGGTGCGCAGATGGTCATTGAAGCATTGATCGCCGAGGGTGTAGATACCGTATTTGGTTACCCGGGCGGTGCAATTATGAACGTATATGACGAGATATACAAGCAGGACGGTTTTGAGCATATCTTGACCCGTCACGAGCAGGCTGCCGTTCATGCAGCCGAAGGCTATTCAAAGGTGACCGGTAAAGTAGGCGTGGCGATGATCACCAGCGGTCCCGGATTTACCAATGCCGTAACCGGTCTGGCAGATGCATATATGGATTCTATTCCTTTGGTCGTCATCAGCGGGCAGGTGCCTATGAGCCTTATAGGTACGGATGCTTTTCAGGAGATAGATGCCGTCGGAATCAGCCGTTCCTGTACAAAACACAACTATCTTGTAACCGATGCATCCGATCTGGGGCGTGTTCTCAAAGAGGCATTCTATATTGCATCTACAGGCAGGCCGGGGCCGGTACATGTGGATATTCCAAAAGACGTAACCGCCCAGATTGCAGAATTCGATTACTCAAAACCTGTAGATATCGAAACGTATAAGCCGGTTACAAAAGGCAATAACCGTCAGATTAAAAAGGCTGTCGATGCTATGGCTGCCGCCAAGCGCCCGCTTTTTTACCTGGGTGGAGGTATCATTAACTCCAATGCCGCATATAAGGTACGTGAGCTTGCCGAAATAACCGGCATTCCTGCCGTTGAGACATTTATGGCACGTGGGGCCATGGGGCATGATAATCCACTGTTGATCTCGATGCTTGGTATGCATGGTTCATATGCCGCAAATATGGCGATGAGCGAAACCGATCTGGTTATTGCACTCGGTGCCCGTTTCGATGACCGTGTAACCGGAAAACTTTCAGAGTTTGCCAAAAATGCCGATGTTATTCATGTGGATATAGATCCGGCAAGTATTTCAAAGCTGGTCAATGCGGATTATCCGATAGTCGGTGATGTAAAGCAGGTCGTTAAAGCGATGATTCCTTTGGCAAAAGAGAAGATCGATTCTGTGCGTTACGAGCCATGGTTGGAGACGATCAGCCATTTCGACACACTTCATCCTCTCCAGTATCATGAAGACAGTGATCGGATCAAACCGCAGTGGGTCATTGAGCGTATAGGCGAGCTTCTTGGTGATGATGCCAATATCTCGACCGATGTGGGTCAGCACCAGATGTGGTCGGCGCAGTTCTATCCGTTTAGCCGGCCGCGCCAGTTTATCAGTTCCGGAGGGCTGGGTACGATGGGGTTTGGTTTTCCGGCTGCAATAGGCGTAAAGCGGGGCGCACCGGACAAGGTTAGTATCAATGTTACGGGTGATGGCTCGATAATGATGAATATACAGGAGTTGATGACTGCAGTAGAAAAAAAGCTTCCTGTCATAAATGTTATTTTGAATAATAACTTTCTTGGAATGGTGCGTCAATGGCAGACACTTTTCTATGACAAGCGCCACTCAGAAACAGATCTTTCGGCACAGCCTGATTTTGTCAAACTCGCAGAGAGTTTTGGCGGCATCGGTTACCGTGTCAGCACAAAAGAGGAGTTTGATGCGGCTCTCAAAGATGCGGTCGAGAAAAATATAGTTGCGATAATCGAGGTTGCAGTCCA
>MZGN01000084.1 GCA_002085085.1 Helicobacteraceae bacterium 4484_230
CTCTCAAGACCCGACACGGAGTCAACGATACGCACACGGATAGCATCTCCGCGTTTAAAGCCCTGTCTCTTGGCATCATCCGTATTGATCCAGACCGGATCATGGTTTTGGGAGATCTCCATCAGGTGTTTGGAGTTTGCACTCCTTGTATGGATATTGTACGGGAGTCTAAATACCGTATTTAACGCATACGAATTCTCCTCTTTCATATACTTATGGTTGACATGGGAGACGATATGGACCATCTCCTCCTTCTCTTTCTCATTGCGTGGATAGAACGGTATGGCATACTCAGGCCACTTCCACTCGTCTGCCATCCACTCGGAGAAGAAGTCCATCTTCTTGTCAAGCGAAGCGAAACCTTCCATCTTTTTGCCGTCGACCTCTATGCCGATAGGCTTTTTGCCGTCTTTGTATTTCCATGCATCACCATGAGCCTCTGCCGTAATAACACCGGTAGTTTTATCGATCTCCACATGATGCTTGTCGTACCTGTGACCGTGCGATACCAGGCTGTGCTCATCCTCTTTGATCTCACGCTCCTGGGCATGGTAGATATTGTTCTCCTCCATCCATGCACCATGGTCACGCATATACTCATATACCGGATATTCGGCATTTCTATAGCGTGTGTCCGTCGTCGCGGTCTTCTTGAGATTTGGCAGATTGTCGCCGAACGCGGCATCGTACCACTCAGGGATAGTAACAGCACGGCCGGGATGGCGCTTGGACTCCCACATTTTGCGAATACCCAGACTGCCGTCCGGATCTACATAACGAAATCCCATTTCAAACCAGAATTCGTTCTCTTCCCAGACCTCGCCAAGACCCGCTTTAATATGGGCCTCAAGAGTGGCACGGTTTGGATTGGAGGCTTTCCAGCCTGATTTCTCAAGCGCAACCCGCATAACCGGCTGACGGAACGATGTCCAGCGTGCAGGCATCGTCGCCTCGGAGTGCTGATCATGACGTTCGCCGGCCAGACCGACCGGAAGCACATAATCAACATGCCAGTTGGTCTCGGACCATACAGGCGAGAGGTTGAATGTCAGCTCCATTTTCTTCTCGTCTTTAAGCACTTCCAGCCAGCGGAATCCATCAGGATTGATCCAGACAGGGTTGTACATGCGCGGAATCCATACGGAAAGCTTCTGAGGCACATTCAGGCCGCGCTTCTTCCACTTCTCCTGCCACTCGACATCAGTAAGAAGGTGAGGCAGAAGAAATGACATCTCATAAGTCGAAAGAGGCCACTCAGGCGGCCATGACAACTCGTTCCAAACACCTACTTTTGGAATATCTTTACCCCTTTTACCCTGACCCACGGTAGCCGATCCGCCTTTACCCGCAACGGAGATAACATGCCAGTGGTGAAAGAACGTACCGCCGACAGTACCGATGGCGCCGCGCAGGGCAATGGCCAGGTATCCGGTTCGTCCACTCATCCAGCCACCACGGTTACCGGCAGCAGCCGCTCGCCAGAAATAGGAGCTGATGGCATCACCGGCCCAGATAAACATATCATAAAGCTCTTCAAGTTTATAAGCCGGCACATGCGTCTCTTTTACGGTAAAGTCAAGCGTATATGGAGAGTAAAGCTCTTTAAGCATATTGAGGTAGCTGTCAAAACTTCTGTCTTTAGGCACTTTTGAGATATAACCTTTATCTACCATAAACTGCAAATATTTTTGGTTATTCATCATCACTTCCCAGTTGAACCACTTTTTGACAAACTTTTTATCTACCTTGTCTTCATTTAAAATACGGTTTACAAGGTGAAGATAAATAGCCGGTTCCGTTCCCGGCCATGCAGCGATCCAAAGATCTGCAATACCGGCAGAGTTGGAAAGCCTCGGGTCCATAACAACCAGTTTTGCACCTTTTTTACGCGCATCTGCAATAAAGCCGGCAGACTGCTGAAAATAGTGTCCTGCATCCGCCGCATGCGAAGAGTTCAGAAATACCAGTTTTGCATTGGCCCAGTCTGGACTGGTACGGTCATCATTGACCCACTGGATCGTCGGAGTACGTCCGCCGGATGAACAGATGTTGGTATGGGAGTTAAAACAGTCCTGCTTGAACGTACGCCATACATTGCCGGTAAAGCCGTTCTCATTGGGGCGTCCGACATGAAACATGATCGATTTGCGTGAGAGCTCATCACCGGTTTTGAGAGTGTCATTCATCTTCTTGCCGATGGTGGACATAGCCTCATCCCAGGTGGTACGGACCCATTTGCCCTCTCCACGCTTGGAACCCGGAGCACGTTTTATAGGAAATGCCAGTCGGTCCGGATCATACATCTGCGACTGCGTAGCATACCCTTTGGCACAGTTACGGCCGCGTGAGCCCGGATGGAGCGGATTGCCCATATATTTTTTAACGGTAAAGGTCTTTTTGTCGACCCACGCCGTCAGTCCGCATGATGCCTCACAGTTTGAACATGCCGTAGGCACGATCATGAAATCATTGACCTTTATGCCGTCAGGATTGTCCTCACTCTCAACACCATGACGTCCTATGCCGCCGCGCTTCCAATCGGCACCGTCGAGCTCTTTAAAGTCCTCCCACTGATCCAGTGGCGGATAAAAAGAGAGTGAATCCGGCGTATTTGTAAATTTACTCTCAGAGATCGATCCCGCAACAGCATCGGTCGTAAACACACCTTTTGCAATAGCGGCACCGGCAACCGTAAATGCTGCGCCTTTTAAAAATGATCTTCTACTATCTAAATACATTCATTTACCTCTCTTAACTCATACTTAACAGCTGTGGAATGACCAGCCATACATGTTTGCTTACCCAGAGTCCCGCAAGGGCGGACAGTGCCGCGATCTTGAGCATGTTCTGCGAGCGGTTTGCAATACTCAGGATCACCAGAATAAACGGTGCAATAAAGGCAAATACCTGACCGACCCAGAACATAGTGGAATACTCGCCGTGGCCTTTGATAAATTCCAAAGTAGCTGCAACCTCTTCCGCCTTCATCGGCCCGAAGATCAGCTCACTCATATAGAGAATAAATGCACCAAGTGCACTGAGGGCCAGTATGATACCCATATCGCGTTTCGCTTCATAAGAGAGCTTTTTGAAATAGGTATCAAGCAGGATCACTGCCGCAGAACCGGAAAGTGTCGCTGCCAGTATCATCTGTGCCGATTCGGTCGGCATCTGCCACAGCTCTCTTGCCGTAGACTGGGCCATAAGGCCTGCGGTATACAGTGTAACCGGGATAGCCAGTACTGTCGTCCATGTCAGTGTTTTGTCAAAAAGCGCATCATCCCTTTTGATATAGCTTGCAAAAAGAAGTACGAACAGCAATACGACAAACAACGTTGCCATCCATGCACCTACGGTAATAGCCGAAGTGAAGTGCGGATGGAAAAAGATATGCCAGAACCTGAACATCTGGTGCAGGTCGATAACCGTAAAAAACAGGAAAATATGGATAAAGACCACCGAAATAAATGCGATAGGAAAACGGTAGCTTCCTGCCTCCTGCGGATATTTCTTCAAGAGATAAAAAAGCATGAAGATCACACCCGTTCCTATACTCTTGGCCCACATATTCATTGTGATGATCCAACCCCAAACTACGCTCGGAAGCGCAACATCAAGTGTTACGACGGCATTTGTCGCCGCCAGTGATTCATGTACCATTAGTGATGCCCTCCTATCGGAAGATGTGTCAATTTATTGAAAAGCGAGTAGCCCTCTGCTCTGTGCGAAGCAAGCGGGTTGAGCTGAACATTGCCGCCGCCGACATAGAAGTGGTGCGGGTTGGTCCCTTTTTCAGGCTTGCGAACCTGTACATCACCTTGGAAGCTTTGAATATACCTGCTGATATTTGATGTCGGATCTTCAATATCTCCAAATATGTTCGCTTCGACCGGACAGGCCACGACACAGGCAGGCATCATGGAGCTTGCAACACGGTGTGCGCAGTATGTACACTTGTCTGCCGTCTGTGTTTCAGGATCGATATAGATCGCTCCGTAAGGACAGGCCATAACACAACCTGCGCACCCTATACAGCGCTCTTTGTCTATATTTACGATTCCGTTTTCAAGGTAATGCAGTGCGCTTACCGGACAGATACGCTCACAGGGTGCATTTTCACAGTGATTACAGCGCAGTGGCGTAAAAGTACGCTTTGTCTCGGGAAATGATCCCACATCAACATATTTAACACGAAGCCTCCATGTACTGAGCGGAACTTCATTCTCCACTTTACATGCGATCTCACAGCCTTTACATCCCATGCAAAGATGCAGATCAACCAGGAAACCTAATTTCATTCATTCTCCTTTTCGAATAAATCATTCAAAAAATTATTACTCCGACAGGCAAACAGCTCAAAAATAAGACATTTGCCTGTCGAAGTAATTAATACGCTTAATGCTAATCAAAAGCAGGCCTTATAATGCCCTGCTGACGGCATATACGATCTAAATCATAGTATCTCTATTTGGTTGATTTTAGGGCTAAAATCGGAATTTATTATTAGTTTTTTTTAAATATGTGTAGAAAAGTTATATAATTTTTATTTATAATTAAACGTGATAGGAATTATAAGGAGAGTGAAGATGTTTGTATAATCTGAAAGATTATGAGTCTTTCAGACGTACACGTACGGACTGTTCATGGGCGGTAAGACCTTCCACATTGGCTATAAGGGCACAAGCCTCTCCGATCTCATTGATCGCTTCTTTGGAAAATGAGATTATGGATGACTTTTTCATAAAGTTCTCCACACCAAGCGGTGAATAGAATCTGGCTGTCCCCCCGGTCGGCAGAGTGTGGTTTGGCCCTGCCACATAATCACCTATAGCCTCAGGTGTATAGTGTCCCAGAAAGATTGCCCCAGCATGTTTTATAGATGAAAGCAGCTCAAAAGGACTCTGCGTAGCCACCTCCAGATGTTCCGGTGCAATCTCATTCATCAGCGCAACAGCTTCATCCATATCTTTTGTCACTATGATTGCTCCGCGCTCTTCTATAGATTTGCGTGCGATCTCCTCACGTGGCAGTTTTACAAGCCACTCGGCGATCTCTTTTTTTGCCTCATCGGCGATCTTCTGTGAGGGTGTGATTAGAATAGAGCTGGCCATCTCGTCATGTTCCGACTGGGAGAGCAGGTCGATAGCCAGATGGTGCGGGTCAGCACTCTCGTCTGCCAGTATGCCGATCTCGCTTGGCCCGGCTATCATATCTATCTGCACCTCGCCAAACACCATCTTTTTTGCGGTAGCTACAAAAATATTTCCCGGTCCGGTTATAACATCGACTTTGGGAATCGTATCAGTACCGTATGCCATTGCCGCGATCGCACTTGCGCCGCCGACCTTGTATACTTCACTGATACCGCAGAGGTGGCATGCCGCCAGCAGCAGGGCGTTCGGCTCATTGTCAGGAGTCGGCGTACAAACCACAATGCGTGAAACTCCTGCTACCTGCGCAGGGATCACATTCATCAGAAGTGAACTCGGATATGCCGCTTTTCCGCCAGGGATATATAGTCCTGCTATATCGACAGGGGTAACTTTCTGACCGAGTATCGTCCCGTTGGCTTCAGTATCGAACCACGATCTGGGCATCTGTTTCTCATGATAAGCCCTTATGCGGTCATATGCCAGGTGTAATGCCTC
>MZGN01000014.1 GCA_002085085.1 Helicobacteraceae bacterium 4484_230
GATGCCAGGAACTGGGCAGTGCGCATCTTTGTGATCGGGAAGATCCCTAAAATCAACTGCGCATCACTGCGGTCTCTGTTTTCCCTGTTGGCCTCTTCCATAAGGTCAAGCAGCAGTCTTGCGCTTTCGGTATCGTAAACCGGTTGGGTAATGATGCCCTGAGTGCCGTGAGAGATCTTTTTTGACATCTTCTTCTGCAGCGTTTTCGGGTTTTTCGCAAAGGAGTTGATAACCGAGAACGGGTAGATCGCTTCAGGTTTGGAGACCAGGGGCCTGCCGGCATAATCTATACCGCTGTTAAAACAGGTGATCATATCCAGAAGCAGGGTGCTGTCACTTTCAAAGACACCTTTTGCATGAGGCTGATCGGAGATCTTCGCCGGATCCCCCGTAAGCGCTAAAATAGTGCGAATACCGGCTTCATTTGCTCCGAGCAGGTCTGACTGAAGTGCAATGCGGTTGCGGTCTCTCATGCTTATGGTCGCAATGACAGGCTTGCTGAAGCGGTCCTGTAGCATTTTTGCCGCAAAAAGCGAATTATATTTCAGTTTTGCCAAGGGGTTGTCGGTTGTCGTAAAGCCGTCGACATAATTTTCAAGTTCCAGATCGGCGATTTTGTCTATTGTCGGTGAAAATTTCGGCGAATGGCCGGGAGTAGTCTCAAGGGTAATATAAGAGCCGTTATGCAGCTTTCGTATAAGTTGCTCAATCAAAATAAATCCTGTTCAAGGTACCTCAAAAAACGGTTGTGATACTCTCATAATCTTTAGAGGTGCTCTTGGCTATAATTGCGCCATTATATCGAAAGAGTGTGTAAATGAAACTATGTGTATTTGATTTTGATTCAACATTAATGGATGGCGAAACGATCGATTTTTTTGCCGAAGCACTGGGTATAGGTCCCCAGGTAGCCGCAATCACTGAACGTGCAATGGCAGGAGAACTTGATTTTTTTGAAAGCCTTCAGGAGCGTGTCGGCCTTTTGAAAGGGCTGGATTTTAAAACGGTCGAAGAGATCAGCCATTCGCTGCCGTATATGCCCGGTGCGGTAGAGACTATAGCAGAGCTGAAAAAAACGGGTGTAAGTGTTGTCTGCTTTAGCGGCGGCTTTAGAACTGCGACGAGTTATGCCAAAGATATTCTTGGTTATGACGCTGATTTTTCAAACGCCCTGCATCATAAGGACGGCAAGCTTACAGGACTTGTCGGGGGCGATATGATGTTCAACTGGTCTAAAGGCGACATGCTGGTGAGACTGCAGGATATACTGGGCGTAACGCCGGAGGAGACGATGGTTGTCGGTGACGGTGCAAATGATTTGAGTATGTTCAAGTATGCCGGTACACGTGTCGCATTTTGTGCAAGAGAGGTGTTAAAAAAAGAGGCCAACATTATTGTCGACAACAAGGATCTGACTGAGATCCTGACAAGGATGATGTAGTGCTGGAGAATTCCATATGGTCGGAGTTTCATACTGACAAGACGATCCGCGAGACTCTTGCCGGCCTGCTTGGGCGCGATATAGAGAGTGTAGGCGGCAGTGAGAAGGAGCTTTATGCTGTTTTAAAGCGCCACTTGACCAAAAAAGAGCTGCGTCTTTTTATTATGAATGAAGCAGGTATGGATGATGCTGCGATACAGGGCAAAACAGGTATAGAAGCAGCTGCATATGAAAAGGCCAAAAGAAGAGTTTATTCCAAGATCAGGTCAAAAAAGATCTCGGACGAGATCAAGTCGATAGGATCATAAAGCTACGAGTCATTCTCTTCTACGACAGCGCCGAAGTCGATTAAAAGATTTAAAATTTTAGTGCGATTATGCTGAACTGCCAGCCTGTAGGCGTTCAGTCCCCCCTCTGAACTAAGGTTTACATCACATCCAAACTCAAGCAGAAAGTTACATATCTTATAGTGGTTGTAGTAGACGCTGAGCATCAAAGCGCTCCATCCGAATTTATCCAGTCTGTCACAGTCTGCATAGTTGTTCAGCAGCATCCTGAGTGCATCCAGACGTCCTGTAGAGGCGGCAAGCATAAGAGGTGTGCGTCCATTGGTATCAGTATAGTCAACGTCTGCGCCAAGCCTGAGCAGCAGGCTGAGGTGCCTTTTTATTCCACTGTCCTGGTATCTCGAGACGGCATGAAAAAGCGGTGTCCATTTAAGTGAGTTTGTCGGTATATCTACATGCGCCCCTTTTTGCAGGAGCAGTGTTTCTATCTCTCTAAACCGGTCCGCTTTTTGAGGAAATCTGGAAATGGCATTATGACACAGCGTAAGGGCTGTATGAAGAGAGTCGAAAAAGTAGATGTTGGCGCCATATTCAAGAAGCAGTATCGTGCCTTCACTGTTGCCGTTTCTCATAGCCATACTCAGGGCGCAGCTTCCGTTGTTTGTTTTGTGGTCGATAGTGGCGTGGCGCTTAAGAAGTGCTTTGGCAGCATCGGCATACCGGCTGTGTACAGATGCCACAATAAGGGGTGTGATGCCGTATTTGTCTGTCGCGTCTATATCAAGATGTTTGTTGATCAGGTAATTTATCAGACGGCCGTTGCCGCTTTGTACGCCAAAGTGCAGAAGGCTCTGTCCGTCACTGTTTTTTTCATAGAGCTCCCCGGGCGACCTCAAAGCATTTACCAGTGCAGCCAGATCACCTTTTTTTGCAAGTTCGAACAGGGAGGTGCTGCCGGCATCATATATGGATGTGACAGAGTTGATCATTTCAGTGATACGGTTATCCCGGATCTCTCTGGAGGCATCAAGCGGTGTAATATTATTTTTGTTTTGGGCATTTTTGTCGGCACCGTAGCTAAGAAGAAGATAGACTGCCTGGTATTGGCGCAGTTTTACCGCATAGTGAAGCGGCGTCTCTCCTTTTTCGTCAGATATATTCGGGTCGGCTCCATGCTCAAGAAGGGTCTGAACGATCTTTTCACGGTTTTGCGATATTGCGTAGATCAGGGGAGGGGGTTTACCAAGATCGTGATAATCCACGTCAAACCCGTTTGATATCATAAGTTTGATATGGTTTTCGTCTGCTGTCCGTATCGCACCGTAAAAAGGCTGATATGTATGTTCTATTATCTCTGCTTCATACGGCTGATAAAATGGTGTCTTTAAGATCAAAGCACTCTGTAGACGCTCCATAAACGGCATTAACTTTCTCCTTTTATGCTATCACATATAAGATAATCGTATCACAGTTAGGTTAAGTGAAGTTGAAGTCAGATTGTAGATCGTACTTGGCTGGTATTTGTTTCAGTTTGGGAGTGTTTGAAGGTTTGAACCTGAAGATATGCCAAAGGAATTTTCTTCCTTTGGCAATTGTATTATTTGATATTTTCGAAAGGGTTTGTAACAACCACTTTACGGGTAACGGTATACGGAACAAGTGCCGCAGCACGTGCACGTTTGATCGCTGCCGCTATCATCTCCTGATGGCGCTTACAGTTGCCTGTAAGACGGCGAGGCATGATTTTATAGCGCTCAGAGAGTGAGAATTTCAAAGAAGCAGTGTCTTTGTAGTCTATAAACTCTACTTTCGCTTCACAGTATTTACAGTAACGTTTTTTATATTTTCTTCTTTCTGCCATGGTGTTTTCCTTATGTCTTTAATATTCTAAAATGGAATCTCATCTTCATCGATGTTGATCTCCGGAATGTTGCTTTCCGGTGCCTGCTGCTGTGGCTGTTTGTATGTATCCTGCTGCTTTGGTGCGTTATAGCCACCTTGCGGTGCACTGTAACTGCCTTGAGGAGCATTGTAGCCACCTTGAGACGGGGGTGCGTTATAGCCACCCTGATTTGTTCCGGCACCGGCACCCATCTGAGAGTCGGCTCTGGAGTCAAGCATCTGCATTGTCTCTACAACAACGCCGTGCTTTGAACGCTTGCCGCCGTTTTGGTCTACCCACTGGTCAAGCTGAAGTCTTCCCTCTACAAGGATTTTGCTCCCTTTGCGAAGATACTGGTTGGCGATCTCTGCCGAACGTGCAAAGAAAGTTATATCTATAAACATAACTTCTTCTTTTTTTTCGCCGTTGCTTGTGAACTTACGGTTGGTGGCAATGCCTGTTTTGGCAATGGCCATACCGCTCTGCGAGTAACGCAGTTCAATGTCGCGTGTCAGATTTCCAACCAGAATGACTTTGTTAAACATGGGTTTTCCTTATTTTACTCGGCAGCAGGTGCCTCTTCTGTTTTAGCTTCCGCTTCCGGTGTTTCAGCTGCTTCTGCAGCAGGTGCCTCTGACGTTTCTGCTGCAGGTGCTTCTGCTGCTTCAGGTGCTGCGGCTTTTTTTGTTTTTTCGACAAGGTGGTTCCATGCTTCTACTTCACGCTTGGAATCATACTTGATCGTTACAAAACGAAGCAGTTCTTCATTGATGCGGAAACGTCTTTCGACTTCTGCGATGGCAGACGGTTCCATTGTATAATAGATGACCTGGAAAAATCCACGCTCGTTTTTATTGATCGGATAGGCAAGCTTGCGCATTCCCATAACGTCACGTGCTTTTATTTCAGCACCGTTTGATGTCAAGGTCTCTTCGACCGCTGCGATTGTATTTTTGATCTCTTCTTCTGTCAAAGTAGGTTTGACAATAACAAGATTTTCGTAATGTCTCATAGAGTATATTCTCCTTTTGGTATTGGTCCCTCACGGCTTAAAATGCCACAACGGCATCTCTGGATATGCTCTGCAGTACTGCATTGCACAAAGAGAAAGGAACGCGTGATGTTATCTGAAAAATGCTTAAAAGCAGTTAAGGTTGCATTATGGCCGCAGGAGTGTAAAAACTACGGTGGCATTTTTAAGGATGGTTCCGATAGTCTTATGAATACCGAAAATATAAGTCATTACAGAAATTATTATAAAATTAAAGATGGAGAATAATAATGAGAAAAATATTAAGCCTTTGCCTTTTTGCAGTTATGTTGACACTTTTTTATACAGGCTGTGCCCCAAGACCCGAGTATAAACCCAGTGTACAAAAGAGCAATAGAACATTGCTTTATGTTTATTGTTTGGAAGCGGTAAAGTCTAGCGACTATGGTTATGAAATCAGAGTGAACGATATGACGGAACCGCTTATATTGAGAGATAACGGATATCTTGTGTTTGAGCTGGATTCAAAGGATATTTCTATTTCAGCGCAGAACAGCGACGATATCGCAGGAGTTGTTGACAGAGATACTATAGTTTTAAAAAATGTCAAGAAGGGTAAAAGTTATTATGTCAAAGCGATCATCAGTGAAGGCGAAAAGGTGGACCTGGTCGCGGTAGACAGCTTGAAGGCACAGAAGGAGATCAAAAATACCGTACTTTACGATCAGGAGGAGAACACATATCACCTGTTCGTCAACGATACCGATAAAGTAAGCGGACCAGCTGTCATAGAAAGCGATACGGCTTCTTCGTCTGTAGCAGGTTCCGATGCGCAGGAGATAGAAAAGCTTTATGAACTAAAAGAGAAGGGTGTCATAAGTGACGATGAGTTCAGGCGGCTGAAGAAGAAGATCATCGAGAAATAGAGCGGGTTTTAGATCGGAAATCTAGAGTATGCCCTGAAGGCGGATCAGGGCAGAAAGCAAAAGTGCATTTTTGTCCATCGCTCCGGGAGATTTCATCTTTAATTCAGTTTCAAGCAGAAGTGTCAGCATCTCCAGGTACTGTTCCTGTTTAAAGCGGATGCTTTGCCGGGCGCGCTCTTTTTCTATACGTGGGGGAAGTTTATAACCAAGAACTTTTAAAGAGTCTACAGCACCGCTGATTTTTATTGAGATGTAGAAGAGGTAGAGCTGGGCAATATGGCTGCTAAGGGCCGTTATGATGCGAATTTCATCCTGTCCGCTTTCAAGTATGCGCTGCAGTTGCATCTTGAAATCTTTTTTGTCCAGCAGTGTGTTTATGAGCTGTTCTATTCTGACTTCTCCCATTCCAAACACAAGCTCATCAATCTCTTTGGTAGTGACAGGACGCTGCAGTATCTGCAGTTTGCCCAGTTCGTTAAAAGCCAGTCCCAGGTCGTTGTTCTGGGTTTCAAGAAGGTAGGATGCGCTGTAGTGCTGCATGTCAATCCCCATGGCTTTGGCTTCTTCAAGAATGATATTTTTTGCTTCACTGTCAAACGGAGTAAAAAGACGGATGCTTACACCTCCTGATTTGGTGTTGAAAGCAGCAGTTGCACTTTTTTTGAAATCACTGCCGAGATAGCCGTATATAAAAAGATTGTCCGGATTTTTTTTGACAAGTTCCAGCAGGGCGGAAAGATCGTTTTTAGGTACTTTTTTTTCACTTTTAATGATCAGTATGTTCCTGTCGCCAAAAAGTGAACCTTGCGAGATGTGCGCTTTGGCTGCAGTAAAATTGTACTCATCGTGATAAAGTGTGAGTGTATTTGCGTCCGGGATATTGCTTAATAGCCGAATATAGCGGTCTATTAGAAAGTGGCTCTCCCCGTAAAGCATAACGGCATTTGGTGCTTTGTTCTGTCTGATAAGTCCGTCCAGCTCCTGTCTTTTCATACATCGGCCCTCTGTCTTTTTTTCACTGTTCGTCCTCTTTGCCTGCAAGGGTAGCGTGGATCTTTGCCGTAGCCAGATCGACGTTTTCAATGCGTATGACTACATCGTCAAAGAGCAGAACCGGCCTGTTGACATTCAGAATGACCTCTGCCCCCTGAAACGGCTCGAGTATTTCTGCCGTATATACCGGGTCGGTCGAGCTGATACGTGCCTTAAATTCCCGGCCTGTCTGCCTATGAGCTGATACGTGCCTTAAATTCCCGGCCTGTCTGCCTATGGGCCCAGCGTGCAAATTTGCGCTGCATAAAACGGATTTCGATATCAGCCGCTTCGCGTTCCTTATCGCTGATGGCAAAACAGAGAGCATCTATATTGCGAAGCACATAAGAACCCTCTTCGGTGTCGTTTGCTTTTATCGCTTTTAAAAGTCTGTGGACTATAAGATCCGAATAGCGTCTTATGGGTGAGGTGAAGTGTGTATAACGCTTAAACCCGCGGATGATGAGTGTATCTACTTCACTCTCAAGGCCGCGTCTGCGCGCCTCGTCCTGTATGAAAGTGATGGTCTCTTTTATAGTCGGTTTCTGCTCTACAATAATGCCTATACCGGCAAGCTCCTGGTAAAGAGCCTGAAGTTTTTTCGGGCTTGGCTGTTCATGGATACGAAATACCCCGTGGTCATACATGGAGGCTGCAGCTTTGTTCGCCAAAAGCATACAGTCTTCCACTACTGCATGCGATGGAGTCTCTTCTGCTATTTTTGTAGTGATCAACTCCTGGTTTT
Source organism: Helicobacteraceae bacterium 4484_230 (assembly GCA_002085085.1). Classification (GTDB taxonomy): domain Bacteria; phylum Campylobacterota; class Campylobacteria; order Campylobacterales; family Sulfurimonadaceae; genus 4484-230. The sequence continues at coordinate 7,305 of MZGN01000014.1, forward strand.
CATCAATATACATCTCCAGCTCTTTTGAGCGGAAGTCGTAACCGTTTTTAAGACGCTGTGCTTTGAGGGCATCGGTAAGAGTGCGAAGCGGCAGTAGAAAATCCATCACACTCCGTTCGTCATCATTCGTCGCTTTGAGGGTGCCTTCAAAAAAGCTGTCTATCTCTTCATAGTTAAATCTTCTTTTAGAGTGAATGACTGCCTCGTAGAGTTCGCTGCGTTCTACTTCGAGAGAGTCTTTGTTTATATGCAGTTCAAAAACATATGCCAGCCGGTCGGCATGCGGCTGAAGAGAACAGAGCGTTTCCGAGAGTTCGCGCGGAAGCATGGGGATGGAGCGGTGTGGCAGATAGATGGAGAAGCCCCGATACGCCGCCTCTGCATCAATTGCGCCAAAAGGTTCCACATAGGCACTTACATCGGCTATAGCTACGTAAAGGATATTTTCCGACGGTATATAGCAGACGGCATCGTCAAAATCTTTTGCCGTAACCGGGTCGATCGTACAAAAGGGCAGATCGCGCAGATCTTTTCTTTGCGGATATAGCGAGGCATCGACTTTTTTATCGAAACTGCGTGCCTGCCTGAGCACTTCATCGTCAAATTCGTCATGTTTGTTATATGCTGCCAGAACGATTTTTTCATCTACTTTCGGGTCATCCAGGTTGCCAAGCACCTCCATGATCTCATTTGTCTTATTGTTGATCTTGAAAAGTGTACCTTCAGCGTATCCGTTCAGTTTCTCGGGATCGATCTCCACTCCTGCGGGATGACCGGTGCGAATATCGAGAATGGTTTTGCCATGTTCTCTGAGGGCCACATATGCCACGCTGTAGCTCTCGAGCCGTCCGACGATTTCGACTACTTTGGCCGACGGAGCCCCTCTTTGGCCGAGAAGCCGCCTTGCTATGACCAGGTCGCCGTCTTTGGCGCCGTGAAGATGATCGGCATCTATAAAAAGATCCCTGACATTGGCTCCCACCACCTGAAGGTAGGCAGAGCCGTTTTGAGAGAGGGATATGCTTCCTGCACGGTATTTTGACGGAAGGCGGTAGAGATTGTCCTCTTTAAGAAGATAGCCTTTTTTCAGCCACTCATCTACTTTTTCGTGTTCTGTTTTGGAGATATCCTGCTCATACAGACCGAGCGTAAGGCGAACCAGTAATGTTTTCATTGCAGGAATTATAACGGATAAAAAATGAATATGCTAAAATAATCAACTAAAAAAAATTATGGTACTTCCGATGATTCTGAACCAGTCTGTTCAGGATTGGCGGAAGCGCCTGCAAGAGGATTGCAAATGCAAAGTGAAGCGGTTTTAAAACAACTCGGATACGCACCCAATAATGCACTGATGGCACAGTTGGAGAGGATTGAAAAAAATACCCAGGGGTATGAAAAGATTAAAAAGCACATTCTGGATCTGCATGAACATCTGAAAGTTGATGATTCCTATGTAGCGATGTCGAACAGTAATGACTATTTTAAGATAAAGATCGAAGCGCCGAGTGAGGGCCGCAGAGAGGAGGCAAGAAATAGGCGTTTTGAAGACGGAACCTATAACGCCGGATGGATATGATCAGCTGCTGCGTGAATTCAAATATCTGAAAGATATTGAAAAGCCCCGTGTAAACAGGGAGAAGCAGATAGCGGCAGAGCAGGGTGACCGCTCCGAAAATGCCGAATATCATGCCGCAAAAGAGAAGCTCCGCCATATAGACAAAAGACTTTTTTATCTCAATTCCATGATCGAGAAGACGCAGATCATTGACCCGGCCGAGCTTGACCATTCCAGGGCTCATTTCGGCATTACAGCCACTTTGGAAGATCTTGACAACGGAGAGGAAGAGGTTTATACGATCTGCGGAGTACTTGAAGCAGAGGCGGAAAACGGCCTGATCTCCATTCATGCGCCTCTGTCGAGGGCAATGCTGGGGAAAAAAGTCGGCGACGAATTTACGGTTCGCCTTCCCAAAGGGAAAAAAGAGTACGAAGTCGTGGCGTTGGAGTATATCCCAGTATTTGAGCGCAAGAAACAGCACCGCAGCGAAGAGGATTTTGGGTTTAAGTAGTATGGTGGAGGTATGTTTTGGGAAAATTTTACACAAAACAAAGCTTCCTGTGGGTATTTCATGGAAAATCCTGATATTGCAATGCTTTTGTAGTGCTTAAGCACTATACTTGTTTTTAATCAATAAACAAGGATAAAAAATGACAAAAATTCTTTCCCTTTCTGCCATTGCTGTAACTGCTATATTGGTTGGCTGCGGTGGCGGAGGCAGCAGCTCGACGGGAGGTGGTGGCAATCCTGCTGCTGCAAAAAACGGCGGTATCTTTGTAGACTCTCCTGTCAAAGGGCTCTCTTATGTCTGTCAGGCATCGGGAACATCCGGTAAAACAGATGCCGCCGGACGTTACGATTGTGCCGCAGGCGATACGACAGTTACTTTTGCTATAGGAACGCGCAATATCGGAACAACCATGATTGCACCTGTGATTACGCCACGATCGTTCTTTAACGGGACCGGCCGTGATGATGAGATACTGAATCTTGCCCAGCTTCTGCAGACAATGGACAAAGACGGCAATCCGGACAATGGTATAGAGCTTGATGATGCTGTCGTTGTGAACTGGCAGAGTAACCATACAGGATTTGACAATGCTGCTTTTGATAGTCTTGTTTCAAACGAACTTGGTAAAACACTGGTGTCTGAGAGTACGGCAAAAAACCACCTCAACAATACACTCTCATCAATGGGCCTTGATAGTATTTTTTCCGGCAGTTCAAGCAGTGTCTCATCAAGTAGCAGTTCAAGCAGTGTCTCATCAAGCCGGAGTCATTGTTGATCAATAGTCCGGCAGATATCAGAGGATATAGATTATCTTCCGTTGTCGTGGATTCTGGTTTCGGCAGTGAAAGCATTGTTGTAGAAATTGCCTGCGATGGCAAATTTCAGCAGGATTGGACGCAGAAATATAACGGTATGGATCCAAGTGTGAAGACCATCAAGGGCAATGAGATCTATCTTGAACCTGTTACGGGACTTAGCCAGACCCCGGCGGTAAGGCTCCGTTGGTCCGGCCTGGACAAATACGGTCAAACAGCCGACGGCAATATTTATCTCGGAGGTGACAACACTCTACTTAAAGAGGGGCAGTCTTGTTTCAACGATCTTGATTGCACAAACAACGGCTATTCTCTCAAGAGTATTGAGAAAATCGAGACCTGCCGGTAGTCATCATTACTCTTTTTTTCCGGGTTCCCGCCCGGGCTTGGTTTTGTATCACAAATTTATTATTCTGCTGGACAATACCTATAATCAGACTATTAACAGAAAGTGTTTGTCGAGACTAGGGCTTTATTTTAGCAAATATGCTTAAGAGTGAGTTGCAGTTCGTTCTATATTTGAAATAGTTTTGTCGATATCACTGATTTTTTGAGGGTAGGCAAAGTAGTATCCCTGGAAAAATTTACATCCAAGCTGTTTTAAAAATTCAAAATGCTCCTCTGTCTCGATCCCCTCCGCTACTACATCAAGCTCAAAAGCTTCTCCTAAAAGTAAAACCACTTTTATTATCGCTACGTCATTTTTATTGGAAATCATATTTCCTACAAAAGACCGGTCTATTTTAACCTGGTTGAGCGGCAGGTTTCTCAAATATCTTAATGATGAATACCCTGTGCCAAAATCGTCTAAAGATATTTGTATGCCGAGTTTTTGCAACTGTTTCATTTTCTGAATGACCGTATCGATGTTGTCTACCAAAATGGACTCGGTCAGCTCGATCTTAAGGCTGTTGCGTCTAATACCGCATTCTTTGATGATCTTTTTTGTCTGCTCCAGAAACTCCTCCTGATTGAACTGTTTGGCACTTATATTTACAGCAAGTGTCCAGCCAGATGTTGTGGGATTCTTTTGCCAAAGCGTGAGTTGCGTACAAGCCGTTCGCATTACCCAGAGGCCAATAGGCAGGATCAGTCCTGTTCTCTCTGCAATGGGTATAAACTCTGCAGGAGATATCATGCCTTTTTCAGGATGGTTCCACCTGATCAACGCTTCGGCGCCGTAAGCTTTTCGGTTTTGGTTTCAGTAACGCATTGGCATCTTTATCATCCTGATTGTACAGGGATATGCCGACATATGGGATAGGGTGAATTGTTTTATCGTTCAACTTAAAAGGCTGGGTCAGTATCGTTATCAGCTGCTGGGCCACTGTTTCGCATTGTACGGAAGCATTGACTTTGTCTCCATCTATATAGCTGAACCACATTGCAAACTCATCGCCGCCAACCCTACCTATCATATCACTGTATTTAAAGCTGTCCCTTAACCTGTTTGTAATCTGCTGCAGCAGCAGATCTCCGACGGTATGTCCATATGCATCATTTATCATTTTAAAATCCTGCAGATCAAAACAGATCAGGGCGCCCCAGCCCTGCTGCCTGTCCTCATCCAGATGCTGTTGGATATTCTGTATCAGCATCTCCCTGTTGGCCAGGCCGGTTAAAGTGTCATAGTGTCTAAGATACTGTAATTTTTTCTCCGTCTCTTTCTGCAAGGTTAAATCTACAAATGATGCAACGTAGTAGATAGTATTTTCATCATTGTCAAGTACTGCCTGAATGGTAAGGTATTCGGGAAATACCGTACCGTTTTTGCGGCGGTTGTATATCTCTCCGGCCCAATAGTGCTGTTTGTTCAGAGTCTCATACATATTTTTATAAAACTCGTCACTTTGTTGCCCTGAATTCAGGATGGAAGGGGTTTTGCCTATAACTTCATCCGGCCTATAGCCTGTAATCTCCGTAAAGGCTTTGTTTATCTGTAAAATATTTTGATCGGCATCTGTAATTGTCATTCCACTCTGTGTTTCAAATGCTACCGCAGCTATTTTTTGAGCTTTCTGGGAGGACTCCATTCTCTCCAGCATGGCATTCACTTCTTCATATAGTTTGCCATACTCATTTTTTTCTTTTGTGAATATCCTCTGTTTCAATGGGTCAAAGAAGTCTATTTTTTCCAAAAACAGGACTAGTTTCAGTATGGGTTCCGTAAACTGTTTTGCGAAAAATATAGCTAACAAGTAAGACATCAAAAGCATAAACAGGAGTATCATTACAAGTGTGATGATATTGTGCTTGATCACATCCCATATGGTCTTGATCTGTATATTAAGCTGTATATAGCCCAGTCGTGTATCCTGATATTTGGCGTCAATGTATAATTTCAGTGTATTTCCGATAATTTTGAATCCTCTTTGGGACTCAGGCGGCAGGGGTGTAACACGGAAGCTTGTATTTTTTTTGCTGTATTGAAAAATGGCTTTGCCGTTTAGTTTGTGAAGCACCATAGTGTTCAGGTCGGGAAAAGATTTCAGTTTTGATGTAATATCTGCTGCCGCTGACATTTCGTTTAGTAAAATCAATTTGGCAATATCCTGCCCCAAAACAAGCCCGACTGTTTCTGCCAGGTTCAAAGACCTGTTCTGCTGATCGTCCATATACCAGTAAACAAAACTGCCATATCCCACAAGGCTTGTCAGTGTAGCGACCAGTAAGATTATCCCGATAAGCCTTTTCTTAATAGAACCCTGGTGTTTCATATCTGCCGGATACTACTTTTTGGATGGATTCGTTATGGGAACGGCTGGATCATTTCCCCATTCAAGCCAGGAGCCGTCATATACGGCGGCTTTGTATCCCAGTTCCTGTAAAACTATATAATTCAGTGCCGCTTCCGCACCCCCGTCGCAATACAGGATTATCTCTTTGTCTTTCGGCAAGTCTTTGTAAACGCTTTTCAACTCATTTAGATCTCTCATGCGGTTGCCTGAAGCAGCAACTTCATAGTTTTGGGTACACGGATAGTTCAGCGCTGTTGGAATATGTCCAAATCTTGAAGCCAGTGATTTTTGACCTTCATAATGAGTGTGCACTCTTCCGTCAATGATCGTCTTTTTATTTATGGCAAGTAGAGTGTCTAGTTTCGTTTTTATTTTTGCATTGTCAATTCTTGGAATGAACTCTTTTCTTTTGGGTTTAAACACTTCGGTGCTTACTGGCAGCTCACCTTTTTTCCAGCCGCCGTAAGCAACTTTCAGTATACCAACATTGTCATGTCCCAAAAATTCCAAAATCCAGTACAGTCTCGCAGCCCACGCAAAAGCTCCGCTGTCATAAACGACCACCAGGCTGTCCTTGTCGATTCCTGCATCACTTAGCGTATCTTTCATGATCTCAAGTTTCGGCATTAAAAGTTTTTGGTCAAAAAGGATTTGTGCAGATGGCTGCCCCGGCATATTTACAGCGCCTTTTATATGCCCCTTCAGATACTTTTCTTTCGGCTGCAGATCGATTATAACAACCCTGGGATTGTCAATGTTTTTCTTTAGCCAGCTTACCGGCACAATGGCAGGAATTTCTTTGTTTTTGCTATCCGCTTCAGAAGCAAATAAAAAGCCCGAAAATACCAGCAACAGCACAACTAATCTTGTGTAACTCATAATTCACTCCTTCTTCGGGCAACAAAAACCTTCTATCCATTAGACTTTCAAGATTTTAGAGACGCCCATAACTTTAATTATTATCCAGTATACCACAAATAGTGAAAAATAATTCAATCCGGATATGTATTTTTGAACAAGGTGTGTTTGTATGGTAATTTTTGGCAAGATTGTCAAAAATATGGAACAAAAGTTATTTTGATGGCTAACAAGTTGATTAAAACACAGTAAAGATAATTTATTTGAAAAAATATAAAGAAAAAAGTACAAGAAGAGGAATGGCGCGGTGGACGAGACTCGAACTCGCGACCCCCTGCGTGACAGGCAGGTATTCTAACCAACTGAACTACCACCGCAACCGGAAATAAGATTTTAAACGATTAATGATTAATTATCAATGAAAGTTCATTAATAATTTAAAATTAATAATTCAAAATTGTAAATGGTGGGCACTACTGGACTCGAACCAGTGACATCTACCTTGTAAGGGTAGCGCTCTACCAACTGAGCTAAGCGCCCATTTTTATGCTTTGTGCCTTACTCTGCGTTAATGCTTCCTTTGGATACCGGTGTATACCTCAGTCTGCATTGCCTTGATTAAGACAAAAATCATCAAAATGTCAAAATATGCTTTGTTTAATCGTCACATACAAAAGTATGTTTCCTCTTTCACAAATTAACTTTTACTTTGCCTATAATAAAAAAAGGCATTAAAAATAAGTATAGAACACACCAAATTGGCGACCCCTAAAGGATTTGAACCTCTGTCCCTACCATGAAGTGATAGTGTCCTTGGCCACTAGACGAAAGGGTCAGGATTATAAATGGTGGGCACTACTGGACTCGAACCAGTGACATCTACCTTGTAAGGGTAGCGCTCTACCAACTGAGCTAAGCGCCCAAAATATCGCTTTTTACTTTACTCTGCGTCAATACTTCCTTCGGATACCGATGTATTCCTCAGTCTGCATTTCCTTAATTAAAGAAAAAATCAATTATTTTGATTTTTATGTTTTGTGTCTTGATTAAGACAAAAATCATCAAAATGTAAAAATGGCGCGGTGGACGAGACTCGAACTCGCGACCCCCTGCGTGACAGGCAGGTATTCTAACCAACTGAACTACCACCGCAATTAAATAAACTCGTTTTTGAATCAGTTGTGCTTAAGATTAAAGTGAAGCGTACAATTAGGTACGTGAGCTTTAAGCTTGAGTGCAAAAGATCAAAAAATGGTGTCCTGTGTAGGATTCGAACCTACGGCCACCTCATTAAAAGTGAGATGCTCTACCGGCTGAGCTAACAAGACATCAACACAACGAATTGTGAGGCGAAATTATAGATAAAAGAGACTCAATTGTCAAGAGTTGATGACGATTATTGAAAAAAAACTTCTTTATCGGTCAAAAGCAGCATTTTTACTGCATAAAATACACTTTGCTCCTGAATGTAATTTCTATCCCCTTTAAAGTGCAAAATCTCTGTTTGCAATCTTGTTTTCGAGCGTGCCGAGATGCATACTGTACCTACCGGCTTCTCATCTGATCCGCCGTCCGGTCCTGCTATGCCGCTTACAGACACAGAGTAGTCGGCACTGCTTACATTCAGTGCTCCTTCACTCATCTCATCTACAACTTCCTTGCTTACGGCCCCGAATTTGGCAAGAGTATTTTCATCTACGGCAAGCCAGTTCGCTTTTAAAGTATTGCAGTATGTGACCAATGAGCCTTCAAATACCACTGAAGCGCCGCTTTGAGCGGTAAAAAAACTGCTTAGCAGGCCACCTGTACAGCTTTCTGCAAAAGTTATCTTTTTTTGATGAGTGCCTAGCTGATCAATTATGTGTTTTGCAATATTTGGGCTTGCTATTACACGGTTTTGATACTGCTCTTTTACGGCAGCTAAAAACAGCTCCATATTTCCAAAGCGGTTGTTCGAAGCAGTAACCTTGATCCATCCGTCTACGATTTGTGAAAAGGTGATTTTAATATTATGTGTCTGAGCAAGCGGCTTCAAGTGCTGCTGCAGAAGATCCATACTCTCTTCAAAAATATGCAGTGTTTGTGTTTCATCAGAGTATTCAAGCAAAATATTTGGCAGCAGTTCGTTCTCCATAGCAACGATCACGTTTACCTTTGCACTGCTGCAGCTTAAAAGGTAGCTGCCTTTTTCGTATTGTATGCTATGCGAAGGCATCAGCATCTCTTCCGACAGAGTCAAATTATCCTCTGTTATTGTGCTTAAAAGCTTGCCTACTACCGTAAAACTATTCGTGCTTGTTGCGATAACAGTTATCGTATTCTCTTTAAGCTCCTGATCCAAATGGAGAAAAAGGGATCTGTCGGATTCGTTAAAATAGTTTATTGAAGTACATTTTCCGATGGAGTCTTCAACCCGGCGGATAACATAGTGCTGCAAAGAGATATTTTGTTTAAACATATCCCCTACAAAAAGAAGTTGTTTTTTCAAGCGGTTTGCCTTGTTGGATGTATATTGCTGTATGAAGTGTAGTATAACATAGAGACAGCTTTTTTTAATGCCATAAACAGTATAATGCAAAAATTTTATAAGTTATATATTCAAGGTTATAAATGGATTATAAAGAGACACTTCTTCTGCCTAAAACAGACTTTCCGATGCGCGGGAATCTTATTCAGAACGAGCCGAAGCGCTATAGCGCATGGTACGAGAACGATGTTTACACCCAGATGAAGAAAAATCGGAATGAGTCCGAATCGTTTACGCTTCATGACGGTCCCCCTTATGCAAACGGCCATACCCATATCGGACATGCGCTTAACAAGATACTTAAAGACATCATTGTCAAGCAGCACTATTTCGGAGGCAAGTCGGTCCGCTTTACTCCGGGCTGGGACTGTCACGGTCTTCCTATCGAGCAGCAGGTCGAGAAAAAGCTTGGCGGCAAGCAGAAAAAAGAGCAGCTTGATGCCGGTGAGATCCGCAGGCTTTGCCGTGAGCATGCTTTGAAATTTGTCGACATACAAAGAGACGAGTTTAAAAAGCTTGGAATTCTGGCCGATTGGGACAAACCCTATCTGACTATGGATTATAAATTTGAGGCCAATATCTACAGAACTCTGTGTGATGTAGCAAAAAAAGGTCTTCTCGTAGAGCGTTCCAAGCCGGTCTACTGGAGCTGGGCGGAGCGTACGGCACTGGCGGAAGCGGAAGTGGAATATGAGGACAAAGAGAGCCACTCTATTTTTGTGGCTTTTGAGTTAAGTGACGAGTCCAAAATCCGTCTGGGTATTGAAGGCAAAGCGGCTCCGGTTATCTGGACGACAACACCGTGGACACTGCCGGCGAATACGGGAATCTCTCTGCATCCGGATGAGAAATATGTCAGAAGCAGTGACGGTTATATCGTAGCCAAAAAGCTTTATAACTCTATGGTAGAATCCGGTGTGATTAAAGGCGAGGTGGTTCAGACATTTGATGCTTCGCAGCTGGAAAACCTGCATGCGATCAATCCGCTGAACGGCCGCAGATCCCTGATAGTCCTTGGCGGGCATGTACTGATGGATAACGGTACGGGATGCGTCCATACGGCTCCCGGCCATGGTGAGGATGACTACCGCGTAGGCTTGAAGTATAATCTGGATGTGATTATGCCTGTAGATGAGACAGGCTGCTTCGATCAGACGGTTGTGCGTGAAAAACTGCTGCCGGAGGCTGAAGGTTTCGTAGGCATGCATATTTTCAAATCCAATGAACCTATTTTGGAACTGCTTGGCAAAAGCCTTCTGGGTGTTTCGAAGTTCACCCATTCGTATCCGCACTGCTGGCGTTCACATACGCCGCTTATTTTTCGTGCGACAAAACAGTGGTTTATTGCGGTTGACGAGGTTCCGTCAGGCGAGAGCAGGACGCTTCGGGAAATTGCTGTCAGTGAGGTTGGTAAAACAGAATTTTATCCGGAAACGGGACGCAAGCGTCTGAGTTCCATGGTTGAGAACAGGCCCGACTGGTGTATCTCCCGCCAGCGTGACTGGGGTGTGCCTATCGCATTTTTTCGTGTTAAAGCCACCGGTGAAGTGATCCTGGATGAAAAGGTACTGAACTTTATCGCCATGGTTTTCGAGATGAAAGGTTCTGATGCATGGTATACGATGCCGACAGAACAGCTTCTCTATCCGGGAAGCGGGTACAGGGCAGATGAACTTGAGAAAGTGACTGATATCCTCGATGTCTGGTTTGACAGCGGTTCGACATGGAATGCGGTAATAAAGTCACGTAATTATGATGCAGGCAAGTATCCTGCAGATCTTTATCTTGAAGGCTCAGACCAGCATAGGGGCTGGTTTCAGTCTTCACTCTTTTTAAGTACGGCAGTTGAGCACAAGGCACCTTACAAGGGTATATTGACTCACGGATTTACTGTTGATGCCAAGGGTGAGAAGATGTCCAAGTCAAAGGGCAATGTGGTTGCGCCGGACAAAGTAATCAAGCAGTATGGCTCGGAGATCCTGCGTCTATGGGTAGCCCTCAGTGACTACCAGGGTGATTTGAAGATCTCTGACGATATTTTAAAGCAGACGGCTGAACACTACAGGAAACTGCGCAATACGTTCAGGTTCCTGCTGGCCAATATTGATGACCTTGAGTCTGTAATGCCGTTTGAGCAGATGGGTTCACTCGATCAATGGATCGTCTCCAAGGCAGTTGCCGTCTTCGATGAGGTGTATAGACTGTTTAGTGAATACAATCTTGTAGGCGGTATGAGCTTGCTCAATAATTTTATAGTCAATGAACTCAGTGGTATCTATATGGATATTACAAAAGACAGGCTCTACTGTGATGCAAAAGATGATGACCACCGCCGTGCGAGTCAGAGTGCAATGGCGATGATAACAAGATCCATGCTGTTACTGATAGCTCCTATATTGACCTATACGGCAGATGAGATCGTAGAAAATGCTCCTGCAGTAATCAAAAAAGATGCCAAATCCATTTTTGATTTGCAGTATGAGCCGATTGACGGTGTTTACAGTACTTTCAGTGAAAATTTTATGATCAAGGCGCGCGAAGGTTTTTATGAGATAGTCGATCAGTTGAAAAAAGAGAAAAAAATAAAGAGTACGCTTGAGCTGGTAATTCATACAGACTCAAAAACAGTAATGTCTCTTGATAAAACTGAAGCGGAAGACTGGTTTGTCGTCTCCGGTGTCGTCTCTTCAAAAGCTGAAGAAGAGGCGGGAAGTTTTGAAGTGGAGGGAGAGCGGTTCGCTATCGGTTTCGCAACGGGTGCCAAATGTCCACGCTGTTGGAAATTCCAGGCAGTGGACGAAACACATCTGTGTAAGCGCTGCGAGAAGGTTTTAAATGCCTGATCTGTCCCAAAGTGCACCGATGAGCTTTATTATAGAGACGATTTTGGTTATTTTTGCGGTGGTCGGCATAGGGATTGTCGCAGTCAAGCGGGCAAAAAAAGCAAAGGATGATGCGTGATTACACTGAAGGAAGCTTTGAAGCTCTCTCCGCAGGAGCTTGATTCGCTCAGAGAAGACCTGAAGGAAAAGATCGAAGAGAAGAATGAGGTTAATGCCTATATCGATGTCAATGTTGTTGCCGAAGGGGTGCCGATTGCCATCAAGGACAATATACAGGTCAAGGGGTGGTCTGTTACGTCAGGCTCCAATATTCTTCATGGATATATAGCTCCATATAGTGCCACGGTTATAGAGAGGCTTCTTGAAGCCGGCTGCAGCCCCTTTGGGCGTACCAATATGGATGAATTTGCCATGGGTTCGACAACAGAGAGCAGCTGTTACGGAAAAACACTCAATCCGCATAATCATGACTGTGTTCCCGGTGGAAGTTCCGGCGGTTCAGCGGCAGCAGTGGCTGCAGGACTTGCCGTTGCAGCATTGGGGTCAGATACAGGCGGATCGATCCGTCAGCCGGCAGCATTTTGCGGTATTGTCGGGATGAAGCCGACATATGGTCGTGTAAGCCGTTATGGTCTTGGTGCTTATGCCTCATCACTCGATCAGATCGGGCCGATGACGCAAAATGTAGAGGATGCGGCGATATTGTACGATATTATCAGCGGATACGATCCAAAAGATTCAACAAGTATCAATATGGATACGCCAAAAATAAGTGACAGACTCGATCCGGACCGAAAGCTGACGATAGCAACTCTTCCGGAGTATATCAAAGATGCTTCGGAGGATGTACGCAAGGCTTACGATAAGGCCATTGGAGCGCTTGAAGCGGCAGGTCATACCATTGTCGAAAAAGAGCTGATGGATGCAAAGTACGATATATCAGCATATTACATAACTGCAACTGCCGAAGCTACAACCAACCTTGCACGTTATGACGGCATCCGCTACGGAAACAGAAAAGAGGGTGAAAACCTGAAAGAGCTGTTTGTCAAAACACGTTCCGAAGGTTTTGGTGATGAGGTTAAGCGTCGTATACTGCTTGGAAACTTCGTTCTTTCGTCAGGTTATTATGATGCTTATTATGTCAAAGCACAAAAAGTACGCCATCTGATAAAGGAGGAGTATGACAAACTTTTTAGCGAAGTGGATCTGATTCTGAGCCCGGTTGCGCCTCGTACGGCATACGAGTTTGGCGCCCTTGCCGACCCTCTTGAGATGTACCTGAGTGATATCTATACAATTTCTGTAAATCTTGCAGGCCTGCCGGCCATCTCGTTGCCGGTAGACACCGCAGATAATGGTATGCCCGTCGGACTGCAGCTTATTGCCAAAGCATTTGACGAACAGACGCTGTTTGACGGTGCTCTGAGTCTTGAAACACAACTGAAATCATAAGAAGGAGACCCATGAAAATACGTAAACGCGCCCTGACATTCGAAGATGTCCTGCTTGTCCCGAAGTATTCCGAAGTTTTGCCGAAAGAGGTAGATCTGCGAACCATGCTGACCCGCAATATTCCGTTGAATATACCGATGGTCTCTGCGGCTATGGATACGGTTACCGAGTATCGTGCCGCCATTGCAATGGCACGGCTTGGAGGAATAGGGATAATCCACAAAAATATGGATATAGAGACTCAGTGCAAGCATGTACTCAAAGTCAAAAAATCCGAATCCGGAATTATTATCGATCCAATCTATGTCTATCCTGACGCAACGCTTGCAGAGGCGGAGGGGTTAATGAGTGAATACAAGATATCCGGAGTCCCTGTTGTCGATAATAACAACAGGCTTTTGGGGATACTGACAAACCGCGATATGCGCTTTGAAAAAAATATGAAAAAACTGGCGACAGAAGTGATGACCCCTATGCCTCTTATTACGGCAAACAAAGCGATCTCTCTGGATGATGCTGCGGACATCATGAACAAAAACAAGATAGAAAAGCTTCCTATCATCGATGACGACGGCTACCTGCAGGGTCTTATCACGATAAAAGATATCAAGAAACGCATAGCTTATCCAAGCTCCAACAAAGACAGTTATGGCCGTCTTCGTGTAGGGGCTGCGATAGGTGTAGGTCAGACTGACCGTGCAAAAGCCTTGGTGGAGGTCGGTGTCGATGTACTCGTTCTTGATTCTGCACATGGCCACTCGAGAGGTATTCTTGATTCTGTAAAAGAGATCAAATCTCTTCTGGATGTAGATATTATCGCCGGCAATGTAGCTACGTCAGAAGCTGTAGAAGCTCTGATCGAGGCTGGTGCAGATGCAGTTAAAGTAGGCATAGGCCCCGGTTCTATCTGTACGACACGTATCGTAGCGGGTGTAGGTGTTCCTCAGATATCGGCCATAGAGGAGTGTTCTGAAACAGGAAGACGACACGGCATACCTATTATCGCTGATGGAGGGATCAAATACTCCGGTGATATTGCCAAAGCGCTGGCAGTAGGTGCATCATGTGTGATGGCCGGTTCCATTCTTGCCGGAACGGAAGAGTCCCCTGGAGATACGATCAGTTATCAGGGGCGACAATATAAGTCATACCGCGGCATGGGCAGTCTGGGTGCAATGAGCAAGGGCAGTACTGACAGATATTTTCAGGAAGGTACTGCGGCAGACAAGCTTGTTCCCGAGGGGATTGAAGGGCGTGTGCCTTATCGCGGATCGATCGGCGGCATAGTGCACCAGATGATGGGCGGTCTGCGTTCGTCTATGGGTTATTGCGGCTCAGAGAGCATAGAAGCATTCTGGGATAAAGCGGAGTTTGTAGAGATTACCAGTGCCGGACTGAAAGAGTCTCATGTTCATGATGTGTTTATTACGGAAGAAGCGCCCAATTACCATGCGTAGGCAGGCGGTATAGAAGATGCACGGCAAAGAGAGCGGCGATACTGCACCGGAGATAAGGTATGCAGGTTTTTGGGTCAGGCTTCTGGCTTCAGTCATCGATACCATAGTTCTAGCGCTTCCATTAATTCTTGTCGTATATATACTCAGTGGCGGAGAGTGGCTTGACTTTTCGAAGATACAGCAGAGTATAGGATATGCAAACAGCGGAGAAGCGATGAGCGCCCTGGAGGGTGCAAAATCCGTTCAGGCAAAGTGGGAGATAGTATTTGAGCTGCTGATGGCGGCAGTTATAATAGTCTTTTGGAAACGGTGGGCAGGAGCTACACCGGGAAAAAGAATTCTTGGCATCCATGTAGTCGATTACAAGACCGGTGCGGAGATCAGCAATGCCCAGGCAGTCGTTCGCTATATAGGCTATATTGCATCTTCTATCATTTTGATGATAGGATTTCTGATGATAGCGTTTCGCAGGGATAAAAGGGCACTGCACGATCTGATGGCAGGTACGGCAGTGGTCTATAAATAGAAATAAGGTTTAATGATGCAGTTACAGACAGAAGCGTTACATGCGGGATACGAAAAAGATACACAGGGCACGATGGCAGTTCCGATCTATCAGACGACAGCCTATGAGTTTAGAGATGTCGAGCATGCTGCCGATCTTTTTGCACTGAAAGAGCTTGGTAATATCTATACCCGTCTGAACAATCCGACCACAGATGTATTTGAAAAGCGCATGGCGGCACTTGAGGGTGGTGAAGCGGCATTGGCGACATCTAGCGGTATGGCTGCGATTTTTTATGCAATTGCCAATGCTGCAGAAGCTGGGGACAATATCGTCTGTGCATCACAACTCTACGGCGGTACTCTTACGCTGAGTGCCCATACACTAAAACGTTTTGGAATCGAAGCCCGCTTTTTTAATGTTCATAAGCCTGAAGAAGCAGAGAAACTGATAGACGAAAAGACGAAAGTGCTCTTTTTTGAAACATTGACAAACCCAAGCATCGATGTGGCCGATATAGATGCGCTTACTGCAATTGCAGACAGGTGCGGTATTTTGACGATCGTAGACAATACGGTTGCCACCCCTGTGCTTTGCCGGCCCCTGGAACATGGTGTAGATGTGGTTGTGCACAGTGCAAGCAAATATACGACAGGGCAGGGACTTGCTATCGGCGGAATTATGGTTGAGCGAAAGGGGCTTGTTGAAAAGATCAGGGCAAATCCGCGCTATCGCCATTTTAATGAACCTGATGAGAGCTATCACGGCCTTGTGTATGTGGATGTGCCTTTGCCGATCTATACTCTGCGCGCACGCCTTTCACTTTTAAGAGATCTGGGTGCCGTGGTCTCACCGTTTAACTCATGGCTCTTTATTCAGGGACTTGAAACCCTGCCTCTTCGCATGAAGGAACATTCGCGCAACGCACTGCTGTTGGCAGAGTTTCTTGAAGCGCATCCGGCTGTCTCGAAAGTAAATTATCCGGGTCTCAAGTCAGATAAAAACTATTCCGATGCACAGCGTTATTTTGACGGCGGGCAGAGCAGCGGGCTGCTCAGTTTTGAGGTTGAAAGTTTTGAGAAGGCAAAAGCAGTTGTCGATGCAACGGAACTTTTTTCGCTGGTTGTCAACATAGGCGATTCAAAATCGATCATTACGCATCCGGCTTCTACAACCCATCAGCAGTTGTCCAGCGAAGAGCTGAAGGCCTGCGGCGTACCGGCCGGACTGATCCGTCTGAGTGTTGGTCTTGAATCGGCTGCAGATCTTATAGACGATCTTAAACAGGCGCTAGAGGCTTAGTTAAAACGTGTTAAATCTTCAGACCCATACCGAGCATTTTACGAACCCGCTTTATCTGGAGAGCGGACGTATCCTGGAGCCGTACGATATAGCTTATGAGACTTATGGTGAGATTAGTGATGAAAAAGACAATGTGATTATTGTCACACACGCACTGACAGGTTCACATCATGCCGCAGGTTACTATGAAGGTGAGAGCAAGCCGGGTTGGTGGGACGGACTGATAGGCCCCGGAAAAGCACTGGACACGGACCGTTATTTTATTATATGTACCAACGTAATAGGAAGCTGTTTCGGTTCCAGCGGTCCAATGTCTATGATGGAGTCCCATAATGCACCGTATCGGTATAAATTTCCCGTGATTACGGTAAAAGATATGGTCAAGGCGCAGAGGATTCTGTTCGACAGGTTGGGGATCCACCATGTCCATGCTATAGTAGGCGGCTCGATGGGCGGTATGCAGGCTCTGCAGTTTGCCGTACACTATCCAAAATTTGCTGACAAGATTATCGTTATGGCATCGACCTATGCAACCCAGCCGTGGGCCATTGCCTTTAACAAGGTTGCCCAGGAGGCTATTTTGGAGGATCCGGATTTTAAGAAGGGCTATTACGATCCGGAAGATATACGAAAAAACGGCTTAACCGGTATGGCGGTCGGACGTATGGCCGGTCATATCAGTTTTCTTTCACACCACTCTATGCAGAGGAAGTTCGGGCGTTCCTATAAGCGGGATGACGGACTTTATGAGCTTTTTGGAAAGTTCCAGGTTGAGTCATACCTGGAGTATAACGGCTACAACTTTACCAAGTGGTTCGATCCTCTCTCTTATCTCTATATTACCAAGGCGATCAATATTTATGACCTCGGCAGAGGTTTTGATTCTCTTGAGGAGGCTCTCTCTAAAATACAGGCAGAGCTTTATATGATCAGTTTTTCCAGTGACATACTTTTTTTGCCGTCCGAAATGGAGAGGATTGTCGATGTTTTAAAAGCCAGAAATTACAAGAAGTGTGACTATCTGGAGGTTGAGAGCGATTACGGCCATGATGCCTTTCTGGTGGAGATCGACAAGTTCGAAGATTATGTACGAGAGGCGTTGAAGCCAAAACGCAGGAGCCTAAATCCTGGTCCGAGCCGATGGCATGAAGAAGCAATTACGACACCTATCAGGTAGCCAGGTCTCAATGTTGGGTATATTTTAGACAGGATGTATGATGAAAAAAGATGATTTTGAGAGCAGGCTGGAAAAAGCGAAAGCAATTCTTGAGAAACTGATGGATCCGGAAATTACGCTTAGCGACAGTCTCAAGGCGTATGAAGAAGGGATGAAAGAGCTTAAAATTGCCCAAAAAATGCTCGAAGACGCACAGCTGAAGGTAGCGCAGGTTCGAAGTGAAGAGGCATAGCTTGAGAGCGGCTGTTTTGCAATTGCCATCTATAGGAATGAGCAGCACAAAGCTGTACCACTATATCCGCATAGCGCACAAAAAGCAGATAAAGCTTCTACTGCTTGGCGAGTATATCCTCAACCCTTTCTTCCATGAACTGAAGTCGATGCCGGTCTCCATGATAAAAGAGCAGGGCAGTCATCAGATGGCAATCCTTAAAGAGCTTTCACATCAGTACGATTTGACGATAGTCGCTCCTCTGGTAATGATTAAAAAGGGCAAACCGTATAAAGTGATTGTAAAAGTGGGCCCGAACTCTACCTCCTATTATGATCAGCAGGTGCTTATAAACTACTCCCACTGGAGTGAAGAGAGATTTTATGCCAATACTGTAAAGCCGTTCGAGTCGCCTATGGTTTTTACAGTTGACGGGATTAGATTTGCCGTTATGGGCGGGTTTGAGCTCCATTTTGACGCTCTGTGGCAAAAGCTTCTGGAGAAGAGTATAGATTGTGTTCTGCTTCCGAGCGTTTCAACTTTTGAATCCCAGAAGCGTTGGAAAAAACTGGTTGGGATGAGAGCGTTTACCAATAACTGGATCGTCGAACTAGATCACGGCAAAGTGGTGGAGGCTCGAAGAAGCTGGGGGTTCAAAGAGGCTGTGCACAGACGTCAGTCATGAAGTGGAATCTAAAAAAGATACTTAAAGAGCTGCTTGTTACAGCGATGTTGGTTGTCGTATTTGCCAATGTGATTAGTTACCTGAAAAAACCGGATATTGAAAGTGATGTTCTGCCTGAGATCAATGCGACTTTGATAAACAGCAAAGCTTTTTCAACTGAAGCATTCAGGGGCAAGCCTCTGCTTATACACTTTTGGGCTACATGGTGTCCGACATGCAAGGCAGAAGCCGGAAACATAGAGACTCTCTCCAAATACTACAATGTGCTGAGTGTGGCGGTAAATTCCGGCAGCGATGCGGATCTGCGGCAATATATGAAGGAGCATGAGCTAACATTCAGTATTTTAAATGATATGGATCATGGCTATGCCGATGCTTTTGCCGTCAAGGTCTTTCCGACAACCTTTGTCTATAATTCCAGCGGTGAACTTGTTTTTACGGAAGTGGGCTACACCTCTACTTTAGGGTTTTTGTTTAGAATGTGGTGGGCGCAATAATGTTTTACATGCTATGGATTGAATTTAGGCTTTTGGGATTATAAAATATAATTAATAGATCTTTAAGTACAAAAGATTGATAATTAACTATAGCTTATAAAAGGAGCAGAAGATGAAAACAGGTAAATTGGCAAGTGCGATGATAATCGCAGGGTTGGGAATTGGTGTTATCGTCGGATGCGGTGGAGGCGGAGGAAGCGGAGGCGGTGGCAGTATCGCCTCCACAATGAATGATGAGACAGCAGCTGCATGGGCAGCCAATCTCTCCAAGATCCAGGGCTGTAATGAGGTCAATATCAGTTTAGCACCTGCAATCAGCCGCTCAGTAGCACGTTATTCTTGGGATATATCAGGGCCTTGCGGCGGTTCAATTAATATTTCATATGATCATGAGAACGGCATAACTACATATGGGTACGATATGGACAGTGCGTGTCTGCCTGTAAGATCAAAAGATGTAAGCCTGACCGGAAAAGCTACCCTTGTTGAGCATGGTAAGCCAAGTCCGAGTGGTCCAATTGTGTCTCATGATACAGCCGCAACAAATGGACGTATAAATGCTTCTGTCGTAGATGGTTCAAGGACTGAGCCGGAAACTTTTTCAATGGCATTTAGTGGTCTTACTCAGACATACGGTTCAGGCAATAAAAACAATCCTGGAACAGAGGCCAGGCCGGATACTATGACAATAAGTTCTGCAGATATTATTGATTCATTGGGTAAAAAATATGCAGTATCGGCTTTGAGTGGAAAAAACTATCCGGTTTCTGATGGTCTTATATTTAAAACAGTGAGTGCTACTTATACCGATCCGACTGAAGGGACATTTACGGTAAAAGCTGAAAATATCAAGATATTAACAAACGGTCAGAGTATTATACCTGGTGTGCCAGGCGGTATACCGGAAGCTGTGGACGGGACAGTGGATTTAACAGCAACAGATGGCACAAAAGGTTCAATAAAATTCGAGAATGAAATAATTTATATTTATGTAGATGATGAGAACGGCACGCATGAGTCAGCAAGGATTGATTGTTCTGATATATGATCCTGTGTTTAGATGAGTGGTTAAAATATCTGAAAGGGAGAGGGGGGTATATGAACTTAACCTTACCAAACCTTCTCAGTCTTTATCGTCTCGCTGCGGCACCGTTTTTGTTGGTGAGTGCCTATGTGGGTTCAGAGGCTTTCTTTTTCTTTCTTTTTCTTTCTATGCTTTTTTCAGATGCACTTGACGGGTTGTTGGCCCGCATCCTCCATCAGACTTCCAAGCTGGGTGCAAGACTTGACAGCTATGGCGATATTGCAACATATCTCAGTACGCCTGTTGCTGTCTGGTGGCTCTGGCCGGAGATCATAAAGGATGAAATGGTTTATATTGTTGCAGCAATAGTGATCTATATTTTTCCGGCTTTTTTCTCTTTTGCAAAATTTGGACAGCTTGCCAGTTATCACACATGGATCACAAAGCTGTCTGCAGGATTGATGAGCCTGGGTATTATATTTCTTCTTTTTTTCCATATTTCAACTGTTTTTCATATTGCAATTGCATTTTTGATTGTTGAGGCAGTAGAGAACATTGCAATTACCCATATCCTTTCCGAGCCAAAAAGTGATATACGTTCATTTTGGGATGCTCGTATAAGCCAAAAATGAGTAGAATAGAGTCAAGGATTATTTTATGATATACAAACTAAATTTCAGAGAGGTTGTCTATGCACTCTCCGAAGCTCTTGACCTTGTCGGCATAGATGATATTTATCACGGCAAGCGGGTAGCTTTTATGGCGGCGGAGTGCGCGTTTGCGGCAGGTTATGATGAAGAATTTATAGACGAGCTGATCTATCTGGGTATGCTTCATGACTGCGGGGTCTCAACTACGGATATGCATAGAAACCTTGTGACCAGGCTGGAGTGGAAAGATGAAAGTATCCATTGCGAGCGTGGGTATATGCTGCTGCATAAAACAAAGCTGTTTGAAAAGTATGCGGACGTTATCTACTATCACCATACCCATTGGGAAGAGCTGAAAAATATCCATATAGACGAAAAAACCAAAATCCAGGCCAATCTTATCTATCTTGTAGACCGCGTAGATGCGTTGCGTGCACAGATAGACCTTCCGCCTGAGCAGATGAAAGATGAGATATACAGGATTATTTTAGAGCATGAAGGTACGTTTTTTTCTTCTGAGCTTATCAAAAGTTTTCTGCAGGCATCAAAAAAGGCATCATTCTGGTTTTTTCTTGAAGATGATGCCCTTGAGGAGTATCTGTACGAGTGGAAAGATATGGGTAGTGTCAATGAGTATACATATGATGAACTCAGAGAGATCGCCGTTATGTTCGCCGATATAGTCGATACAAAAAGCCCTTTTACGGCCCAGCACTCTTTTGGTGTCGCTTCTCTTTCACTGTATCTCGGTAAAAAAGCCGGCCTTGACAGAAGGAGTCTGGAGACGCTGGAGTTGGCAGCGCTGCTGCATGATCTGGGAAAGCTGCGCATTGATGATGAGGTGCTAAATAAGCCCGGAAAATTGAATGTTGATGAGAGGCTTTCGCTGAATCGCCACGGTTTTGATTCGGATCTGATTCTTCGCAAGATCAAAGGTTTTAAGAAGATAGCGCGTCTGGCCTCACTGCATCATGAAACACTTGACGGAGAAGGGTATCCGTACCGTCTCAAAAGTGACGATATACCGCTGGAAGCCAGGATTATAGCTGTTTCAGATATTTTTCAGGCGTTAATACAGAACAGGCCGTACAGAGAGGCCATGAGTGCCGTGGAGGCTTTTGAGATACTAAGTGGTATGGCAGACAACGGGAAGCTTGACAAGGAGGTTATCGGCCTGATGCAGGAAAATCTCGAGGAGGTTTATGACAGGGCCGTTGTTTCGGCCTGATTGAAATCCAGCCAAACTGTTTTGACCGACTAATTTTTGGCAGATATCATATTGTTAAGTATGTATAAATAGATCTCTTTGGAGGGAATCTCTTTTTCTATCGCTTCCGAGTAGAGGTTTGCAACTTCCCTGTGGTGTTTTTCGTAGGAAAAATGGGGAAAATGGTTTTCCCATGCTTTTTTTATATGCCTGATCGCCATAAGGTCTATCAGCCACTCTTTGAACATCATATATGTGGCAAAAAACAGTCCGGTAAAGACTACTGCCATGATTATAAGCAGATGGCAGTCGATTTTGGCAAGCTGCATATGAAACAGCAGGCTTATCGGAATAAGAAGAATATGCCAGATCAGCAGAAATACGAGAATCGTTCTGCCTATGCGTATACGAAAGCCGGGAACACGCCCTTCAAGCTTCATGTCGTCATCGTACATCTTGTTTGTCTGCATAAGTTCTACAAAGAGCATAGGTTGATCAGAGATTCTGAATACAAAAGGGATGATTGTTCTGTTTGTAAAATCAACTATTTTTTTCTGCAGTATATTTGCCATGTTTTAACTCCTGAAGTATTATATCGTTCATACTCTATAAAATTGATTTAGGCAGATAAATATTTGACATTATGCCAACTTATGATTAAATCAAAGAACTCAATGATACTATAGATATCTCGAAATTTTTATTCTTATGTGAAACTCAGGAGAGTTATGTCGTCAAAATATACTGTTTTAAAAACCGTTTTCGGCCATGATTCTTTCAGGCCGTTTCAGGAAGATGCCGTCGATACGGTATTGTCCGGAAAAGACTTGCTGATGATCCTTCCCACGGGAGGTGGAAAATCACTATGCTATCAACTGCCTTCATTGCTTATGGATGGGGTTACGATCGTTATTTCACCTCTGCTGGCGCTGATGCATGACCAGGTGATGGCACTTAAGGCGTGTGGTGTTGCTGCGGAGATGATCGCCTCGACACAGAGCAGAGAGGAGAATGATGCGGCTGTCGCAGCACTGCTTGGCGGAGAGCTGAAGATGCTGTATGTTGCTCCGGAGCGTTTCGGCAGTGATTATTTCAGCCGTCTTTTAACACAGGTCAGGATAAGCTTTTTTGTGATTGATGAGGCGCACTGTGTCAGTGAGTGGGGTCACGAATTCAGGGAGGACTACCGTAAACTGCATCAGCTTCGTGAACGGTTTGGCGATGTAGGTATCGCGGCATTTACGGCTACGGCAACGCCTCAGGTTCAGGAGGATATCACCCAGCAGTTATGTTTAAGGCAGCCTGAAGTGCTTCGCGGAAAAACTTTTCGTGAAAATTTGATGCTCAATGTCTGGTACCGCATTAAAGACGGCAGGGCACAGCTGATGAAGTTTCTTTCTGCGCATGAACGTGAAAGCGGCATAGTTTATGCATTTACCCGTAAATCGACGGAGAGTATTGCCGTATTTCTGCAGAGTAAAGGTGTAAAAGCGCGTGCCTACCATGCCGGTTTGAGTTCAGATGTGCGTGCGGATGTTTTTCATCAGTTCATTCATGATGAGATAGATATCGTGGTGGCGACTATTGCATTTGGAATGGGCATAGACAAGAGCAATATCCGTTTTGTAGTCCATATAAATATGCCTAAAACTATCGAGAATTACTATCAGGAGATAGGCCGTGCAGGGCGTGACGGCCTGGCTTCCGAAGTGCTTCTGCTCTATTCGACGGCAGATATGGTGCAGCGTAAAGAGCTGATTCTGCAGCTTGACTCAGGTGAACAGTATCGAAATGAAGCACTTCGTAAACTTGGCAGCATGATGCGTTTTGCCACTTCCGAGGTATGCCGGCACCAGAGCATAGCTTCATATTTTGGCGATGCTATCGAAGCATGCGCTACGCAGTGTGACAACTGTCTGAATCCGCACCGGGATAAAACCGATATCACCCGTGAAGCACAAATGTTTCTCTCTGCCGTCTATCGCAGTTCACAGAATTTCGGCCAGGCCTATGTTATAGATATTCTTACGGGTTCAAAAAATCAAAAGATCCTGCAAAACAGACATGAAAATCTCTCTGTGTACGGCATAGGCAAAGAGCGCAGCCGAAGTGAGTGGTTCAGTATTGCTGATCGTATGCTTGAGCTTGAGGCGGTACTAAGAGGGGATTATCAGGTGCTTAAACTTACAAAATTTGGACAAGAGATACTCAGGGGAAAGCATTCTGTTGAAATCAGAGAAGACCGGTTGCGTGTAGAAAAGTTGAAGTCGGTTAAAAAGAGAATGGTTTATGATGATGTAGATATGGAGATATTTGATACATTGCGAAGTCTGCGTGCGGAGATCGCAAGAGAGTCGGGCGTGCCGGCTTATATCGTATTTGGCGACAAAACTTTAAAGGAGATGGCAGTTTTACTGCCGGTTTCAAAAGAGGAGATGTTGGATGTAAATGGTGTAGGGGAGGTAAAATTTAAGCGTTACGGTGAGCGGTTTTTGCAGTTGTGCAAAACTTTAAAGCAATAGCATTAAAATTTATCATGGCATGGAGATGGTAAAATCGGTAAAATTTAAAGGTTTTAAAAAATGATGCACTATTTTCACCGTCAGGTTCAGCTTTGGGGCGAAGAGACACAGCGCCTGCTGCAGGATAAAAAAATTGCGATAATAGGGAGCGGAGGACTGGGAAGTTCGCTCGCTTTTGCGCTTGGCGCCTCGGGAATAGGTGAAATACATATTGTGGACTTCGATGAAGTCAGTGTGCATAATATTCACCGCCAGATCGCCTTTAAGGTCGGTGATGAGGGCAAAAACAAGGCTGAGATCGCTGCCGGAGTAATGAGAGAGCGCTGCCCGTATGTCAATGTTGTTGCGCATGACTGTGATTTTGATAAATTTGCAGCAAAAGGGATCGATACGGATCTGATTATTGATGCGACTGATAATCTGCCGACACGAAGCAGAATAGATGAATATGCAAAATCGGTCAATCAGCCCTGGGTATACGGTTCGGTAGAGGCATTTAACGGACAGGTCTGCTTTTTTGACCGCGCATCGTTCAATGATGTTTTCAAGATCACCCAAAAGGGCCCTGAAGGTATTGCGGCGCCGATCGTTATGCATATTGCCTCATTGCAGGCAAACTTTGCACTGCGTTATCTTGCCGGTCTCAGTGTAAAAAAAGACTATCTGTATTATCTCTATTTTAGTGATGAGGGCGAGCTGATAACACAGAAATTTGGTTTGCCTACCGCATAACTTGTAAGGATTTTATATGAAAAGTTTTTTTATAGCGCTTGTTTTTCTTTTTTCTTTGAATGCTTTTGCAGGCGATATGGTGTATGATTTTTTTGCCAAACAGATGGAGATGGAAAAAAAGATCAAAGACCACAACATCACTACTTCCGAAATAGAGAAGCTGGTAGATATGCAAGAGGGCCAATACCGGAAATTCGTACTTAAACTGATCGCCAAAAAAGCTAAATTTGTGGAGATGAGCGATCCGGATATTGCCAAGATGGCGAAGTTGCGCAGGCGTATGCAGATCAACAAACAGCGAGGCAACAGATATGCGTATCTGCGTGATGAGGTAGAGCTGAAAAATTATGAAATTTACAGGGATATGCGCAAGAGTTTAAAAGAGGTTGTGCTGGCGACAGATGTCGGTTCTCTGAATGAATTTACAAATATGGTCAACGATATAATTACCAAGCATTACAATGAGTTTACCCCTCTTGATATGAAAAAATATCAGTTTTCAAAAGAGGAGGTGGCAGCATCCCCCATTTTGCAGAAACTGCAAAAGAATATCGAAACCAATATGCTTCTGATGCAGGTAAACAATACGTTAAGTGCAGAGTTGATGGAAAATATAGATGCAATATACAATATTGTAGTTCTTTCCGGTTATGGACTCTTTTCTATAGCCCATAAGATAAACAGCTCAGATTTTGGACAGATATTGAACCCTATACTCTCCTATGTCGCCCTTGATGCAGCAAAAGTGGTAATGATTATATTTGTTATACTGATTATCTTTGTGCTTCGCAGGATATTTATCCTTTTAGTCAATAAGATGCTCCTGCTGGTGCTTGTGAGGCAGAGTGATGCAGAGCTTATACTTGAGGGTACTTCAAAGATCTTTAACTGGACGATAACCGCCATTATGCTCCATATGATCCTGATTATATACGCAGGGTTCAATGATGTCAGGTGGCTGACGAAAACTTTTGAGATTACGTATGTCGTTTTGGCAATGATGTTTTTGTACAGACTTTTCAATGCGGTAGCCGCGATCAAGATAGAGGACCTGAACAGAACGAAGATTTTGCGCAATGAAGTGATTAACTTGGGACTGAAAGCCACCAATGTCGCTATTTTTATAATCGGTACAATCGTTATTCTGAAAATTATAGGTTTCGACCTGACGGCAATCCTGTCCGGTCTTGGAATAGGTGGTTTTGCAGTCGCATTTGCAGCCAAAGACTCGATAGCAAATATTTTCGGTTCCATCTCTATTTTAATGGGTGATCTGTTTGAGCAGGGTGACTGGATCGATATAAACGGTATGGAGGGTACGGTTGTGGAGATCGGATTGAGAGGAACAACCATACGCACATTCGACAATGCCCTGATATCGATCCCGAATTTTAAACTGGCGGACAGCGGGATCAAGAACTGGAGCAGAAGAACCATGGGGCGCCGTATCAAGATGCAGATAGGTGTGACTTATGAATCCGATTTTGCAGATATAAGAAACGCGGTAAATGAGATTCGTTCTATGCTTCAGGAGCATCCAGGTATCGCTAGTGAGCAGACTGAGTATCTCAGCGCCGAAAGACACGCCAGGCTTGTTTCGAGAGAGGACCTTAGGGGCGTAAAGCGGACGATGCTGGTCTATATGGATCAGTTTTCCACATCGAGTATAGATATACTTCTTTACTGTTTCAGCCGTTCTGTCGTCTGGAGTGAATGGCTTGAGGTTAAAGAGGATGTGATGTATAAAATTGCAGAGATTTTAAAAAATAACAATCTGAGTTTTGCTTATCCTGCAATGACCATTCATAAGGCTCAGCAGCAGCATAAAGATGAAAGCAGTGGTTTGGCAGGCATGAAATGAACAGGGTAAAGCAAGAGAGCAGACAAAATAACAAAAAAAAGAAAAATGCCGTTTTTCTTGCAATTTATGTTGAAGAGATATCGCCGTGGAAATATTTTAAAGATCAGATCAGGCATGTAAAATGTCCGGCGATCATTATGATAGACCGCTGGGACGGGCGTATGGGATTTCCAGGGGGTACGGTAGAAGAGAACGAGACTTTGCTTGACGCCCTTGTGCGTGAGGTCAAAGAAGAAATTGGTATAAATGTCAGACCCGAAAAAGTACATAAAATAGTATCTTATGAAGGAAAGTATCTTACCCAT
This sequence comes from Helicobacteraceae bacterium 4484_230, assembly GCA_002085085.1. GTDB lineage: Bacteria > Campylobacterota > Campylobacteria > Campylobacterales > Sulfurimonadaceae > 4484-230. The sequence goes on from MZGN01000014.1 coordinate 34,748, forward strand.
CTTTATGGACTGAAAGTATTGGAAATCGAGTTTTTGCATATCTATTATCATATGCTGAACAATTTTGCCCGTTCTATTTTGCTGCACGCGTACGAAGAAGGGGATGAATCCCATTTTATGTCGGAGATCACCGGGATCAAGATAGTCCCGCTGATTGAGCATGAGGGCAAAGGGATCAGCAAATTTCTGCAAAACGGTTTTGCTGGCTCGGCAAAAGAGGAGCTGCAGACTATCCTTCGGGAGATATTTAAAATGAAAATACCAAATACGCCTTGATATAAAATTTTTAGCCCTATAGGGCAATGCCTATAGTTTGTTTATGTATTCTGCCAGAGCCTTTATCTCTTCATTGTTTAGTGTTTTAACCTGAGTTTGCATCAGTGCTTTCATGGAGCCGCCGTAACTTCCGTCTTTGTAGCCCATAAGTGCCGCTTTGATCAGGGTTGCATTCCATCCGGCAATGATCTTTGACTTGCCCAGTGCCGGTTTTTCAGCATTTGCACCATGGCAGGCTGCACACTTTTTGTAAAGCACTGTTGGATCGGCTACAGCTGTTTCAGCTTTTTTGACCAGTTGGGGAGCAACAGTTTTTTGCAGTCCGGCCGGTTCTTTTTCTGTAACCTGAGGCTTTGATTTAGTCTGGGCTTTTGCAGCAGTATGTGTACTGTTTGCAGAGACTTCCGTGCTCTCTTGCGCGGGTTTGTCACCGCTGCATCCCAGCAGCACCACTGCCGCAATTATCGATATGAAATAGTTCATCTTCTCTCCTTTAATTAATTGGTTGTAACTGTTTTGTAAATACCAGACGTATCGAAGCGCCCGCTGAACGCCCATTTTATCAGCATAACGAAGATCCAGCCGAAAAGCAGAGGCAGTAAAATGGTCTGAAGTACAAAAATAGCGATCAGGTTTATCATCTGATCGTAGGCTTCCTCAATCTGTCCGGATATCGCTTCAAGCTGTGACCTGATGTTGAAAGCCTTTATTGCCTGGTTGTATTTCTCTTCTACGTAGTTAAAATCAAAGATGCTGTCAGGGCGGCTGTTAAATTTTGGCTGTTCACTCTGCTCTATTGCCTTAAGCTTGTGCTCTGTCTGTTGAAGCTGTTTGGTGGCTTCTGAATACTGAGGTGCCATAAGGGTATCGAAGCTCAGAGTTTCCATGTAAACGATGCCAAATACCCCAAAACGCAGGATGGTCAGTATCAGCAAAAATCTGGCAGTTATGGAAAAAAACATGGCTTTTTGAAGTCCGCCTATCCACAAAGATGCCGCGGCAAAGGCCGCTGTCGCCACAAGTGCCGATTTGATCCATGCAAGGGCTGAAAAACTCATGATGAATTTCTGGATAACCAGTGAGGCAGAAGAGAGCAGCATTATCCAGGAGAACCTCTCGACCATATCGTTGAGCGGATCCAGGAATTCACCTATGCTGAAGGTCATTCCCAGGCCGGCAGGAGTCAAAGAGAGCTCTGTTCCCTGTATAAGCGATATGACGGCATTTATACCTTTGGCGATACCGAAACTGATAACTGCCCTCTTTGTCGTTTCGTCATGCAGCTGAAGCATCTGCTCATTTATCTGGGTATTTAGACCCGCAACAATCAGCAGCATCAACAGCAGTGTCAACACGATCTTGTTAATGGTAATCTGATTCATATCTGTCAGTATATCCAAACTGTGCAAATCATTGTTTAAGTAGATAGGGTATAATCGCGATAGAATAATATTTAGGAAACATATGCGATTTGAGCCGTACCCTTTTGAAAAACTCACGGACCTTTTGGCCGGTATCGTCCCAGACAGCGATCTTAAGCCTATGACATTGACCATTGGTGAGCCGCAGTTCGAGACTCCAGAGCTGATTCGAAAAACTTTGTGTGACAGAAGTGATCTGTTGAAAAAATATCCTAAAACCGCAGGAGAAGAGTATCTACGTACTTCAATGAGGGGTTTTATGAAACGTCGGTTCGGTGTCGAACTTGCCGATACCCAGCTGGTACCGACATTTGGTACAAGGGAGCTGCTTTTTAATTTTCCGCAGTATCTTCTTTTTGACAAAGAGAATCCGCAGATGGCTTTCACCAATCCGTTTTATCAGATATATGAGGGTGCGGCAATTGCAAGCCGTGCGAAAATGCATTTTTTAAATCTGGACGAAGAGAACGGTTTTAAGCCGGAGATGGATGAAAAGGTGCTGGCACAGTGTGATCTGGTGATCTTGAATTTTCCCAACAATCCAACGGCATCCTGTCTGAGTCTCGACGAACTGTGTGAATGGGTAAAGCTGGCGCTTAAACATGATTTTGTACTGCTAAACGATGAGTGTTACAGCGAAATCTATACAGACAGGCCGATACCTTCACTGCTGGAAGCTTCAAGGCTTGCCGGCAATGATGGCTTTAAAAATATTCTTGTCCTGAATTCAGTCTCCAAGCGTTCGTCTGCGCCCGGGCTCCGCTCCGGTTTTATTGCCGGAGATGCCAAAATACTTGACGGCTATCTGAAATACCGTACATATGTGGGTGCCGCATCACCTCTGCCATTGCAGGCAGCTGCTGCTGCTGCATGGAATGACGGGGAACATGTGGCGATTTTCCGTTCTGTCTACAGGCGTAATTTTGAGATTGCACAGGATATCCTCGGGACCAAAATGCCTGAAGCCACATTTTATATCTGGCTTAAAGTGGATAACGCATTGGAATTTACGAAAAAGCTCTACAGGGAGCAGAATATCAAAGTGCTGCCCGGGGAGTTTTTGGCCCGTAGCAATGACAACGGTGAAAATCCCGGCAAAGATTATATACGTATTGCGCTGGTTGAAAACAAGGAGCGTACACGAGAGGCACTTATTCGCATCAAAAAGGCATTGGATCAATGGAAGAGTTAAAGAAAAAAATATTAAAAGCCCAGGAAGCCGGGGATATAGCCGCCCTGTATGTGCTTGAAGGTGAAGCGCATGAAATGTTTGACGAGCAGACACTGTCGGCATACTATGCAAATATTCTGGATCTGGCTCTGGAGAATCTGACAAATGCGCTTGAGAGTGCAAGGCAGTTCGATATGAACAGTGTTCAGGATTTCGCCACGGTACGGGCACTTTATGAGTATGCGGTCGAGCACTACAGCGCCGGCAAACTCAGTGATGCCGCCGCTCTTTTTGAGATACTGTCAGGACTGACGAATGACGAGGCTTTTGCAAGTGCTATGAAAATTCATATGCGCTCTGCCCAAAAAGGTGTTTCACTCGATGATTTTATCAATAAAACGGCAGATGTGGATGCTACGCAAAAAGCCGGTACATTTTACATAAGTGTTTTTAAAGAGGGGGCCGCATGAAGATCCATTTTATCGGAATAGGCGGTATAGGTATCTCCGGGCTTGCCCAGTATATGCACTTCAGGGGTCATGAGGTAAGCGGTTCGGATATTTCAGAATCGCGTATTGTCCATAATTTGCGCGATAGAGGCATAGAAGTTACCATACCCCATAATAAAAAGGCCATATCCGACCAGGACCTCGTGATCCACTCAGCAATCATACGCGCGAACAATCCGGAAGTGGAGGAGGCGAATGCGAAGGGCATAAGGGTACTTGCCCGCCGTGAAGCCCTTTTGGAGCTGCTGCACGAGCAGAAGGTCTATGCCGTTGCCGGAGCCCACGGCAAGAGTACGACAAGCGCGATTCTGGCTGCGATAATGGACGGTTCGGCAATTATCGGTGCGGAGTCAAAAGATTTTGGTTCAAATGTACGATACGATGCGAACAGCGACCAGTTGATCTTTGAAGCTGATGAGAGCGACGGCAGTTTTCTCAATTCAAATCCGTACTGTGCCATTGTCATCAATGCAGAGCCGGAGCATATGGAGTATTATAAATATGATCTGGATCTCTTTCACGACTCTTATCGCAAATTTATAGATTCCGCAAAGCTCAGGGTGCTTAATGCGGAGGACGAGTTTTTAAGCACCGTAGAGAGTGATGCCATCCGGAGTTTTTAAGCACCGTAGAGAGTGATGCCATCCGTCTCTATCCAAGCACGGATATTTCCAACATAGAGTATGTTCTGATTGATGACGAGCCGTATACCAGATTTGCTTTGAAAGATTTGGGTGTTTTTGACGTCTGGGGTATAGGCAGGCATATCGCCGTCGATGCATCCCTTGCTATCCTTGCGGCCGTTGAGAGTATGGATATCGAGACTATCCGTATCAGGCTGCTTCACTTCAAAGGTATAAAAAAGCGGTTCGACATCATCTATAAAGGTGAAAAAGAGATCATAATCGACGATTACGGCCAT
>MZGN01000085.1 GCA_002085085.1 Helicobacteraceae bacterium 4484_230
TTCCCTGTCATTTTATATGTAACTATATGGTGTTTTTATTGCATTATGACTTAGATAATGTTTTTTTGTGATGTTTTTGCTATTCGTATTGTAGAGAAATTATGGTTGAATTAAAATGGGTATTGTCTCCCCGGAATATACCGGGTACTTGATTAATGTTTCGGATCGCGGGAGCCAGACTTTTTCCTAGTGCATCTTCATATATTTTTTGCAGCATTGATTCATACAGGTCTATGCCCAGTTAAACAGAGTCACACTTAAGGGCCAAATAAAAATTATATATATTTTCAATAAAGCTCCTTAAATATGCCATTCTCATTAAACTCACATTTGTCTTTGGAAGCGGGTGGTACTCCAAAAACTTCCCCATTAAATTCTGCATTATATTTTTTGTACGCTATATAACGATTTATTGTATTGAATTGAATCTGACTTATTTCTCCTTCAATGTCCCGGTATTTTGTTATGGGATGATTAGTTTCTTTGTATTTCCAAAAAAGCTCACAACTTACAGAATCATTAATATACTTTGTTGTCTCATGCGCCCTGCCTGGATCAACAATCACTTTCTGATAAGCCCTTGCACTTTGCATAAACAGTCCACGCTCTATAGGATGATTATAAGTCATATATATCCACCGCTCCACATCATCCCTAACCCCATTATTATTACTATCAATCCCGAGCAGCGTAGAATTATTGATCTTCGGATCAGGCTCCGGCGGCAGCCTGTGGCCATGGATGACTTTGTAAACCGTAATGGTTATGGGAGGAGAAAGCTTGCCGTTTACCTCCGCTCTGAGCGTTGTACTTCCTTCTATTTTGGCAATAAGCTTCATCCCTTTGACTTCTAGAACATTAGTATCACTGATCTGCCATGTGATGTTTTCAGAAAGCTGCTTTTTCTTTCCGTCACTGTATATACCCTGCAGTGTTATGGTCGTTTCATTGTTTTCCGAAAGTTCGGAGACAGGGATGCTCAGTTCAAGTGAATGTAGTGTTGCAGCTGCGGCGGCATTGCTGTTTTGTGAAGAGATGGATGATGAACTGATTGACGAACTTTCCATAATCTTTTTGTTTCCACTTGAAGAGGCTGATCCCTGAGTATCTTTTTCATTACTGCCCTTAGAACATCCATGAACCAACAGTGCTGCCAATAATACTCCGGCTAAAGAGATTCTTCTTTTCATTTTTACAGTTCCTCTTTATTACTTGGATTCTTGTTGTTTAACAGCAATGATTAGTTATTGCCAACCTGTTTTGTGCATATAAGTCAAGTCAGGCTGGTTATGAGGTTTGAGGTATGTATTACGACGGGGACCGTCGCAACCGGGAGTCTGTCGGATTTGGGTTTATTGGCGGTCAATGATCTTTCTTGCATCTTTGATAACATCGGTCACATTAAGACGGATCCACTGTCTGTCCATCCACTCCTCGGGACGCACTTCAACACCCTGCACCAATACGCCAAAATGAAGATGATCGCCCATTGCATATCCGCTGGTGCCGGTATTTGCTATATGTTCGCCGCTGCTGACATGATCGCCCTCTTTAACATTAAGACTTGAGCAGTGGCCATACAGTGTATACAGGCCCAGACCATGCGCCAGTATAGGCATATTTCCGTAAATACCGTTCTCTTCTGCAAAAACTATCTCTCCGGGATTGCTTACTTTGATCTTACCCATTTTGACATTGGCAAGATCAAGACCCAAATGCCATGATTCACTTACTTTCGCCCCATTGTAAAAATAGATCCTGTGATCACCAAAACTGGCTACTTTTTTTCCGTTTCTAAGCGGATAAAACGTGCTGATACCAAAACTGTCTATCTGTGTATCATCCACTTTTGAAGTTATTTTGTGAATAAGCTCTTCATTTTTCTCACGAAGTTCCTCATTGACAAATTTGAACTTGGTAATCAGGTCTGCATTTTCCTCGACCCCATACTCTTCCGCAAGCTCAGAGACCTTGCCGTTTAAAAACCGGTCACTCAGTTTAATTTTTGAAATACGGTATTTCCTGTCTTTGAGGTAGAGAGGTATATTCGTCTTGGTGCGGTTGCCGGCAAGATCCGTAGCGATAATCGAGGCACGGAAACTGCTCTCCTGCACCGGCCATGCCAGAAGTGAAATATAATAACCCTCTTTATAAAACGGTATTGGCTTAAATCGTTTTCCAAAGCTCGTTTCAATGTAAAGCTTGTCAAGGTTGCTGTCTTCAGCTTTAAAAATAGCAATAGCCGAACCGCCTTTGCTGATCTTGTAGGAGTTGCTGACTATGCCGACAGACGGCCTCTTGCTGTCAACTACAAACTTCTTCTGCACAAATGCACGATTTCCGGCTAAAAAATTCCATTTACTGGCATCCGTGGCCTCTATAGTCACTATTACAGAATCAGATTTAAGCGCAAACGCACGTCTTGGAGCCTTGAGTTCCAATACCTGCTCGGCCTGCGGCACAGCAAACTGCTCGTCAGCGAGCACAAAAGTCTCACTGCCGCTTTGCAGACTGACCTTATATGAAAGCAGTCCGCTCTGATCTTTTATTTTGACGATCAAAGGCTTTTTCGGATTCCAGTATTCACTGTTTTCTACACTTATTTCAGGCGCATTGCGCTCAAACATATCAGCCGTATAAACATATGCGGCAGCTCCGGCTATTGCCAGTAAAATTACTATCCATAAAAACGATGAACCGTTCTTCCTTCTGCTCAACTCAACTCCTTTTTCAACTTTTGCAAAACAACCGCCTCGGCATCTGCCATATTTGTAAACGGCAGTTCAAAACCAGCGGAGGCACTATGCCCTCCGCCACCGAAACTGTTGGCAACTACAACCATATCACTTCCGTCAAGAGACCGTAAAGAGCCCTTAATGGAGCCGTCTCGTCTCTCACGAAGCAATACAGCAGCCTTTATAGTGGGCAGACCCATGCTCTCATGCAAAACAGCTTCGCAGTCTGCTGCATGTGCACCGCTTTGAAGCAACATTTCCTGTGTTACTCTCAATAGAACAATATCGCCGTTGTGAACCAGACTCATCTCTTGTAGCATCATACCTTTTAACCTCATCGCTGCAAGAGAACGGCGTTCAAAAAGTTCAATTGCACACCCTCTTGTATCTGCACCGGCTTTGCTCAAAACTGCAGCCATGGCAAAAGCCCGTGCATCTGTTTTTTCACTTAAAAAACCGAGCGAATCATCAAGCAGTCCTGCGTACAGTGAGGTTGCCATTTTAGCATTCAGCTTGATGCCATGGTCTTCAAAAAGCTCATAAAGCACCTGTGTCGTACTTATGGCCGTATCATCAATGATATTGATCTCCCCATAAGCTTCATTGCCTGCATGATGATCAATATTTACCAAAGGACATTTTATCTCTGTGCCCAAACGCTTTTTTGATCCACAGTCAAGGCTTATTGCAAGATCTGCCGACACAGGAAAGCGATGACGAAGTTTATCGAACCAAGGTAAAAATGCCAAACGAGGATCAATGTTTTCAGTTGCACAGAAAAAAGTCACTTTTTTATGCAGCCTAAGCAGTAGAGAGTACATTGCCGACGCACTCCCAAGAGAGTCGGCATCAGGATTGATATGTGCAACGACTGCTATATGATCAGCCGCATAAATTTTTTCTAAAACGGCACCAAAATCTTCGCTATTGCCCATTTACGCCCTCAGCTGAAGGCGCCCATGTTTTAAACGTAATATCCTTTGGAAATGCTTCAGGTTTAAATATGGATTTGCCAAGCAAGGTTCTCAGGCACTCCTGTATCCCTTCTGTAATACTGGGGTGCGGATGCACGGTCTTCATAATATCTTTTAGTCTGTTGCCATGATCCATCAAAGTTGCGATATACATTATGGAAGCCGCAGATTGAGGTCCTGCAGCACGCATACCAAGTACTTTTGGATTATCTTCGTCAGTAACAATCATTTTGAAAAAACCATTAGTCTCGCGCATGGCAATAGCCCTTGAAACAAGTGTGTTTTTATAGATAACCACCTTGTAGGCTATTCCTTCTTTCTGACACTCTTTCTCATTCAAACCAATAGCGGATATTTCCGGGTTAAAAAACATTATTGTCGACATATTGCGGTATCTAAGAGGATACTTTATCTTGGACTTGATCGCCTTGGCAGCAAAACGCCCTTCCATCTCAGCCACATTTACAAGTGCATTATGGCCGGTAACATCTCCGGCGGCATAAACATTCTCATCTACCCTGCACTCGTCACTTACCTGCAGAAGTCCACGCTCATTGGTCTTGATACCGATATTTTCAAGACCAAGATCATGGGTATTTGGCACCCTGCCGATAGAGATGAGAATCGTATCTACGGCAATAACCTCCGTATGTCCCTCCTGATAATCAAGAATCACATCAATATATCTGTCTTTTTTTCTAATACTTCTTAAAGAAGCCGTATGGTGGATCTTTACCCCGATATCAGTCAGCATTTTACTTGCAAAATCACTGACATCGTCATCCTCGAACGGAATAACTCTTTTCTGCGTATCCAGCAGATGGACTTTAGTCTGTCCAAAATCTGCAAATATAGTCGCAAACTCACACCCTACAACACCCGCACCTACAATAAGAATGCTTTTTGGAAATCTTTTGAGCTTTAAGATATGATCAGAGGTGATAATCCTCTCACCGTCAACTTTCAGTGTTGGATGCTCTCTGGGTCTGGAGCCTGTCGCAATTACAAAATCTTTGGCCGAAATTTCAATGATCTCTCCATTCTCTTTGGTGACTATAACTGTTTTATCGGCAGAAAATTTTGCTTTTCCCTCTATAAGAGTAATACTTTTTGAAGAACCGTCTTTTTTTGAAAATGTCTCTATCTGTGAATAAAGCTGGTATTTTTTCTCTTTAATTGCATCAAATACCGTGTCACGCACAAGAGAATAGTCAACACTGAGCCCGGAAGCCCTATAGCCCCTGTCTACACGCTTTGCCGTGGCATAATCTTTGGAGAGCTCCCACATGGTCTTTGAGCTTAGTGCACCATCGCGGATCCCTGCACCGCCAATACACCCGCCTTCAATAATACACACGTGGTTGTCAAAATCGTATGAACGCATAGCGGCTGCAAATCCGGCAGGCCCGCTACCTATAACACATATATCATATATCTCTTTTTTCAAAAATTCTTCCTGTTATTTAAATTTGGCAGATGTCCCAATGGACTCTTTAATTCATTTTCATTGAAAGGTCGATCCAGTTGGCCTGGTGAATGAGTGCACCGGAACTGATGGCATCAACACCGGTTTTGGCATATGATTCGATCGTCTCGAGAGAGATATTGCCGCTGGCTTCCAAAAGAATATGTGGAAAATTTTCATTTCTATATGCAACGACCTTTAGCAGCTCTTCAGCTGTCATATTGTCACACATAACTATATCTGCGCCCGCAGCCATAAACTCTTTTGCCTGCTCATACGTTTCAGCCTCTATCTCTATAGTGGCTGTAAAAGGAATTTTCTTTCGTGCCAATGCCATAAAAGCTTCCAAATCGGTAATAGTGCGAAGGTGTGTATCCTTTAGCATCAGACAGTCATCAAGCCCCAGTCGATGGTTTACCGCTCCGCCTATTCTGGTGGCATATTTTTCAAAATTACGCAGCATTGCAGCAGCATATTAAGCAAAGTTCGCTCTATACGCAAAAGAGTATGTGAATTGCCGCTGATATGGGCAATCATGACTCCTTTACAAACCATTTGACATAAAAATTCTCCATTTTTGCCAAAGTGTCAATATAGAGCACTCCGGCAAGAACTCCATTGCTTTTTGCTACAATCCTTGCAGATGCCTCAAGTGGTTCCGATACCCGGCCATACAGGTCTCCGCGTCCTACATCCTCGTCGATAGACTGTTGGATAAAAGATTCGATAGTCACAATGCCATCATCCTTTCAAGTGCAATTTTTGCCCACTTAAGAGTATCTTCATCCACTTCAATCTCATTGAGCGGCTCACCGTCTTCTATGGACTTCAAAGTGTCATAAACATCCTGCAGTGTCGTCTCGTTCATTGTAGGACATTCCGGCTTGGTCGAAGAGAGAACGTAAGTATTTTTAGGGCGCAGACGGTTAACAAGATTGAATTCGGTACCAACTGCCACCTTTTGATCTTCCGGCAGCTCGGCAATATATTTTATCAGCTGTGAAGTTGAACCGACAAAATCGGCTTTTCTGCAGATAGACGGATCGCACTCCGGATGAACCGCTATCTTGATACCCGGGTACTTTTTACGATAAAACTCTATATCTTCAACCGTAAAAAGCTGATGTACCGCACAAAAACCGTCATAGCAGATGATATCTGCCGAAGCGATATCTTCACTTTGCCCTATCACAGCAGACTTCAAGCCCATCATATCTGCAATATTTTGTCCTAGACAGCGGTCAGGAACAAACAGGATCTTCTTATTCTCTTTCAGTGCAGTCTCAATGATCATTTTTGCATTGGAACTCGTACAGACCATTCCGCCCATCTGGCCCACTTTTGCCTTTACGTCCGCATTTGAATTAATATATGTAATAGGTAAAATATTTTCTTTGGCAATACCGGCCTTCTCCATCGCTTTTACAGAATCATCAAAGTAGATACTGTCAATCATCCTCGCCATGGCACAACATGCGATCTTTGGCATAACGACCCGTTTCTCCGGGCTGAGCACCTTTACGCTCTGCCCCATAAATCCAACTCCGCAAAAAAGTACGAATTCTGAGTTATCGTCTCTTGTCTTTTTTGCCAACTCAAGCGAATCGCCGGTAATATCCCCTACCTCAAACACTTCATCACGCTGATAAAAGTGGGCAACAACAGTTACACTCAAACGGCTTTTCAAATCATTGATTTTATCTATAAGTTCCTGGGTTGTGTAGCTCAAACACACTCCTCCATTTACCTGTTGACCCGCAATCAAGGGAAATGTTCTTTCTTAACATTAACTGCAGGGTGTATAGTACAGGCTAAAAATATTAATCGGATTATAACTAATTTTTCAGTAAACTCTACTCTTAATTTCAACATGTACAGGTCATTTATGGATTTTCTAACAAATTTAAATGCGCAATTTTTTATTGCAGCCTACCTGGTAGGCGGAATCCCTTTTGGTCTCATCCTGGCCAAGTTTTTTGCCGGTGTCAATGTAAAAGAGGGTGGATCTCAGAGCATTGGCGCCACTAATGTTTTACGTGTAGTCAAAGAAAAAAACCCTTCTCTGGCCAAAAAACTGGGAGCTGCGACACTGGCACTGGATGCCCTCAAAGGAGTCGTTGTTTTACTTGCCGCCATGGCTGTCGGCGTAAGTGACGCAACACTGTGGGGTATTGCAGTTTTAGCGGTAGTTGGACACTGCTTCAGTCCATATCTATGGTTTGAAGGAGGTAAGGGAATTGCTACGGGCATGGGCGTCATGATGGTTATGCTTCCGATAGAGACGACAATAGCCTTAGCAGTCTGGGCCGTTTCGGCTAAAACGATCCGGATATCATCCCTCTCATCGCTTCTTGGTGTCACCGCCTTGTTGATAAGCAGTTTCTTTATCCATGCCGACATGGCACATGCGCCAGTAGCCATGATTGTATTTATACTTTTTTATAAGCATATTCCCAATATCGTACGCATGATAAAAGGTGAGGAAAAACGTATCGCATGATCATTACGATCGATGAACTGACATTTGAATGCATCATAGGAATTCTCGATGCCGAAAGAACCACAAAACAAAAAGTAATCGTCAAGGCTGAAATAGACTATGACTATGAAGATGGCTTTATTGATTATGCCCTTGTCACAGAACATATTAAAAATTCTATGAAAGAACATAAATTTAAGCTTATAGAAGAGGCGATTTTATCTCTTCAGACATCGCTAAAAACCTCTTTTGCATCTATAAACTCTCTAAACTTAACAATATATAAACCCGATATACTCCCTGATTGCCGCATTGGTATCACTCAAAAAACCAATTATTAAAGAAAATTGAAAAATACTTTAAATTTTTCTAAAACTGTGATATACTTCCGAAAATATTTTATATATCGAGGGTAATGCATGCGCATTTTGATCATTGAAGATGAAGTTACATTGAACAAAACTTTGGCTGAAGGACTTAAAGAGTTTGGCTACCAAAGTGATGTTGTAGAGACACTTAAAGACGGCGAGTACTATCTTGACATTAGAAATTACGATCTTGTTCTGATGGACTGGATGCTGCCTGACGGCAACAGCATAGATATCATACCGGATATCAAAACGAATACACCCAAAACCTCTGTTGTTGTACTTTCTGCGCGTGATGACAATGAGAGTGAAATCACTGCACTTAAAGCCGGTGCTGATGACTATATCCGAAAACCATTTGATTTCGACGTACTTGTAGCCAGACTCGAAGCACGCCTTCGCTTTGGCGGAAGCAATATTATCGAGATCGAGGATCTTATGATCAATCCTGAAGAAGAGAAGATCATATACAGAGAAAAAGAGATAGAGTTAAAAGGCAAGCCTTTTGAAGTTTTAACCCACCTAGCCCGCCACAGAGACCAGATAGTATCCAAAGAGCAGCTTCTCGATGCGATCTGGGAAGAGCCTGAGCTAGTCACTCCAAATGTCATTGAGGTCGCCATAAACCAGATCCGTCAAAAAATGGACAAACCTCTAAGCATTACGACAATAGAAACTGTTCGCCGCCGCGGGTACCGCTTTTGTTTTCCAAAAGAAGTATAAGAAGCCAGTTTCTTATCCAACTGATCGTCGCTACTGCGGCGCTCATTTTTATCTTCTCCTCTTTTTTATATTTCTTTATCAAACAGTCCATCTACAATGAAAAACATGATGAACTGTTGCAGTTTGCACAACATGTTATAGCCTATGAATCACTGATCGAATCCCGACAGGAAAATGTAGACTCTCTGCTGGGCCTCTCCATGGAACTTGTCCAGAAAAAAAAGGGGTATGGAGGCATTACGATGTTCGAGTATGTCAGAGACAAGCGTACTTATCTCTCACTGCTCTATCCATTTGACAAGGAAGAGGGAAGCTATATAAAAGCTACCAAAGATATTACAGCTACGACAAGACTTCTCAAAGGAGTATTGAGATCCATTATAATCATAGACGCTATTGCTTTTTTTGTGATTATACTTTACGCGATCGGGCTTTCCAAAATGCTTCTTTTACCGATAATGACCCTGAGTCAGCGCCTCTCCAACATGAATGAGCATCTGATGCGCCCCATCAAGATAGATGAGCTTCCGGAAGAGTTTGAGCCGCTTGGACTTACACTTAACCGCCTGATAGGCAGGATACAGAACTTTGTCAAGTATCAAAAGGAGCTTTTCATAGGTGCGGCACATGAGCTCAAAACGCCCCTGGCTGTTATCAAACTTAAAAATCAGGTTACAATGATAAAAAAACGCTCGCCTGAAGAGTACATAGAAGCCATCAGTATTACGAACAAAACAATCGACGATATGAACAATATCGTTGCAAATATACTCAATATCGGCCGTCAGGAAGGCGCCCAACTCCAGCCACCCACCCGTGAAGATGTAATCCTGCTGCTTAAACAAAAAGCCAATGATTTTCAACTGCTTGCAGAATCAGAAGGCAAGATATTAAAAATAGACTTTCAGCCGGAATCATTTATAGCCACTATCCAAGGCACGTTGCTTAACCAGATTTTGCAAAACTTTTTACAAAACGCTCTTAAATTTACGCCCAAGGACAAACAGGTCACACTTCGCAGCAGAGCGATAGAAGATGGACTTCTGATAGAAGTTATTGATGAAGGGTGTGGTATCGATGACACAGTTGACCTTTTTGCACCTTTCAAACGGCTGGGAAACAAATCGGGTGTAGGGCTCGGACTGTTTCTCGCCAAAAGTGCTGCAGACGCCATGGGCGCTGAACTCAGCATAGAAAACCGTCATGACGGACATGACGGAACAGTCGCATCACTGAAACTCAACACCATCCTGCACTGCCCTCTGCCCTAAAACAGTAATTCCTCTGAAATTGCTGTCTTGTGTCATCGGTTCCTATTTTTACGAATATTTATTACTCTGGGAAAAAACATACTTGCGATTCAAACTTCTTCAAGCTTTCTTCTGATATAAATCGTCCATAATATAATGAATGACAATATTTCCACACTGCACAAACTATTCTGCCAGGTGTGAAATGAATAAGGTTTATAATGTCACTTTTAATAAATGATGAATGTATAGCGTGTGATGCCTGTAGAGAAGAGTGTCCGACAGTTGCAATTGAAGAAGGTGATCCCATCTATGTAATCGATCCAAATTCAAGCACGAGCAGATTCTCCTGGAAGAGGAGTAAAAGCTTTTATGGCAAAGCGAACCGCTGTTATCGACATCGGCTCCAATTCTGTGCGGATGGTCATTTTTGAAAAAACCAGCCGCTTTGCCTTTCATCTTCTGCATGAAACAAAAAGCAGGGTCCGCATCGGTGAAGGGGCTTATGAAAATGACGGTTACCTCAATGATGCAGCTATTGACCGTACACTTAAAGCGATGGATAATTTTCTGTCAATTGCCGACTCGTACCACGTTAGAAAAACCCTTTGTGTCGCTACATCTGCTGTACGTGATGCACCAAACAAAAAACTGTTTCTTCATCGCATAAAAAAAGAACTAGGCCTTAATGTAAAAGTAATAGACGGTATAAAAGAGAGCTATTTTGGAGGTATGGCATGTGCCAATCTGCTTGCAAAAACCAAAGCGATGACAATCGATATAGGAGGCGGCTCAACCGAATGTGCATATATTGAAGACAATCAGGTAAAAGAGTCTCTTTCACTTAATCTTGGAACCGTGCGGTTAAAAGAGCTTTATTGTGATCATAACGACATAAGCGCTGCACAAAAGCATATAGACAAGATTATGGATAGATTGCCTCTTGCCCAAAGTTTACATGTTGTCGGAATAGGCGGTACGTTTAGGGCATTAAGCCAGGCAGTAATGCAAAACAGCAATTATCCGCTCGACAAACTCCACGGTTTTACCTTCTCCTCTGAAGATCTTTTCATGCTTGGAGAGAAAATTCTCAAAGCAGACAAAAAACAGCTCAAAGAACTTGGCATAAAAAAAGAACGCTTTGATGTAATAAAACCAGGTACACTCATCCTGATGAAAATTCTAAAACATGTCGGGTGCAAAAGTCTGACAACAAGCGGTGCAGGTGTACGCGAAGGTGTCTATCTGCATGATCTGCTTCGCAACAGCGGTGACCGCTTTCCCGAACACTTTAATCCCTCTGTGCGTTATCTAATAGACAAGCACACATTGAATAAAAAAGAATCAAACCAACTAAGCCGAATCAGCAAAGAGCTTTTTGATCTGCTCTACATGACTCTGAATATTGAGCCGCGTTTTCGCCATGAGCTCTCCATAGCTGCAAAACTTGCCCACATCGGGGAGTCACTGCACTTCTATTCATACCATCAGCACAGCTACTATCTAACACAGACGGCACTGGAGTATGGCTTTACACATCAACAGATCATGCTGATCTCCACGCTCGTCCGGTTTCACAAACGAAAACAGCCAAAAAAATCCCATCTGGAAACCTATGCTTCTCTGCTTCCGGATGAAAAAACTGTTATTGCACTTAGCTACATCCTGTCACTTGCCAATACACTGACAGTTCACCGGCCGCTCAATATTGATTTTACTTTATCATTTGAAGAAAATACCATTCTGGTAAAAAAGTTGAAAAAGCCGCTCTATCTTGCACAGGAAGCTGTAAAAAATCTTGATCTGCCAAAAGAGCTGGCCGTTAAATTTGTTTAAAACCTCTGTCCGATAGTAAATTCAAAGTGGGATATTTTATCATTATCCTCAGGATTGATAGGGTTGGCAAAAGCCAGCTGAAGCGGACCCATCGGTGAGAACCACTCCAGCGCAACACCATAACCGCCTCTTGAAAACTCGTTTAGCGATTCAGTTCCTATCCAGCCCCAGTC
>MZGN01000086.1 GCA_002085085.1 Helicobacteraceae bacterium 4484_230
AGAGCCTGCTGGTTGATTGCATCATACGTAAAGCTTCCGACCCCGCTCTGGCCATAGTTTGCGATGGTGTCATATCTGAAATCGTCAAAGAAGTCGGTGCCGCCCGGTATGCTGCTTGATGATGAACTCTCTGAAGAGCTGCTTGATGATGTGACACTTGATGAGCTGGAAGAGTTGATTGTAATCCTTACTGTTGCCTCGTTGGATTGTGCTTCTCGCATATCTGTAATCCAGTAGGAAAACAGATCTATACCAATAAAGCCAAGATCAGGCTGATAAATAAAACTTCCGTTATTTTCAAGCGTTAACATTCCGTTCGACGGTTCAGTGTTGGCGCTAATGCTGAAAGTATCACCGTCAGGGTCACTGTCCGGTATGCCGTCGGTTATAACATTGCCGCTTTTTGTCATGTCGACAATCGTACTATAGTTATTATCGGTGGCTATAGGCGGAGTATTTGTATTTGAACCAACCTCTCCGCCACGAACACACCTCACATGCCGCAGGGTCTCCTTTCGATTATAGTAATTGAGACTTTTTTCATAAGACACATGCCAGGCATCGATCGTGTCGGGATGTTGAATGCGTGTAGTAGATGACCAGTAGCTTGAGGCATTCAACCGGCTGGTTCTGGGAGCAATATTTTCAAATATTGTTTCAATGGCAGGATTATACCTTGAACGGTCCGCTATCGAGATTAGCTCTTTTTGGTTTGGCAGCCTCCAGTCAGAGTAGGAGCCAAGAGTTAAATCGTCACAATAATGAATTGCCCCTATCCAATTTTTCTTTATATTTTTGGCATCTGCATCATCCTGCCATGCCAGACCGGTTACCAAATCACTGACAATATCGTCTTCGCTGCGAATAAAATTTGGATTTTCCGGATTTCCACCCCGTACACAACGCACCAAGACGGTACCGGATTTTAATTCAGGAAATGAATAGCCCCAATTGAAACGTACGCGCCATGCTTTGGTGGTATCATGAACATAAGTTGTTGAGGACCAGTAAGCTGAAACAGCAGGAATATTTTCAAATATTGCATCAATACTGGGGCAGCACTCCGCATAATTGACAAGTGTTTCCAGTTCTTTGACATCAGGCAGTGACCAGTTGCCTCCATCGAGCGCTAGTGTGTTACAGTAGTTTATGGCTCCCTGCCATGTACGTGTTTTTGATTTGACAATGGAGGTATCCTGCCATTCCAAGCCGGTTACATGGTCATATACTATGCCTTTTTCATCGTCGCGGGTATATTGATGGTCAAGACCAATTTGATAGTAGCCGTCATCTTTTACACTGCCATCTGTCACAACTACATTATTTTGATTATAGCTTTTGATTTGTCCTGTTTTCAATAATGAACTGTCGGCTAAAAGAAAAACTGTTATGGCCGTTAAAACGGTTGCGAATTTCAACATAATCAATTCCTTTATTATAAAAGAACTTTTTACTTGATTACCCAAGAACCTTCTAATCAAATAAAATTAATTATATCATTCTGAAGCAACTAGGCGATCTACATGAGACCCATGGCTTTCCGTCCTACCTTTACAGATAGTTTGGCTTTAAAATTAAGAACAATAACTAAACTCACACAGAAAACATTCTGTTATTCACGTTATTTTGAAGCAACTTAGTGATTTATATGAAACCCTAAGCTTTTCGTTCTATCCCCTTTGGATAGCTTTGGCTTTCTTTACTTTACCGGAAGTATACTTAATTCTATTATACAGCATTATTTGTTTAAAATTGGATTAATTACTGTTATTTTTTATAAATATTTGTAAGCTTTGAATAAGTAAGGGTATCTTTAAAAACCCTGAGAGCGGTGTAAAATGTATATAGCATACAGTTAAAGCGTTCTTTAAAAAAGAGAGGAATAGAATAGCTGCATACTATTTGCAAAAAAAGGCGTCTGTATGAATCTTTCCAATGTTATATCGGGATTCTTTATTATTTTGGCACTTACAACCAACTTCGGATTTTTTTACGGGGATCCGACTATTTTGGAGGAGCACAGTAAGTATGAGCTCTTTGCCGCAATCATTTTCAACCTGATAGCAACTATCTATAAACTTGGGGATAAGACCCAGATCGGTGCGGTGCTTCTTGCTACCAGCCTTGTTGCCGACATCCAGCTGGTCGCATCTGCTTCGGTGTGGGCACTGGGTGCATATGTAGTCGGAATGAATCCGGAAATCGTTACGGCTATTATCTCCCTCTCGGGCGGGGCGCTTGCCGCCAACATCGTCTCCGTGGTTCTCTTTGTCGGAGAGACAATAAAATCAAAGCGTTAAGACGTGGATAATACCGCACTTTTTCTGATCATACGGCGGCTTCGCCTGCCGATGTTCGTCCTCATTGTTACATTTGCCATTTCGATTCTTGGTTTAACACTGATTCCAGGGCAGGATGACCAGGGAAATGTCTATCATATGACATTTTTTGATGCTTTCTTTTTTGTCTCATATATGGCATCTACCATCGGTTTCGGAGAGGCTCCGTACACATTTACATATCCACAGAGGCTCTGGGTCTCCTTTTCGATCTATATGACCGTTATCGGTTGGTTTTACGCCATCGGCTCTATAATTGCACTGATGCAGGATAAGATACTCTCGTCCCAGCTTGCCATACTACAGTTCCAAAAGAAGATCAAATCTCTTAAATCTCCGTTTATTATTTTTGTCGGATATAATCTTTTGACTAAAAATATAATTCATAAGTTGAGCGAGGAGGGGATACAGTCAGTAGTTATCGAAAAAGATGAGAGTAAGATCGATGAGATGGTTCTGGCAAGCTATATGCTTGAGATTCCGGCTATGCATGGTGATATAAATGATCCCGAGGTATTTCAGATCGCCGGAATAAGCAAGCCGGAATGCAAGGCTATCGTCTCTCTTTCAAGCAATGACAATCTTAACCTGCATGCCGCCATGTCAGCCAAACTCCTAAATAGCAAGGTTAAGGTGATTGTCGAGGCGACTCATGACGAGTATGCCGACAACCTTAACACTATAGGCATAGAGATAGTTGAAAACCCTTTCAAATTTATAGCAAAACGTTTTTATATGGCACTGAGGGCACCGTCGCTTTTGATGCTTGAGCGCTGGATATATGATGAACCATTCAAGCTTGACCCACGTGACCTTCTGCCTACTCAAGGAAAATATATAGTCTGCGGTTACGGCAGGATGGGCAAGGCGATCCGCATCGCACTTAAACGGGCCGGGATGGAGTATCTGTTCATAGAGACCAATCCGAAAAAAGTAAGACAGATGAGAGAGGGTGACCGCCAGATCGTTATGGGTGAGGGTCAGGACAGAAAGATTCTGCTAGATGCCGGGGTCAAGGATGCCTCATGTATCATCGCGGGTATGAACGATGACTTTATAAACCTCAGTATCATCATGGCGGCAAGAAAGATCAATCCAAGTATTTTTACGGTTGCACGCCAGAACAATATCCATGACCAGAGTGTTTTTAATGCCGCAAAGATAGACCGGGTTATTGTTGTACAGAACCTGCTGATCAACCAGACTTTTATCGCGATCGCACGGCCTCTGAGTGAGCGTTTTTTGCAGATGATTAAAAATATGGGGGCGGAGTGGGGTGACGGCCTTGCGATGGCCCTGAAAGAGGTGATCGGCGAAAATCCTCTGAAAAAAGAGACCGAAATTATAGATAAGCATGCCCATGCACTTTGCAGGCATATAAAAGAGGTTGGCCCGGTCCCTCTTTATGTGCTTTATAGAAACCGTGGAGATTATAATTTAAACAATAAGATCGTAGCACTGTATCTGAAGAGAGGGGAAGAGGAGTTTTTGATGCCTGACTCCTCTATGGAGCTTCAGCTTGGTGACAAAATACTGTTTGCCGGTGACGATGAGGCATTCGATGACCTTGAGTACATTATGCAGAATATCTATGAACTGCATTATGTGCTGCAGGGTGAAAGTTGTGAGGTTTCACTCTCCTGTAAATTGCATTTGGAAGCGTAATTTCAATAATTGAATGCAACTTTGTATGTCGGATCGTCTTCTTCGTAAGTGCAGTGTGGACCTGCCCGCTTAAGGATGTTCTTACAATCCTTGCTAAGGTGCCGAAGCTTTACATCCTTGCCTGCTTCTTCATATTTTTTTATCAGACTGTCGATCGCTTCAACTCCTGACGCATCCATAACACGGGCATCTTTAAAATCTATGATAACGTTTTTCGGATCGTCTTTGATATCAAAGTTGTCGACAAACGTGGTTGCAGATGCAAAAAAGAGCGGGCCATCGAGTTCATAGAGCTTGGTCCCGTCTTCTAAAATACTTGATTTTGAAAAAACATGAGCATGCTTCCAGGCAAAAACAAGAGCCGAAATGATAATACCGGCAATAACGGCAACTGCAAGATCTTCTACGACAGTGACAATCGTGACTACTACCATGACAAATGCGTCGGAGCGCGGCATATGTTTGAGGTGACTCATACTGCTCCATTCGAATGTCCCTATACTGACCATAAACATGATCCCGACAAGTACGGCTACAGGGATTATATTCAGGATATCAGTAAGAGTGGCAACAAGCAGCATCAATCCTATAGCCGCAGTAACACCCGAAAGACGTCCAAGCCCTCCTGATGTATAGTTGATGATAGACTGGCCTATCATCGCACAACCCGGCATTCCTCCAAAGAGGCCGCACGCAATGTTTCCGCTGCCCTGGGCAATACACTCTTTGTTGGCACTGCCCCGTGTTTCGCTCATCTCATCCAGTACGGAAAGGGTAAGAAGGGACTCTATCAGACCGACAAGTGCTATGATAACGGCATAAGGCAATACAAGCCAGATGGCTTCAAGGCTGAGTATCGTATCCGGAATGTGAAAACTTGGAAGCTGCCCCTTGAACTGTGACAGGTCGGTCAGGTTGCCGACAAGAATAGTGTTGATATTGCCGATATATACCAGCAGGGTAACCACTATTATGGCAACAAGGCCTGCCGGTACGGCTTTTGTGTATTTGGGCAGGAAATACATGATCAGCATAGTTCCAAAGACAAGCAGGTACATAGCATATCCTTGACCTTTGAAAAATGCAAACTGTGACATAGCTATAACGATCGCGAGACCGTTTACAAAGCCGTACATTGCCGGTTGCGGAACAAGACGGATAAATTTACCCAGCTTTAAAACACCCGCAGCCACCTGCAGCAGGCCGGCCATTATCGCGGCAAGGGTAATATACTGAAGAACTCCAAAAGCCAGCTCTTCTCCAGCGATTCCCTGAGCCTGCAGGATCGTACCGGCCTGCATGGTAAGGCCTACAAGAACAACGGCTACGGCGCCGGTCGCACCGCTGATCATGCCGGGTTTTCCTCCTATGAGTGCCGTGACGAGACCGATGATAAAAGCTGTATACAGACCGACGATAGGACTTACGTCGGCGATAAATGAAAATGCGATAGCTTCAGGAACCAGTGCTACCGCAACGACAAGTCCGGAGAGAATGTCATTTTTTATATTGTCCGTTTTGTAGTTTGAAATATTAAACAACCGCTATCCCTGTAAAGATTCAAGTCCGTTTTGTAGTTTGAAATATTAAACAACCGCTATCCCTGTAAAGATTCAAGTTGGTCGAGGATCTTGCTCTGTTTGTTTTGAGCTTCAACAAGGCTTTCGCGGTTCTGGGCAATAACATCTTCGGGCGCATTTGCAACAAAACGTTCATTGTTCAG
>MZGN01000087.1 GCA_002085085.1 Helicobacteraceae bacterium 4484_230
AATATAGAATCCTCCATTGTGCCGATAATGAAGGAATCGCCGGATTAGACTGCCTGTCTGTTTAAAAAAATACTCTCTTGAGCATTTTCTCTGCTGCAAGAGCGACAAACCCTATGATAAGTCCACCTGCAATTTCGGCTGCCATAGCCGGCAAAAAGCTGAAAACATGATGTATGGCATCAATATTATGAATAAAAATACCTCCACCCACCATCAGCATAGCGATCGTACCGACTACAGACAGCAATCTGATGGTTTTTGGCAAAGAGAGTACCAGAATCTCGCCTGACCTTCTGCAGATACGTTTTGCCAACCCCTGCATATCATCAGATCTGCGGATTAAATAAAATCCCGTATCATCCATGCGAACCAACAGTGCAACAAGGCCATAGACTCCGATAGTTGCCAAAACCGCGATAAGCGTAACGACAACTATCTGAATAACCAGCGGCTGATTTGCAACGGTACCCAGCGCAATGATAATAATTTCGATAGAGAGTATAAAATCCGTAACTATGGCGGATTTGATCTTTTTCTCTTCCGCTGTTGAGGATTTTTCATGCTTATTGACAGCAGAAGTTACATGTTTCACATGCCCGTGACCGGGTATAAAAAATTCATAAACCTTTTCTGCCCCTTCAAAGGCAAGATAGACTCCGCCCAGCAAAAGTATAGGAACGATCAGCCATGGCGCGAAAGCGCTCAGTAAAAATGCAAGAGGCAGAATAATCAGTTTGTTCCTGAAGGAGCCTTTAGTTATTGCCCACAAAACAGGAAGCTCTCTCGAGGCTGAAAATCCGGATGCCTTCTCAGCACCTACGGCAAGGTCATCACCGAGTACTCCCGCGGTTTTCTTGGCTGCTACTTTGCCCATAACCGCCGCATCGTCCAATAGTGCAGCTATATCATCCAGTATCGCAAAAATTCCTGCTGCCATCAAATCTCCTGCTGTTATCTTCCTGTAATAATACAATATTGAATCTGTTTTGCAATACTACACCAGAGCATAACCTTTTTTAGGCTACAATTCACCACATGAACAAAGTCGCTATTATCGGAGGCGGTGCAGCCGGGCTTATGGCAGCCATCACTGCTTCGCTGTCCGGTGCTGCTGTCGATCTGTACGAACAAAACAGCAAGGTCGGCAAAAAGATCCTGGCATCGGGTAACGGCCGCTGCAACATTATCAATGCCAACTCATCATCATCTGATTATTTCGGCCAACACAGCCATTTTGCCGATTATGCTCTTTCACAACTCCCTTTTGCTGAATTCGAAAAATTCTGCCTCTCTATAGGGCTTCTTTTGGAAACAAAAGGGGATGGACGCGCCTACCCCCTCTCAAATGAAGCCAAATCGGTTGTGCTTGCGCTTGAAACATACGCAAAAGAGAGAGGCATAACCTTTCTGACCGATGCCACCGTTATGACAGTTGAAAAAACAGACGGGCAGTTTGTGATCACTGCCGAAAAAAGCAAAAAAGCATACCCAAAAGTACTGATAGCAACCGGCTCTGAGGCTGCACCCCAGCTTGGCGGAAACGGTGACGGCTATGCTTTTGCCAAACATTTCGGCCATACAATCGAACCCACCTAACCGTTATTTGAGCGGCAAAAACTCACCGCACAGATACTGCGGCTTGCAGAAGCCATACCGTCACACACTGCCACAGTACTCCTCTCAGGCATTATCCCTTCAAAAATGGTTCCCTTTGTGCTTAAAACAGCAGATGTAGATACGTCTGCCCTATCAGGCAAACTTGGAAACAAAACCATAAAAAAGATAGTTCACACCATTCAGAACTGGCGCTTCAAGATAAGCGACACCCACGGTTTCAGACATGCGGAAGTAAGCGGCGGTGGAATCTCCACTGAACAGATAGATGACAGAACAATGGAGTCAAAACTGGTCAACGGACTCTATTTTGCCGGTGAAGTTCTTGATATAGTAGGACGGCGCGGAGGATTCAATTTTCATTTTGCCTGGGCCAGCGGCTACCTTGCAGGTAAAGAACTGGGAAAATAAAACTTGCATTTACCTTAATATTAGGAGTATACTAATATAATATTTAAGGTTTTTTGAAAAACCATGATCGGTCTCAATTTAATTCATTGAAAAGTTCTGGATGATGTTTAATGATTTTCTAACAAGTGGGCATAATTTTGATAAAGATGAGTATGAATTAAAATCAAAATTTGTATTGATGAACAGTATGCTTGGAATCGGCATAATATTTATTTCCATTTTGACAGTCTTCCTGTTTATTGACGGTAAAATATTTCTCACCATAGCCAACCTTATTTTTCTGTTTATCGGTCTTATTTCAATCTATTTTTTACGCAACTCCAAAAATGACTACAAAAGAATCATTCCGATAGTCCCACTGACAGGCATACTCCTTGTTGCAACAGCATTAGTGGAGTTCCCGGACGAGCAGGTGCGCATTGGCTGGTTCTTTATTATTATTATTATCTCCTTTTTTCTTGGCGGCAGAAAGCTTGGCTTTGTCGCATCTTTTTTCAGTATAGCTGCCATGCTTTTTGTTGAATATTTTATTAATACAAGCCTGAACAGCTATACGCTTTTTCTTGCATCCGTTATTATCCTGCTTGGCACAATTTTCATAAATCTGTACGAACAGAGAGAGGAGATCACCAAAGGAAAACTGCTCGATATAAATCAGCACCTGGAAGAGCAGATTAAAAAAGAGACACAAAAACGCATTGCCCAATATAAGAAAAGCAATCTGAGACTCCAAAAGAGTGCTGAAGAGATCAAAAAACAGAAAGTTGTATTTGAACACCTTGCCCACCATGACACTCTCACCAATCTTCCAAACCGTGTACTGTTTAGAGACAGACTGGAACACTCTATCGTCAAAGCCAAACGAAACAATACAAAACTTGCCGTACTGTTCATGGATCTTGACCATTTCAAAGAGATCAACGACTCCCTTGGACATCAGATCGGCGATGATGTACTCAAGGTTGTTGCAGACAGGCTTAAAAATGAACTGCGCGGATCCGACAGTATAGCAAGGCTTGGAGGAGATGAGTTTACCATACTTCTTGAGGACGTAAAACAGACTTTCAAGATAGGTGATATTGCGCAGAAGCTGATCCGCTCTCTCAAGGATCCTCTACTTATAAACAGCTATGAACTGTATATTACGGCAAGTATAGGCATCAGTATCTACCCGAGTGATGGCGAAGACGCGGAGACTCTTTTAAAGTGTGCGGATGCAGCTATGTACAGTGCCAAATCCGATGGGCGAAACATATTCCAGTATTATGCAAAAGAGATGACAGAACAGGCCTTTGAACGTGTAATGCTCGAAACCAGCATGCGCCACGCCCTGGATAACGACGAATTTGTCATCCACTATCAACCGCAGGTAGACAGCAAAAACAACAATCTGATCGGACTCGAAGCACTGGTAAGGTGGGAGCACCCGGAAATGGGACTGATATATCCTGACAAATTCATTCCTCTGGCAGAAACGACATCTGTCATTATCCCCCTGGGAGAGTGGATACTGCGTACAGTGGCAGCGCAGATGACCGCATGGCACAACAAAGGATTTGACCCTATACACATCTCGGTAAATCTCTCCGTAAAACAGCTGCGCCACAGAAGCCTGCTCCTGCTGATAGAGAAGATCCTTGAAGAGACAAAGTTCAGATCCGACTGGCTTGAACTGGAGATTACAGAGGGCTACACCATGCAGAATCCGGTCCAGTCGATCAAACTCCTGCAGCGCATCAGAAACCTTGGAGTCAAGCTGGCTATCGATGACTTTGGTACAGGCTACTCTTCATTGTCGTATCTGAAACAACTGCCCATAAACAAACTGAAAATTGACAAATCTTTCATCAAGGATATTCCCGGTAGCAAAGAGGATGAAGCACTTGTGCGGGCAATCATCTCCATGGCTGAAAGTATGTATCTCAGCGTTATAGCAGAGGGTGTTGAAACAGAAGCACAGAGAGAGTTCCTGCAAAATGCAGGATGCTGCAATATTCAGGGCTATCTGTTTGCTAAGCCCATGTCCGCAAATAAAATAGATGATATATTTAACAAAAAAAATATTATAGAAAGGAAAGATGTGAATGGATAAAAAATTTCATGAACTGCTTCGCGAAAGAAGTGAAATCTCGGTAAGGTACGATCCTGTGACAGAATCAATATGGGGATATTCAAACCCGAATGTCAGGCCCTGTTTTAGTATAACAATGCTTAAAGAGGTTCATGAACTGCAGCTTGGCATCATAGATTATTTTAAAAGCAATGATATGCGGCCGCCTACACCGGTAAAATATTTTGTAAATGCATCACAGATACCTGGCATCTATAATTATGGAGGCGATCTCAACCTGTTTGCAGAGCTTATAACCAAAAAGGACCGGGATGCTCTATACAAATATGCAAAACTGTGTATAGACGTGGTATACCTTAACGCAGTCAATCTGCATCTGCCTATCACAACAATATCGCTTGTAGAAGGCACCGCTCTCGGAGGCGGTTTTGAGGCTGCACTCTCCTGCAATATCTGTATTGCGGAAGAGCAGAGCCAAATGGGCCTGCCGGAAATAAGATTTAACCTGATCCCTGGTATGGGCGCCTACAGCTTTCTTGCCAGATCAGTGGGCATTAAAATGGCAGAGGAGATAATATCGGGCGGCAAGGTCTACGATGCGGCATCGCTGCATGAAATGGGTGTAATTACCACCCTGGCCAAAAATGGAGAAGGGGAAAAAACCGCCAACCAATACATGAAAAGAAACAGCCGTCTCTTTAATGGTATGCAGGCAATTCAGTCGGCAAGGCACAGATATGCACCGGTTGACTATGATGAACTGATGGATATTACCAGAATATGGGTTGATGCAGCTTTAAGACTGACAAAGAAAGATCTCAAAATGATGCAAAAACTTGTTGATGCACAGAACCAGAAAGTTGTCGATATGAACCATAAATTAAGAACAAAACAGGATCGCAGGTTTGAAAAGGGTGATATCAACTACCCATATACCGACAGCCACGGCAATACAGTATTTTTTGACAGAAGATCAAAAGCCGAGCAGCGCAATTAAATAAATTTTACCGTATGACAAACCCGCCATCAAGTACCTCATCCGTCTCGCTTTGAACAATAGTTTTAACACGGCTGAGGGGGGATCCTTTTTTTAATATGGAAATAAACTTTTCAAGCCTCTCTTTTTCACAGGTTACCACAGCTTCAACGTTGCCGTCTTTTCTGTTTTTTACGTAACCGTTAAATCCGGACATCTGTGCATTTTTCTGCACATTCGCGCGATACCAAACGCCCTGCACTCTGCCGCTGACAAGAAATCTATAGCTTTTCACCGCTACTCCTTGTAAGAGCCGTTAAACCATGTCATATATCTGATGATTATCGCATCCAACTCTTCCTGGCTCTGCGCCTTGTCGATCTCTTCGTATATCTCCTCCAGAGAAGGGACAGAGCTTGACGAACTGCTGGAACTTGACGAGGAACTGGAGGAACCGATATAGTCCTCTATCCAATCGATATAGTTTGATACTTCCGTATAGATACCCGGATAATTCGGTGCACCGCAAAGCTGACTGCTTGTACCGCCTGAACTGACGATGCCGGCCAGTTTCCATCCATTTTCACTTTTGTATATAAGCGGTCCGCCGCTATCTCCCTGGCAGGCATCATGGGAGCCATCCATATAACCGGCACATATCATATTCTCCGTAAGCTCTTTGTAGGAATTGTTACACTCATTAAAATCTATGACCGGAGCCGTAGTCCACATTAGGTCTCTTGGAAAATGATGGCCGTCCACAAGCGTATTTCCCCAGCCTGCAACCATTGTAGAGACACCCTCTTCCAGAACATCATGATTCAAACCGATCGGCGCAACAGATGTAACAGGACGAATAAGATGGACAAGCCCTATGTCATTATCATAAACAGGACTTCCGCTATAAGCCGGATGCCGGACTACCTGGTCAGCTTTGACAGTCTCACCGCCCACATCTAACGAGTACGTCCCACTGAGCACATCTGAAGTAAATTCGCTGTTAAGACAGTGTGCAGCAGTCAGTACCCACTCTGGAGATATCAGACTCCCCCCGCATCCATGTACTGTACGCTTGAGCCAAACTATAAACCTCCATCTGTCATCGTCAGGATTAACTTTTAAGCCGTTTATGATACGCAGGGGTGTAGATTTTTTCGTTTCCGGATAAGAGAGCTTTATTGCTGCTTTGGTGTTTTCTTTGGAGATATCAAAATTTTCTCTGGATGCCAAAACGACATCAAAGTCAAAGTCAGATCCATATTGGTACGCCTGCGGATAATACCCGGCCATTTTTGTAATATTTCCACCCTCCTGAAGCAGTCTTGTCGTAAAAGGCGTAACATTCTGATACTTGAAAGGTGCTTTCAACAAGGGAGCGTACGGCTCTCCTTCATCAGCGATGCCGTTTGTAATATTTATATCATTTACACCGCCAACTACAGTAATAACACTGCCTTCCACACTGCCGCACACAGAGTACCATCCGGCACCTTTAACCACATCTTCAGCTGCCAAAGAGGTACCTATAGTAACATTTGCATTTACCACGTAAGCATCTGATGCCCTGATGCTTCTTTTCTGGTTTGAACCGGATTCACCGCATCCTGCAACCAAAGTAAATATTACTGCAAAAATTATATACCTGCACTTATCCAATATTATACCCCGTCAAAAAATTACCATACTGTACCATAAGCTCGCTAAGCCTGTAATACTAAAAAGAGATAAACCCTATTTTGAAGATTGTCCCAAATTGG
Source organism: Helicobacteraceae bacterium 4484_230 (assembly GCA_002085085.1). Classification (GTDB taxonomy): domain Bacteria; phylum Campylobacterota; class Campylobacteria; order Campylobacterales; family Sulfurimonadaceae; genus 4484-230. The sequence goes on from MZGN01000087.1 coordinate 6,830, forward strand.
ATAAAATATACCACTTAAGTCAAGCAAGCGAACGAGGGGGAGAAATCATGACAGCACTTATAATAATTGCGGTTATCGCTATAATAATCGCACTACTTTACAACAGCCTGATCGGCAAAAAAAATCAGGTTGACAATATATTCGGAGG
>MZGN01000088.1 GCA_002085085.1 Helicobacteraceae bacterium 4484_230
CCTTAACGCTCTGTTATAGACCTAGCTAAGTATCCTCGGAAGAGTAATGCCTTCCTGGCCGTTGTATTTGCCTTTTTTATCCTTGTAGCTGACTTCGCATGGTTCGTCTCCCTGCAGGAACAGTACCTGGGCTATCCCTTCATTAGCATATATTTTTGCGGGGAGGGGTGTGGTGTTGGATATCTCTATGGTGATGTGCCCTTCAAACTCCGGCTCGAAAGGGGTTACGTTGACGATGATGCCGCAGCGTGCGTAGGTTGATTTGCCGAGGCAGATCGCCAGAACATCCCTCGGGATCTTGAAATACTCCACTGTACGGGCCAGTGCAAATGAGTTCGGAGGAACAATGCAGACATCGCCTGTGTAATCGACTACATTGGCATCGTCGAAATGTTTGGGATCTACCACCGTCGAATTCAGGTTGGTAAATATTTTAAATTCGTTGCTGACACGGATGTCATAACCGTAAGAGCTCAGCCCGTAACTGACAACCCCCTTGCCGACCTGTTCTTCACAAAACGGAGTGATCATACTCTCCTTCAGCGCCGCCTCACGTATCCAACTATCTGCCTTCAGTCCCATCTGCACTCCTGATATTTTTGTGTAATTATAGCAGAGGAGCCTGCCTGTGGGAAGTGGGAAGAGGTAGAAGGTAGAAGGTAGAAGGTAGAAGGGAGAAGGGAGAAGGGAGAAGGGAGAAGGTAGAAGGGAGAAGGTAGAAGGGAGAAGGTAGAAGGGAGAAGGTAGAAGGGAGAAGGTAGAAGGGAGAAGGTAGAAGGGTTGAGCGCTACCAGCTTCCCTATTTCCTATTCCCCACTTTCCCCTTCCTATTTCCTATTTCCCATTTCCCATTTCCCATTTCCTCTTCCCCCTTCCCACTTCCCACTTCCCCCTTCCCACTTCCCCGCAGCACAGCTGCTTTAGCGCCTTTAATGGAGAATAAACCGACCTCCTGCTAAAATAGTGCCAATATAAACAGAAGGAACATAACGATGTTGCATGAATACCGTGATATTATTACCCATATGAAAGAGAACGAGGCGGCGAATGCGCACTTTCTCCATATTTTTGATAAACACAATGAACTTGATGATGAGATCACAAAGGCGGAGAACGGTGATATTCCCATGACCGATCTGGAGCTTGAAACTCTGAAAAAGAAGAAACTTCTTTTAAAAGACGAAGCATACTCTATTTTGATGAAGTATAAAAAAGAGCATAACCTCTAAAACTGCTCCGGCAGGCCTGCTTTATGGCAGACGGCTGTCCGGTTTTCACACTCTCCTTTTCCCATCCGCCTTTCCACACTCCATATTCAGAGAAGATGAAGTATAGGTGTATAGAATATAATTCAAATACAGCAGGAAGGTTTTTATGCAGCAGATCAGGATGTTTTTGCCACTGTTGAAAAGCTCTTTCAAAGATCTGCTGCCGATCATTCTGGTCATAGCCTTTTTTCAGACATTTATCCTGCAGCAGGTTCCGGATAACCTGCTCTCCATAAGCATAGGGCTTGTCATAGTCGCCGTAGGGCTTGCCGTGTTTATCCAGGGGCTTGAGATCGGGATCTTTCCCATCGGGGAGAACCTTGCCCAGGAGTTCGCGGCAAAGGGGAGTGTTGTGTGGCTTCTCCTCTTCTCTTTTCTTATCGGTTTTTCCACAACCATAGCGGAGCCTGCCCTGATAGCGATTGCCGACAAAGCCGCCCTGATCAGCGACGGGCGCATAGACTCCACCATGCTGCGTCTGACGGTGGCGCTCTCTGTCGGTTTTGCCATTGCGCTGGGTGTCTTTCGTATCCTGACCGGCCACCCGATCCACTTCTATATAATTACCGGCTACGTTATCGTCGTCTTCCTTACCTTTTTCGTTCCGCAGGAGATCGTAGGGCTGGCATACGACTCGGGCGGGGTTACCACCTCGACCGTAACGGTACCGCTGGTCGCGGCCCTCGGTGTCGGGCTGGCAAGAAGTATCCGCGGGCGCAACCCCGTTATAGACGGCTTCGGGCTGATAGCCTTCGCTTCTCTTACCCCGATGATCTTTGTGCAGCTTTACGGGCTTTTTGTCTACTCTTTCGGTGAGCAGGAGCATATAGCTTCTACACTGGCTTTCGTGGGTGATAAGACGGAAGTGCTGCTCAGTGTGACAGACAGGGCTGTTGCGCTTCTTCTCGAGCTGCTCTCTGTCGTAACGGACGTACTTCCCATTCTGGTAGTTATCTTCTTTTTTCAGTATGCTATCATCAAAAAGGCGGTTCCGTACCTCTCGAGGGTCTCATGGGGGATCGTCTTCGTGATACTGGGGCTTTATGCGTTTATAGTGGGTCTTGAGATGGGGCTTTTTCCCATCGGGGAGGCGATGGCAGAGCAGCTGACCTCCCAGGACAACCACTTTTTCATCTACCTCTTCGGCTTTATGATCGGCTTTTCGACAACCATGGCAGAGCCTGCCCTGCTGGCCATAGCGATGAAGGTCGAGGATATTTCGGCCGGTCTGATAAAGCAGATGGTCCTGCGTATTACCGTAGCGCTGGGAGTGGCAGTCGGCATAGCGCTGGGGGCATACCGCATAGTGGAGGGTGACCCCATCCACTACTATATCATCGCGGGGTATGCGATCGTGATCGTCCTGACCTATTTTGCGCCGCGCTACATCATCCCTATCGCGTATGACTCAGGAGGGGTGACCACCTCCACGGTCACCGTACCGCTTGTAGCCGCCCTGGGACTGGGGCTGGCTACCCACATAGAGGGGCGCAGCCCGCTGATCGACGGTTTCGGACTGATCGCATTCGCTTCGCTTTTCCCGATGATCACGGTAATGGCCTATGGCGTGATCACCGAACTGACAATAAAACCAAAGGAGTCCAAATGAAGTTTTCAGTTGTCGTAGCCATCATCGACCAGAAGGACGAAGAGAAGGCGATCGATATCGCAAAAGCCAACGGCGCCGGAGGCGTAACGCAGATGAAGGGTGTCGGAATGGGCCTTAACGAGAAGAAGACCTTTTTCGGACTGACCTATGAGCGCCCCGAAGCAGTGCTTGTTTTTGTGCTCGAGAGGCGGACCTCGGTCAGTGTCATGAAGGCGCTAAAGCACGGGCTGGATCTTGAGAACAGCGCCAAGGGGTTGATCTTCACCCTGCCTATAGAGCATCTTGCCGGCATACCGGCCAAACAGCTCAGCGCTTTTTCCAACAGATTAAAAGAGGAGAATGAGATATGAAACAGATCTTTGTCAGAGATATCATGAGCGGTGTCGAAAATATTCCGATGATCTCGCCTTTTGCCCCGGTAAGGGATCTTCTGGTGCTGATGAGCAGCAACGACCGCCGTTTCGTGATCGTGGAGCGTACCAATGAGCATGACGCTTTCGGTATCGTAACCTACACCAACGTTCTCGAGGCGATCTTTTCGGAAGACGGGGATATGGACCTTCTGAATGTCTACGATATCGCCACAAAACCCATTATGCAGATCGTCTCCGACCTGGACATACGCTATGCGGCGCAGCTGATGGTGCGCTACGGGGTCAAGCATCTCATAGTAACATGGGAGGGCGAACTGACCGGCCTCGTCTCCATGCACGACATAGCCTCCGTCCTTATGGAAGAGGCGAAGAAGAGTATGTAGCCGTGAAAGAGGCGACATATTTTACGGGTGCGCCGATAAAGGCATCTCTCAAGGCGGATACAAAATACGCCTACTGCAGCTGCGGGCATTCGCAAAAGTTCCCCTACTGCGACGGCTATCACCGCGGCACTTCATACAAACCGGTAAAGTTCTTCCTGCCCTCCGATGCCGAAGTGCTGCTCTGTGGGTGCGGGAAATCACATAAAAAACCTTACTGCGACGGCTCCCACTCACAGTAGGGTGCTTGTCTGCCTTTTCAGGCAGAGGAAGGGTAGCTTTCGCATTCAAATAGATGCGTTACTTTTTTGATAAGTAAAAAGTAACAAAGAAGAAGAGCAGAAATTGGATTTCTTCTCTCTATATGTTCTTTTTTGTACCGGCAAAAGAAGAACCAAAAAACCTCTCACTACGGCTTCGGGGTCAACGGGCTGTTGACTACCATCCCTACACCCTGTTTGTCTCTAAAAATGCCAAACTCACTCCAAAGCTGTCTTATGGACAACTTCTGCGCTCAGACAATGTCATTTTCTTAACGAGCCAAACAGGATTCCGGTCTGCCCTGCAGATGCAGTGAACCAATTCAAGCGGTAACGCATTTATTTAAATTTAAAAGCTTTTGCTTTTGTTTTTTACAATAACGAAAAAAACATAGAGGCTCCGTCGAAGTAGATGCGTTACCGCCTAAATTGACATTGTGCGCACATTGTATTATAATCAGTGCATGGAATTTGTTTATGACAAGAAGAAAAATCAAATATTATTTGAGCAAAGAGGCCTGACATTTGAACAAGCTATTGAGATAATCGCGGAAGAAGGTGTATTGCTCGATTTTCAGCACCCAAATACAGAAGAGTATCCAAATCAAAAGATCATGGTAATTTCAATCGATCATTATCCGCATTGCATTCCCTATGTGATGGATGGTGAAAAATTTATTCTGAAAACAATTTTTAAAGACAGAAGGTTCAAATACCTATTGGAGGAAACTGATGAAGACTGATTACATCGACAAAGAAGAGAAAGCATTGATCGACTCTCTGGATGACCTTGATTTAACTAAAATCAAAAGTGATACAAAAAACAGTAAGTTATTGCAAAAATCAGCTAAAGAATTTGTAAAAAAAGAAGAAACTAAAATGAACATTAGAATCTCTTCAAACGAACTGGATAAGATTAAAGCAAAAGCAGAGCAGGAGGGCTTAAAGTATCAAACTTTTATTAAAAGCATACTTCATAAATATATTACAGGCCAACTTGTAGAAGAAAAACACCAACGACCCGCCTCATAAGGGAATAATGCAAAAGTGGGAGTTTTTACATTCAAACAGATGCGTTACTTTTTTCATATCAAAAAAGTAATGCATCAGGACCAACAGTTCAATACAGCAAGCAACTAAATTGTGAGTTGCAAAACAAAAACAAAAACAAAAGCTTTTAAATTCCCAACTTGATTTTCCCGGTAACATAATTATGCACAAGCGTCTGTATAAGGTTTTGGTAACCTATACCCAACTCTTTTGCCTCCGCCTTGATCAACGCAAGATCCTGAACTGAAAAACGGATAGTTGTCTGCTTCTTTTCCTGTAGGGATTTGGTGTACTTTGCATTTTGTGCATATGCACTGCGCTCTGCCTGAGTCAAAGGTGCATCAACCCATTCACCGGCCTCCATCTCTTTGAGCAGCTCCATATCTTCCTGGTCATAAATAATTTTATTTTTTTTCATTTTTCTCTCCTTCAAACTCTCTGTCAAGTTTTCTGCCCGGGATAATACTTTTTAAAAAGATCTCTTCATGAGTCTCTATAAAAGGTACATAACAGATATAGCCGTTGATCTCCAGGACAAAAATCTGTTGGTTGGGATACTTCTTCTGGTTGTGATGTGAACACCTTGCCAATTCATACGGCACCTTTAACGTCTTATGGATGATTATATCTTTATTGTAGATGTGTTGTCAATACAAAAATGACAAGTGTGGGAGCTTTTAAATTCAAACAGATGAGTTACTTTTTTGATATGAAAAAAGTAACAAAGAGGAAGAGCAGAAATTGGATTTCTTTCTTTACTAATTTTATTGTTCTTTTTTTATGCCGGCAAAAGAAGAACCAAAAAAACCTCTTAAAACGGCTTCGAGCCCGATTGGCTATCGGGTTCCACATAAATATAAAATCTTTCCCTAAAAACAGTAAACTCACTACGCTCAAACAATACTCTAAAAACAGTAAACTCACTACGCTCAAACAATACTGTTTTCTTAACGTGAAAGATTTCATATTTATGCGCTCTGCAGATGTTTTAAAAAAGAGCAAGCGGTAACGCATTTATTTGAATTTAAAAGCTTTTCGCTTTTGTTTTTTACAACAATGAAAAAAACATAGAGGCTCCGCCGAGAATAGATGCGTTACCGCTTAGATAAGTTCACTGCATCTGCAGGGCAGACCGGAACTCTGTTTGGCTTGTTAAAAAAATGACATTGTCTGAACGTAGAAGTTGTCCACAAGACAGCTTCGGAGTGAGTTTGGCATTTTTAGAGACAAGCAGGGTGGAGGGATGGTAGTCAACAGCCCGTTGACCCCGAAGCCGTCAGTGAGAGGTTTTTTGGTTCTTCTTTTGCCGGTACAAAAAAGAACATACTCTTTATTACTTTTTT
>MZGN01000089.1 GCA_002085085.1 Helicobacteraceae bacterium 4484_230
AAACCCTCCTCCGATCAAAACGGAAACGATCATAATATGGTCACCCTGAAGCCACATATCAAAAAGCCAGAGAAACATTCCCAGCCCGAGAAAAGTTGCACCGCTTCTCCAGTACCAGACAGTTATATCCGAGACGGGGCGGCGGCGCTCAACCATTTTTTTGATTACTGCAGCTGCAAATGCCGTAAAAAAAAGTGTTATTATAAATTTGCCGGTAATTTCGTACTCTTCAAGCATCATCTGACTAAACATCCATGCGATCAGGCCGCTGATAATAAGTGGTATAACCACATTGTTATAAAACCGCCTGAACGGCGGAGTGACATAGAACATCGGCAGCACCTGAAACGCCACGCCGATAATCAGGATGCCGGCAAAACCAAAAATTGCCCAGACACCGTGAATATCTAAAAATTTTCCGTGCATTTCACCAATACTGCCTGATGCATATCCGCCCAGCAGATAGAGTCCCATCACGACAATGAAAAACCCGAATACGACTGCTGTGATCATCGCTTTAACGGTAGGGGTAAAAAAACTTATTTTCGTCATAGCGACCGCTATTGCAGCAAGGATCGTAAAAAATCCGATGCCAAGGGCGGCTGAGGCAACCGCTGCAAGGAGCGGCTCACTCCACAGCAGGGACGGCACCATAAAAAGCACACCGATCGTCAAAGCGGCATGAGATACTACCGCAACACTGCCGGCCTTTGGAAGTGACACGCCGGCAAGCACCGGCAGCATCTGCTGAAGAGCACCGAGCATTACCATTGCAAACAAACCGATCGTAAAGAGGTGCGTTACGGCTATGCTTTCCAAGGAGTAACGGCTCTCGAAAAGAGCAGGATCGACAAACAGGATCATAAGTGCCGCGAGCATACCGAACATGGGTGCCGTAATAAAAAAACGTACTGGAGCCTGAAGCGGCGGAGCCTGATCGAGAGAGAGTCCTGTAAAGTTCATATTTCTCCTTATTGCACCAAACAGCCCTATTGCGTTACCATGGACTCCATCATCATAATGATACGGTCCGCATCTGCACTGAGATGCTGCTGCGCCATATTGTAAAGCATCTGCTCCTCTTTCATATTATGCTGCTGAAGCATGATCATCACTGTTTCGGTCAGTCCGAAAAACTTCTTTGTATCATCTTTTTCAATAGCTTCGCCCATCTGTTTCAACAGAGATCTTATCTGCTGATGCTCATGGCGCATTATCTGTGTCGGACCCTGCAGCATTCCCGTCTTCTGCTCAAACTCCGGAAACATTACCCGTCTTCTGCTCAAACTCCGGAAACATTACACGCTCCTCCATCTGAAAGTGGTGCTCCGTCGCCTCTGAGAAACGTTCATACATCTCCTGTGCATCTTTCAGCGCCCCTTTTGAAGCGATCTGCTCCATCTCTGCAAAAAGCTCATCACAGGCTCTGCTCCATCTCTGCAAAAAGCTCATCACAGGCTCGATGGTCATTAGTTAAAAAATCTTTTATACTTGACACTGTTTTATCCTTGGTTTTTTTGTTGATATCATAATATTTTAATATAATCTTTTTAGATAAAGGTCAAATAATGAATATTTTTGAAAATCTTCCGCACATTGAACAAAACAGTGAGTATTTCCATACACTTTTTCAAAAAGAAAATATTGAAATCGTAAAAATACTCTCCAATGATCTGCAAAACGGAGAATGGTACAACCAGAGTGAAGATGAGTGGGTTGTTCTGCTTGAAGGTGAAGCGCAACTGGAATTTACCGAATCTGCACGGGAGCTGAAAAAAGGAGATTACCTTTTTATCCCGGCCTATACGAAACACCGCGTAAGCAGAACCTCATCGAATGCACTCTGGCTGGCAGTACATTTCAAACCTTCTTCCGGTTAGATTTATTACTCCTGAAAAAAATGTAAAAATCCATCCTCTATTTGTCGTCAGATGCAGATACCACCCATGCTTTTGCTTTGTCAAACTCCGCATATGGAAAAACTTTTATCTGCGCCTCTATAAAAGGCTCTGCGATAGCTTTGGTATACTCGATTACTGACGTATCGGTAACAAAAGCAAGCCGCCTGATCTTTTGGTGATGATTTTTGATAAAAACAATATGTTCGCTTAATCCGGCAAAATTTTCCCACCCCGGAAAAGACTCGGTATAGATAACAATTCCGTTTAGCTTGCCTGTCTCTTCAATAAACGGGTCGATCACCTTCGCCGCTTTATCAAAATCCTCTTTACTCAAAGCTCCATGCGGCTCAAGTACTGCCATCGCATTTTCTTTGTCCAGTTCTACTTTCAACATTGTTTCTCCTTGTTATTTAATGTATAGCACCATAAACCGGTCCTTGTTCTATAGCACGATCAGGCGGTTTGGAAACCGGTTAAAGCCGTCTTCCGGTTCAGCCGGACACTTTTGCGCCATTACCTCGCTTATCTCACCGACAGCTTCGATCATACCGCTATCCAGAGAACCTGCTTTAATGCGTTTTAGCATCTTGTCTATGATCTCCTGCCAGATATTATCTTTAATCTGCACCTTGGCATTTGTTATGATCTGGACATAACGTTCATCAAAACTGACAAAAAACAGTATGGCTGGCGGAGCATCGGCACCATTGAGACCATGTACAGCAAACTGCATCTGCGCCGTCTGCGCTGCCCGTTTGATCTTCACACGTTTTGGTACGACCATAGTTCGAAAACGCTCAAGCCGTAAAATCATAGCAGACAGAACAAACACCAAAAGCTGTAAAAAGGAGAACGAGGCGATATCCGGCTGAGACAAAGGAAAAAGCACATACAGCGCTGCCGGCAGCAGCAGTGCCGCTATCGCCGCCCACAATATCGGTATATAGCTGTAGTCATCACTTCGTTTGGCAAAGACCGCCAGCAATTCACAACTGCTTTCGGATTCCGCACTTTCTATTTTCTCTGCGATCATCTTGAATGTTTTTTCTGAAATATACTTCATCTACCAACTCCCCGAGGCACCGCCGCCTCCAAAACTTCCGCCGCCACTGCTGAAACCTCCGCTGCTGAAGCTGCTGCCGCTGTACCCTCCGGTTGAGGAACTGCCGGTTACAGAACGACCGGTATCCGTCTTGCCGAAATACGCGACTATACCGACAACAACTGATATAAACAGCGATATCGGTACACTGTGCGAAATACTATATGTAACAAAACCGAAAAATATGCTGATAGCCGTACTGACAAACGGTTTTTTATACGTCGGCAAAATAGATATGAATATGCTGAAAAAAGCCACTATAGGGAAAAGGATACCAAAAAGACTCTCAATGTTCTCAGGATCTGCCTGTACAGCCTCATCCATTTCGGATGGATCCATAAGTATACCGACGATCGCCTCTGCACCTGCCTGTATACCCGCATCATATTCTCCACTTTTAAATGCAGGAAGAATAATGTTCTGAATAATCCAGGAACTTTTCGCATCTGTCAGGACGCCTTCAAGCCCGTATCCAACCTCGATCCTGACTTTGCGTTCATTAGGCGCGACGATCAGCAAAGCACCGTTGTCTTTATTCTCCTGCCCTATCCCCCAGTGTCGTCCAAGCTGATATCCGTAATCGGCAATATCATATCCGTCAAGACTCTTTAGTGTCACAACGACCAGCTGGTCTGTCGTGTTGCTTTCCAGTGCCTCGAGCTGTAACGAGACTTTCTGTTCCTGCTCGGGACTCAGCAAGTCAGCATTGTCAACCACCCTTCCGGTCAACTCCGGAAATGTGATAGCGGCAAACAATACGGCCGCAACAAGAAAGAGGCCCGATATGAAAAATTTTTTCATAGCTTAGAACGCTACTTCCGGTGTTTTCGTCTCGGCCTCACCGATACTGAACGTCGGCTTGGGTTCCAGCTCACCGTCTGTAACGGAAAGAAAAAATTTAGCCGGAAAACGCCTGAGCATTGTGTTAAAAACACGAACCACTTCGATGTAATCCCGCCTTGCTACGGAAATACGGTTTTCCGTCCCTTCAAGCTGTGACTGAAGCGACAGGAAATTCTGATTCGCTTTAAGATCAGGATAACGTTCGACAACAAGCATTAAACGTGACAGTGCACTCGTAAGGGCGCCCTGATTTTTTTCAAAAGCGGCAAAAGAGGCGGGGTCGTTAAGCATCTGCGGACTCAACTGCATCTGTCCTACCTTTGCTCTTGCTTCCGTCACCTGTGTCAAAACATCTTTTTCATGGGAAGCATAACCCTTGACCGTACCGACAAGATTTGGGATCAAATCACTGCGGCGCTTATACTGGTTTAACACCTGGGACCAGGATGCACTGACCTTCTCATCCATACTGACCGCTTTGTTGTGATAGCTCATCGCCATAACACCCAGTATTATCAAAACGGCAACAATGCCAAGTATCCAGACAGAACCTTTACTCAATTTCATCTTTATCCTTTGCAGGGAAAGAACCCTTGTTTTCATTTATAATGCAAGCATAGCCAAAAAAACATAACATCATTGTTCCACCAGACAAATACCCGGTTGATACCGTAACGATATATAAATGCATACCGAAAAGGAAAGCGCCCGATGGAGAAAATGAAGATATACAGCGGGTAAAACATATCATCTTCATAAAATTTATGCTAAAGTAGACTACCAGAAAAGAGGTATAAAGCAAGTTGGACAAAGACCTATTTACACCTACAGTGTTGATACAGGGTGAATTTCACAACCTGGAGCAGATAAACATGCTGAGCCAAGGCTGGGATAACAGATGGACATATATCAAAGGTGGTGGGGTACAGGCAAAACTCTGGGTCTTTACAACACCTAAAATACAGTTATCATGGGTCGGCTACGATAACGCCATTATGATCGAAGGGAGCCATCCTCCCGGCAGTGTATTCATCTCATTTATCCGCACAAAAGGGATATCCAACTTTCATCATCAAAAGCTGGAACCTTACGAACTCGTTATACTCCGCTATGGCGAAGAGGTCGATTATCTGGCCAATACGGCCAATGAAATTTTTACTATTGCCATGGAAGAGTTTTTCTTTGACGAAGCTTTTTACCGTTATTTCGGACAGTCTCTGGAGGAGATAAGAAAGAATCATCGGCTTATGCTGCAAGAGCAGCATACAGACACACTGATCCGTCAGATGAAAAAGTGGCTCACATATCTTCAAAATAAAAAAAACAACAACTTGACAATCGACCATTATGCTCTTATAGAGGAAAACATTTTAGAGAGCCTTTTTTCGAAGGTTTGCATTAAAAAGAAAAAGGTCCTTGCGGGACATTTAAATATTGAAAAAGCACGTAAGATCCTAAAAGAAAATATCGATAATATATATGACATAAAAGACCTGCTGAACGAACTGAATATTAATGCACGGACCCTGCAGTACCATTTTCAAAAAAAACTGGGGGTCTCTCCAAAGCAGTACTTTCAACATCTGCGTCTCAATGCAATCAGGCAGGAACTTCTAAAAGCCAACCCGAATAAGATCATGGTTTCAGATATTGCAATCAAATACGGTTTTTTTCACTCGAGTTATTTTAGCGCTGAGTACAAAAGGCTTTTTAGAGAAACCCCTACGCAGACACTTCGCTATAGCTGAAAAACCTATTCTTGCCTTATCCAATAAAATCACATTTCGATATAAAAATATTACATTGCGTTTTTCTTATAACGCTTTTGCATGACTTTGATTTATAATCACTTTGCAGTCGGCACACAGCCATACAGAACTGCACAAGGAGAAGAAGTGGAGATGATTAAACAGATTGCGCTAATTGCTACAGCTATTTTATTTGGCACAAACCTGATGGCGTTGGATTTAAAAGCTAAAATGTATGACCTAAACGATCCATTATGGGCAAAACCTACTGCTCTTCAAAAAAGGCTTCCTCCAGAGAAGATGCCTATGCTCAAAGCAGATAACAGTGGCAAACCCCTTACGGACATAACCATGATTGCCGACCGTCAGGCAGTTGTCAATCATGTTACGGCCTACAGTTATCTTATAGATGAGGACAGATGGGATGAGTGGTTTGAGCTTTTTAGTGACGATATAATATTTGAAACTACAACACCATGTTTTGGCACCATCCGCACAATCGGGAAAAAAGCGTTTGAAAAATTTGTCGATGTAAGGTTCCGCGGTCCAGGAAGCGAAAACAAAAATTTTGCACACAGGCATACTATGGGCAATGTACATGTTGCCTATCAGGATAAAAAAAGAGCGGAAGTAAGAACATACATGCTTATCTCCGATGCATTTCCGGATGGCAGATTTAATGTATTTACAAGCGGTACTTACAATGCAACTCTGGAAAAAAGAGACGGAAGATGGATTATCACACGCTGGTATATAGAAGTTGACGGAACGGTTCCAAAGTCAACAATACCAAAAATGGAAGGTATAGAATACATACCTGACAATAGAAAAGAGTGTAAATAAGATTCAGTTTTGTCCGGCCCTGTATCGGACATAACATATATCTTTTTATTATCATAATACCGTAGGACTCTATTCATAACTTTAGTGTAGAATATATTTATGAAAAAGATAATAATGATCATGCTTTTTTCCATTACGCTGTTTGCGTCAGAGCTACACTGGCTGCATAACTATGATGAGGCGTTGAAGAGTGCAGAAACACAGAAGAAGGATATCTATCTCTTCATTGGAGCAGACCGTTGCCGCTTCTGTAAAAAATTCCGGGAGACGACACTGGCTGATGAAAAAGTCAAACAGATGCTTTCAAAGCATTTTGTGATGCTCTACCTGTCACGGGACCGTCATGCCATTCCTGACGGTTTCGAACGCTTCGGTGTACCAAGACACTACTTTCTGGATGCAAATGGAAAAATTCTCGATGAAGATGCCGGCCT
>MZGN01000015.1 GCA_002085085.1 Helicobacteraceae bacterium 4484_230
TTTGACATCCCTGCCGGAGGTGTCTTTTGCATAACCAACTACTGTAATGAAAATGCCCATCATGACTTTCTGGCAAATCACAACCGGGCAAAAGAACTTTTGGGCAGCTATATCAGGAGGTTGGGCAAATGACCAGGCAGACAATACTGGATCTGACAAAAGATGAACTGGCAGAAGAGATCAGACCGGCTTTTCGGGCAAAGCAGATATTTGGCTGGATCTACCATAATTATGTCGACTCTTTCGAACAGATGCAGAATATCCCAAAAACAATGCGTAGCGAACTGGAAACACGCTTTACTCTAAATCCGCTAAAGATCATCAACAAAGAGGAGTCTGCCGACGGTACAATTAAATATCTCTTCGAACTTCCTGATGGAAAAACCGTTGAGACCGTATGGCTCAGAATGAAGGAGACGCAGTTTAATGAAGACGGCACCGTAGCCCAGGAATCAAAACATACAGTCTGTGTTTCGACTCAGGTGGGCTGCAAAGTAGGCTGTTCATTCTGCCTGACAGCTAAAGGCGGTTTTACACGCGACCTTACTGCCGGAGAGATTGTAGCACAGGTCCTGGCAGTAAAAAAAGACAACAAGCATGCCGCCAATCGACGTGTTAACATTGTCTACATGGGCATGGGGGAGCCTCTTGACAACCTGGATAATCTTGCGAAAGCTGTTGCTATTTTAAAAGATGAAGAGGGACTCAGCATCTCGGGCAAACGCCAGACCGTCTCCACCAGCGGAATAAGTACAAAAATAGACAGACTGGGACAGATGAATCTCGGTGTGCATATAGCCATCTCGCTGCATGCAGTCGATGACGAACTGCGCAGTGAACTGATACCCATGAATAAAGCATACAATATAGCCTCCATTATAGCCGCGGTCAAACGCTTTCCCATAGATGCCCGCAAGAGAGTAATGTTCGAGTACCTGGTAATTAAAGGAAAAAATGATGACATTACTTCAGCAAAAAAGCTTGTAAAGCTTCTGCACGGTATCAAAGCAAAAGTAAATCTGATCTATTTCAACCCATATCCGGGAAGCACCTATCAACGGCCAGAACGATCCGATATGATCAATTTTCAACAATACCTGATCGATCATGGACTATTATGTACTATCCGCGACTCCAAGGGAATTGATATCAGTGCCGCATGCGGACAACTTAAAGAGAAAACATCCAGTGATCTTGAAAAAGGAACAATATGAGTACAGTAGGTTATGTGGAGGTATTTTTTCTGATACTTGTAGTAGGCGCGGGTCTTGGAGGATTTATCTGGGCTGCAATGAAAGATGACTAGGCGGCCAACACACCAGGGAGGCCGTCTACAAGTGCAATATTAGCACAATTTTCTTATGCATATCTGACGAACGCGGATCACTGCTTTTTTATCAACTTTGCACCATCAAGCATAAATACCTGCTCTGCGACAATATCTTTATCTATATTATTTACAGTTGATTTCACTACCCACTCTCCCTGTGCACGACCCCGTAAAAACCGATAGTCATATACCGAACTATGTCCTGCACTTAGAATGATCGTTCGCTCACGATCATCCTGCGGATAACTGCTTGAATGCCACAAAAATTTTACTTCACGGTCATAATCTACTCTGGGAAGCTCTACTTTGCATAAAATTTTTTCAATCTCTTCATTTACTATGCTGCAAACGAGCCTTGCCTCTTTTTGGGCTGACGCCAAAGATAGGGGCAGCAGCGACATGGCAATCAATACGATTTTTATAATTTTCATCTCTTCTCCAAATTTAAACCATCTGTCTTATGTTATAAATCTTTTTTGGAATATTATAATGCTTTCTTCTGAAAAAAACATTTTATATGGCAAAGCAGGCAGAATAATTTTTAACTTTCATCACTATTTAGCTTTATTTTTGCTTATTTTTTGCTTTTTTTTGAAAAAACCTTTATTTTTCTATTTTTTTTTGCTAACATACCACTAACAAAAGAAGTTATATCGTAGTAAAGATTGCCTAAAATGAAACCCATTGGATATTTAGTATTGATCAATAATGCATTTCCGGACACTATAGCATTTGATAAAGAAGATTCTATTGAAATTGCCAAACGCTTTAATCCAAAAGCTGTTAAATACGTCTCAAGAACATATACGGAAAGACGCTCTGCGTCCGAGCTTGCCCGCATGCTTGCCTTCGACAACAACGAAACCCGCGAGGAGATACTGGAGCGTGTAAGAAACGAACTGAACCACCATTGGGAACGGCTCTCTCTTATTTGATATTTCCGGCCTTTACATCCAGGAATAAAAAATAGAAATATAACACCTTAAAAAAATTTTATACTCCAAAAAGTTCTCTCAAAAAACATGCAGTGTGTAGATTTCACACCATGTTATAACATGTGAATTATTTCCTTTTATATTCGACAAAATGCTGCTCTTTTACATATGTTGCAAAAGAGCGTATTATTAAATACACACAGGTCTCTCTTTCATCAAAAAACCCTTAATATAGGGCTTTAAGGGGTATTTGGAGAAAAATACAACTATTTTTATGCCATACATTTTGGTAAATAAAAAAACTTGTTCACACCCTGCTGAAATATTTATGATAAAAATATCTGCTTATAGGCTTTGTGCCATCTGTTTACAGATACTTTTATTGACAGATGTATCGGGAAAATTCCGGTATTGAAACAGTGCCGTTGGGCAAAAAGACTAAATACATCCATTGTCCATTGTAGATTAATATACATAATGTTTCACGTGAAACATTTGCTGGGCATCTCTAAAATCATTTCATTGAGTCAAGAGCCTCTTTTACAAACTCTTCTTTACTTTTCAAAAAATAGTGCACTCTCCTGAACTCAAACTCCAATTGTGAAGCATGAAGCAGAAGCCTCTTGGCCCCACTCTTTCTAATGCGCTCTTCCGGACTGATCTTTTTATCCAAAAAACGTATAACATCTATTTCATTCTGACCATAAATCGGATCGCCGACAATAGGATGTCCTATATGAAAAAGGTGCACCCTAATCTGATGCTGGCGGCCCGTTAAGGGTTTTGCCTCAACCAATGTCATACCAAGCCCGGGAAAATATTCCAGTGGTGTTATAAGCGTTTCGGAAGGCTTCCCTTTTTCGTCAGCTTTGACAACCATACGGACTATCGCACTCTCATCTTTGCGACGCAAAAGTGGAACCGTGATTTTTGTTTCACGTGAAACATGTCCGTGCACAATTGCCAGATATCTTTTTGTAATACTCCTCTCTTCGAACATCATCTTCAGCATACGCTCGCTGTCCCGATTTTTTGAGGCCAGCAGCAAGCCGCTTGTCTCCTGGTCTATTCTATGCGCTATATTCGCATCGTCGCCAAAGTGATATTTAATCTCGTCAATCATTGAATAGGGAGTATATCGATTTTGAGGATGGACCATCACACCGCTCGGCTTGTCAAAAAGAGCAAATTCCGGCGTCTGAAATATAGGCATCAAACCTCTGCTTTCGGGTTCAAAGCAGATGAATTCAAATTCACCTTTGACCATACCTGCCGTATTGCTCATTACCTTACCGTTGCAGAACAGCCTTCCTTTCGCTATCAGACGCTGTGCCTCTTTCTGCCTGTATCCAAGTTCGCGTATCAGATATAAAAACGCTTTTTGTTCCTGCTCGGCAAAAAGTTTTTTTACTATAAACGGCATAAATTATTATCCGGAAGTTTCATCGTTTTTAAACCCTTTGTTAGACAGTATGGGATAATATAATTATCTTTAAAATTAAATTACTACAAGAATTTTACATAAGGTTGGGTGAGAGATGGTTGAACGTTACGCACGTAAAGAGATGAGCAGCAAATGGACAATGCAGGCAAAATACCAGGCATGGCTTGATGTGGAAAAAGCAGTCGTAAAAGCATGGAACAGGCTGGGACTGATTCCCGAAGAAGATGCGAAAAAAATTGTAGACAATGCCGGCTTCAGCGTTGAACGTATCGATGAGATAGAAAAAATTACACGCCACGATCTCATAGCGTTTACAACATCGGTATCTGAGACACTCGGGGATGAGAGCCGCTGGTTCCACTACGGTATGACTTCATCAGATACGATAGATACCGCGGTCGCACTGCAAATGAAGGATTCGCTCGGACTGATCATAGAAGATGTCAAAATGCTGATGGAATCCATAAAAAAACGCGCCATGGAACACAAGATGACACTGATGGTCGGACGCTCCCACGGCATACACGGTGAGCCTATAACGTTTGGACTTGTGCTGGCAGTCTGGTATGACGAAATGGCACGCCATCTTGAAAACCTTGAACAGACGATGGATGTTATAAGTGTCGGGCAGATCTCCGGAGCGATGGGTAATTTCGCTCACGCACCGTTAGAGCTTGAAGAGTATGCTTGTGAAGAGTTGGGTTTAAAACCGGCACCGGCATCCAACCAGGTTATCCAACGTGACCGTTATGCCCGTTTGGCGACAGCGTTAGCGCTGATGGCAAGCAGTATCGAAAAATTTGCCGTTCAGGTTCGCCACTGGCAGCGTACCGAGGTATATGAATGCGAAGAGTACTTCGCCAAAGGGCAAAAAGGTTCATCCGCCATGCCTCACAAACGCAACCCTATCCTGACCGAAAACATAACAGGTCTTGCACGCATCATTCGCGCCTTTGCAAACCCCGCAATGGAAAATGTGGCGCTCTGGCACGAACGTGATATATCGCACAGCTCTACGGAACGCTTTTGGCTCCCTGATTCATTCATAACATCCGACTTTATGCTTCACCGTATGAATAACGTTATAGCCAACCTTACTGTCTATCCTGAAAACATGATGAAAAATCTCAACCTTACAGGCGGCCTGGTCTTTTCTCAGCGGGTACTTCTCGAATTGCCGATACAAGGCGTAAGCCGTGAAGATGCATACCGCATCGTACAGCGCAATGCAATGAAGGTGTGGGAAGAGATACAGCAGGGGAAGCCGACAACAAACGATAAAGGCGAAAGTCTGTATCTGGAGTATCTGCTTCAGGATGAAGAGCTGAGAAACAGCCTTTCTGAAGAGCAGATAAGAGAGTGTTTCAATTATGATTATTATACAAAAAACGTAGACAGAATTTTTGATCGGGTTTTTAAATAAACAGCTATTTTACAAGTAAAAGTCAGGGAGTAAGATGATCACTATTATTAAACGCAACGGCCGTCGTGAGCCGCTGGATATTTCCAAAATCCAGAAATATACTTCTGCAGCGGTCAAGGGCCTGGATAACGTCAGCCAAAGTGAGCTGGAAGTCGATGCACAGATACAGTTTCGTGACGGGACAACTTCCCGGGAGATACAGGAAACACTGATCAAAACAGCAGTGGATAAAATAGATATCGATGCACCGAACTGGACCTTTGTCGCTGCACGTCTGTTTCTGTTTGACCTCTACCATAAGGTCAACGGCTTTACCGGCTATTGTAAACTTAGCAGGTATTTTGAAACCGGTGAAAAAGAGGGAAGAATCCTGGTCGGACTCAAAGAGAGATATGACCTTGACGATCTTGATGCATACATAGACCCCGAGCGCGATATGCTCTTTAACTACCTTGGAGTTAAAACACTCTATGACCGCTACCTAATCAAAAACAGAAACGGAGAGCCCATAGAGCTTCCACAGCATATGTTTATGGCTATAGCCATGTTCCTGGCCCAGAATGAAGAAGATTGCCAGGAATGGGCTAAAAAATTCTATGACATGATCTCAAAATTTGAGGTGATGCTGGCAACCCCTACCCTCTCCAACGCCCGCACGACCCGCCATCAGCTCAGCTCCTGCTATATAGGTTCTACGCCTGACAACATAGAGGGGATCTTCGACTCCTATAAAGAGATGGCAATGCTCTCCAAGTTCGGAGGCGGTATAGGCTGGGACTGGACACAGGTGCGTGCAATGGGCTCGTATATAGACGGCCATAAAAACGCCGCCGGAGGGACGGTACCGTTTCTGAAGATAACAAACGATATCGCAATAGCTGTCGATCAGCTGGGTACCCGCAAAGGTGCAATAGCTGTCTATCTGGAACCATGGCATATGGATATAAACGACTTTCTCGATCTCAAGAAAAACTCGGGCGAAGAGCGTCGGCGTGCGCATGATCTTTTTCCGGCTATGTGGCTGAACGATCTGTTTATGAAACGGGTTCAGGAAGACGGCATCTGGACAAAATTCGATCCGCTGGAGTGCAAGGAGTTAACTGAGCTTTATGGCGAAGAGTTTGAAAAGCGCTATATGGAGCTGGAAAAAGATGAAAATATCATCAAGGAGCATATGAAGGCAAAAGATCTGTGGCGAAAAATTCTAACCAGTTATTTTGAGACAGGAAGTCCTTTTCTCTGTTTTAAAGATAATGCCAACAGAGCTAACCCAAATGATCACTACGGTGTTATTCGAAGCTCCAATCTATGTACGGAAATATTTCAGAATACACAGCCGAATCACTACAGGATAAAACTGAAGTTTGAAAACGGTGATTATCTTGCATTCGAAGAGAATGAGATGGTTATGCTCGACAGCGGTATAGAGAAGCTGGCCAAAAAAGTAACTGCCCTCGACTCTATAAGAGGCCGACAGATCTTCATAGTTGAAAAAGAGAAGGTCGATGGGGCAACTGCGGTGTGCAACCTGGCATCTGTCAACCTTTCACGCATCAACACAAAAGAGGATATTGACCGTATAGTTCCGATAGCCATTAGGGCACTCGACAATGTTATAGACCTGAACTTCTACCCTCTTGAAAAGGTCAAACGGACAAACCTGCTCAGCCGTTCTATCGGCCTGGGTGTTATGGGCGAATCACAGATGTTAGCCGAAGCAGGCATAGGCTGGGGAAGCCAGGAACACTTTGATAAAATTGATGAGGTTATGGAGGCCATCAGTTATAACGCCATCAGCTCTTCTGCCGACCTTGCCATAGAAAAAGAGGCCTATCCTGAGTTTGAGGGTTCCAAATGGAGCCGCGGAATCATGCCTATGGATCATGCAAATGCTGAAGTACTGAATCTTATAGACAGGGGCGGACTCTTTGCCTCGAACTATGACTGGGACGAACTTCGGGAAAAAGTAAAAACAAACGGGATGCGAAACGGCTACCTGATGGCCATAGCTCCGACAAGTTCCATCTCGATCCTGACAGGAACGACACAGGCCATAGAGCCGGTTTTCAAACGCAAATGGTTTGAAGAGAACCTCTCCGGACTTATCCCGGTCTGTGCTCCAAATATCAGTCCGGACACCTGGTCTTACTATACCCCGGCATACGATCTGGACCAGACGATCCTGATCAAAGCAGGGGCTATCCGCCAAAAATGGATCGATCAGGGGCAGAGCCTGAATATCTTTATAACACTTGACAAAGCGAGCGGAAGATATCTGAACGAGATCTATATGCTGGCATGGAGACTGGGTCTGAAATCTACTTACTACCTGCGATCCCAGTCGCCTGAAACAAATTCGGACATTGAAGACCGCTCAATGGAGTGTGTAGGTTGTCAATAAAAAGGAGATCCCTGTGAAACCATTGGCCTCGGCTTCTGCAGCAGCACTTTTGGAGCGGATCGATTATGCAGTCGACTGTGAGATCCGCTCCGTGACCATACTTTCACCAACCTCCATAGCGATCAGGTTTTCGGTACAGGACAGAGGGCGTGAGTTTGACTGGATCGATATCATCTTTGAAGTAAACGGTGTCGACAATGCACATCTGATCGATGAAGAAAAACTTCCACATGTGGATATGAGCGAAGGCATCTCTATAATCATCGAAGGTACCCGCACCGGTATAGGAATAGGCAGATATGTCTCATTGGCAAATCTGTGTGATTCGCCCCTCTGTCTTATCGGCAGCTCAATCAAATATGAAGAGGCTTCTTTCAGCGGTTAGCAACAGCGTGACAGGAGTGTTAGTTAAAACATAAGTACTATTTATAATTATTATTAAATAAGAAGATGTTGTCACACTAACAGAGTGTTACTGCGGCAAAAGAACGGGGCTCTATCGACCCGGTTCTGTATAAAGGTAGCGCTTTATCTTCTTGGTCGGAGTCTTGACAAAAGGCTCTCTCTGCTCTATAAACTTTCTTACCCGTGAAAAAGAGGAGACCCTGGTGTTTAGATCCTGCCTCATCTCTTCCAGGAGCTTTTCAATCTTTTCATGTACTTTTGTCTCTGATTTTCCTTTGATGCCGAACTCTGCATCAAGTTTTTCATAATCAAGATGAACGCGCGCGCAAAGCCGTCCCTCTTCTTCATAGACCAACGCATCTGCTACGAACTCATTAAGGTTGATAGCAGCCTCGATCTGTTCAGGATAGATGTTTTCCCCTCCCGGGCCTATAATAACATTTTTAGAGCGTCCTGAGAGGTATAGATAGCCGTCTTTATCTATAAAACCGAGATCCTCGGTGTTGAACCATCCATCCTCTTTTAATACTTCGGCAGTCTTTTCCGGATTTTTATAATACTCCATCATCACATTCGGACCCCTTGCCCACAGCGTTCCAACGCCATGCTCGTCAGGATCTACTATCTTAAGCTCAACACCCTGCAGTGCCGGCCCTATAGCCCTGTAACGCGTAAGTTCCGGTCTTGTGCCGGCCAGAATAGGCGCTGTCTCTGTAAGACCGTAGCCTATGCAGTAGGGAAACTCCGCCTCTCGCAGGAACGCCTCTACATGAGGAGAGAGTGCCGCACCTCCTATTCCAAAAAAACGAAGCTCCCCTCCAAATGTCTCCATAAGCTTTTTGCCTGCGACTTTGTTTAATGCTTTTCTGATAAATCCTATTTTGTAGAGCATTCTGATCAGGAAGTTGTTCTGAAAATTCGGCTGGATCTTGTTTTTATATATCTTCTCTATGATTAGAGGCACGCTCAGCATAAATGTCGGTTTGACGCTGGCCATTGCTTTGACAAGAATTGTAGGAGTGGGTGCTTTATCTATATAATAGACAGATGCTCCGTTAAACATGGGAATTAGAAACCCGACCGTACACTCAAAAGTGTGGGCCAGCGGGAGAATCGATAAAAAACGGTCTTCAGGATAAATGTCGACCATCATCTGTGCCGCACTCGCTTCGTAAGTGATATTTTTATGACTCAGTACAACGCCCTTGGAGCTTCCTGTAGTACCGGACGTATAGATAATGGCAGCAACATCATCTTCACAGACCTGGTCATCTTCGCAGACTTCGGCATCTTCGCTCTCCGGCTGATTTTCCGATGCTTTCTCTTTCAGTATTTTTGACATTGCAGCACTTTTGATCTGCCTGAAGGTCTCTTCCCCTTTTTGAAGAGCGATACCTACTTTATTTGGTGAGGAGAGTTCCTCTATGACCTCAAGGGTGTTTATGCGGACAACCAGCGTCAGCTCTGCCATATACTCGTTGTATATCGTATCGAAAAGCTTCTCCGAGAGAAAAAGGGCTTTGCACTCTGCATGGCGGATAATATGGCGGACTTCGGATTCATGAAAATCCGGCAGTATCGGCACTATGACTGCACCCATTGTCGTGACGGCAAAGTAGACTATGCCCCAGTTGGGCATATTTTCGCTGTAGAGCGCAACCTTGTCTCCCCGCCTGATCCCGTACGCTTTTAAAAACTCTCTGACAACAATGACATCTTCTTTCAGCTCGCTGTATGTCATAGGCGTATCATCAACTTTTGACAGAGCGGGCTTATCCGCATATTCGACAATACTGTGTTCAAAAAGCGCCTTGATGGTAAGAGAGGGTAGTTCGATAAACTGCTTATTCATTTTAACCGCCTTGATTTGTGCGTAAGATGTATTTTACATTTTTTTAATTTAAAAAGCGGGGCTACTTTTGCACTCCGTCAAGTACGGGTACGAACTCACACTCTTCCATTTCATCCTCAAAAAGTTCTTCTCCTATCTTGACAAAACGCATGATAACCTGCCTGCCGTCCATCTCCATAGGCGCCACCATAACGCCTCTGGGGGCGAGCTGATCGATCAGTTTCTGGGGGATTGTTTTTGCAGAAGCGGAAAAAATAATGCGGTCAAACGGTGCATACTGAACCCATCCGTTCTGTCCGTCATCGGTACGGGCATGGACATTGACGATCCCCTCCTCCCTAAAACGTTTTTTCGCCTCCTGCATAAGAGAGTCTATTCTCTCAATAGTAAAGACACCTCTGAAAAGCTTTGACAAAACAGCTGCCTGATAACCGCTGCCGCACCCTATTTCCAGCACTCTGTCGGCACCGTCAGGCTGTAGATATTCCGTCATTTTCGCTACAGTGAGCGGTGAACTGATCCACTGTGAAGCACCGATTGGAAGCGCATCGAGCTTATAGGCGTTATGTTTAAAGCCTGCCGGAACAAATGCTTCACGGTTTGTGCCTGCAATCGCCTCTTTAACTTCAGAACTGAGAGGAAAGTGCCTGTCGATATCATCTGCCAGACGCCGGTTTTTCATAGCTACAATGTAATTCATCTACTCTATTCCCACAGGAAGATAACGGCGCATCTTCTCTATCTCCTTTTGCCTGTATACACTCGTCAGGCATGGCTTGTCGCCGTTGCGCATCTCCTTGCCAAAAGGGGTGATGATACCGCTCATTCCCGTCATATCACTGTTGCTGGTATCGCTGGCAGCAACATAACACTGGTTTATGACAGCCAAAGCGTTAGTGAGCGTTATAAAGCTTTCTGTGCGTATCTTGCCCCACTGGGCAGGGATAGCTATGATATCGGCACCTTCAAGTTTCTGCCAGAGTGTTTTAAAGCGAAGCTCAAAACAGATTATAATGCCCATCTTTATACCGTCAAGTTCAAACAGGACAATCTCCTCTTCGCTCCCTTCGGAAAAATAGTCATGCTCTCCTCCAAACCTGAACAGATGTGCCTTGGCCTGCTCATGTATGACCTCTCCTCTGTGAAATACTTTGGCAATATTGTAGATCCCGTCACTTCTGCGCTCTATCATAGTCAGTATGATACTTTTGTCCGCACTTGCCTCCAAAAGGGCAGAAGTTGCCACTTCTGCAAAATCCGCCGCTTTGTCAAAATGGTCATAGTCAAAATTGGTCAGGCAGACCTCCGGTGCCACAACGACAGCATTCTCCGGAGCCTCATCTATGAGAGAAAGGAGTGTCTGAAGATTCTGCTTATACGAAGTGTTCTCCGTGTTAAAACGGAGCGTGCACAGTGGACGCTCAATATTTTTAGAAGTCATCGAAGTTGATACTTCCCTTGGAGTAGTTGGTAACTGTCGCCTCGAAGAAGTTGCTCTTCTGATCATTAAAACTGGCAAAATCATCTACCCATTTGATCGGGTTGTCGACATTATAGAGCTTATTCATACCGACAGCATTGAGTCTGTCATCTGCAAGATACTGGATGTACTGCTCTACGATATCGTTTGTAAGACCGAGAATCTGCCCTTCGGTAATATACTGGCCCCATGAAACCTCCAGTGCTACGGCCTCTCTGAACATCTCGTAGACCTCATCTTCAAGCTGCTTGGTAAAAAGATCCTTGCGCTCACGCTTGAGCGTATTGATCAGATTCTGGAAAAGTACAAGGTGTGTCACTTCATCTCTCTGGATAAAGCGGATCATCTGCGCAGACCCCAGCATTTTGCCCGACCTCGCAAGTGTATAGATATAGGTAAATCCACTGTAAAAATAGATACCCTCCAGGATCTGGTTGGCAAAGCAGGCTTTGACGAAGTTGTGTTCTGTCGGATTATGGGCAAGAGTGTCGTATACTGCCGCGATGGCATCATTTTTGGATTTCAGCATCATATCTCGGCGCCACAATTCATATATCTCTTCGCTGTTTTGCGAGATAGAGTCCACCATTACCGCATAACTCTGCGAATGCAGCGCCTCTTCAAACGATTGTCGAACCAGGATGAGATTTATCTCCGGAGCCGTTACATACGGATTCACATTGTCTATGAGATTATTGGTCTGCAGGGAGTCCATAAAGATGAGCTGTGAAAGAGCCTTGTCATAAGCCGCTTTTTCCGTTGCGGTCAGATTTTTATAATCATTTACATCCCTGGTCATATCAACCTCTTTTGGGAACCATGTATTGTTTAACATTACCTCCCACAGATTGTAGGCCCACTGGTATTTGATATTATTCAGCTCAAATATCCCGGTAGGATTACCGCCAAATATCTGACGGGCATTAACATCCTCCTGTGATTCCGGATTATATATCTTTTTCCTGTCCATAATGCGATCCACCTCTTTTTTATAGTATAGGATTATCTCGAAAATGTGTTTTAGGGTAGATTAAAAAGCGGGTATCCCCTGCCCTCTTTTTGGGACTGGGGTATTTGACTGTGATGACTACTTGCGGCTGGCACGCTTGCGCTCTGTTTCCGACAGAAGACGCTTGCGTATGCGGATATTTTTTGGCGTTACCTCAAGAAGCTCGTCATCCTCGATCCACTCGAGGGCCTTCTCCAGGTTCATATCCCGCGGCGGAACCAGCTTGATCGCCTCATCCGCACCGGAAGAGCGGACATTTGACTGCTGCTTTCCTTTAATGGGGTTGACGGAAAGATCGTTTGAACGGGAGTGCTCGCCGATAATCATCCCTTCATAAACCTTATCCTGAGGTGCGATGAACATACTTCCGCGATCCTGCAGGTTGAATATGGAGTAGGCCAGCGCCACCCCGTTTTCCATGGAGATCAGTGCTCCATACTGACGGCTCTCCACTGTACCGGAATAAGGGCGGAAATCCATAAACGAATGGTTCATTACACCCTCGCCTTTTGTATCGGTCAAAAACTGGCCCCGAAAACCAATCAGACCGCGTGCCGGAATCTCAAACTCTATGCGGGTATAGCCTTCGCCCATAGGAACCATTGATTTCATCTCGGCTTTGCGTTTCCCGAGACGCTCTATAATGGTTCCGGTAAAGTCATCTGGCACATCGATAACCAGATGTTCAAATGGTTCGCATTTGACACCTTCGATCTCCTTGACGATTACTTCCGGACGGCTTATGCCGAATTCAAAATCCTCACGGCGCATATTTTCGGCAAGTACGGTGATCTGCAGCTCACCGCGTCCCGATACTTTGAACTTGCCTTCTCCGATAACCTCCAGCTTCATAGCGACATTTGTCTGCATCTCCTGCTCAAGGCGGTCTTTTATCTTGTTGGAGGTGACATGCTTGCCTTCCGTTCCTGCCAGAGGAGAATCATTGACAGAGAAAACTACCGAGAGAGTAGGCTCTTCTATATGCATCGGGTCAAGTGGCATCGGATTGGTCGGGTCAACAACCGAATCTCCCACGTCCACAGTCTCAAAACCGGCAAAAGCGACGATATCACCTGCCTCAGCCGTATCTATCTCCATTCGGTTAAGCCCGTGAAATCCGATCAGTTTGCTTAGACGCCCTTTGACCAGCTCACCGTCAGCCTTGGCCAGCATTACACTGTCTCCCTTCTTGAGAGTGCCGTTAAAGATACGGGCGATTCCGATCTTGCCGACATAGTTGTCATAATCAAGCGTAAAAACCTGGGCCTGGGCAGCATTTTCAGCATCACCTTCCGGCTCAGGAATATCGTTTATTATCGATTCAAAAAGACACTCAAAGTTACCATCCTCATCATCCATATCCATCTTTGCAATACCGTCTCTTGCAGCAGCATAAACGATCGGGAACTCCAGCTGCTCCTCCGTGGCGTCCATAGCGACAAAAAGGTCAAAGACCTCATCAACGACGCGGTCAGGCTCAGCAGAGGGCTTATCGATCTTGTTGATAACGACGATCGGTTTTTTCCCAAGGGCGATCATCTTTTTAACGACAAATTTCGTCTGGGGCATAACCCCCTCATAGGCATCGACCAGCAGCAGTACGCCGTCTACCATCTTGAGCACCCGTTCGACCTCTCCACCAAAATCGGCGTGGCCCGGCGTATCTATGATATTGATTTTGTGGTCTTTGTAGCGGATCGCCGTATTTTTGGAAAGAATGGTAATGCCGCGCTCTTTTTCAAGATCGTTGCTGTCCATCGCACGTTCATCATGATGCTCATGCGAACCGAATGTACCCGACTGGGACAAAAGCCCGTCGACCAGTGTCGTTTTACCGTGGTCAACATGCGCGATAACTGCAATATTTCTGATTTTTTGCAAAGGGAGTCCTTCAGAATGTGCTGCAAGATGCAGCCTGATATAAAATTTTCGCGATTATATCCAAAAAGTCGTTAATGCATTGACAGCCTTATTGCAACAAGCAATAAAAAGCTACTGCTAATGATATTTGGCATAGAATAATAAATATTGACA
>MZGN01000016.1 GCA_002085085.1 Helicobacteraceae bacterium 4484_230
CCCACACCATCTATGGAAACAGTGAGGTTGACAGGCTTGTTGGCATGAACCTCCTGCTTGTCGACACTTACTTTGATATTAAAATCTCCAAAAAGTTCAAGTCCCCCGGGCAGCGGCTTGACATCCAAAACAGCTTCGTTGGAAAAAATTTTGCTGACCTGCATTCTGGTACTGAAAAAACTGTTAAAAAAAGCATCATTCATGCCTCTCTTTGAGTTTCTGCGCACAGTCTGGCCTACCTCGGCGGTGAGCGCAGGAATTGTCAACTTTCCGCTCTTTTGTGCAAACAGCAGATAACTGTAAGTCTGGGTAACATACTCCCCTTCACTTCCCTGTTTTATGCCATCTATCTTTTTTATCCAGAAGTCTTCAAATTTCGGCTCTTCTATCTGAATCTGGTCTACACGGGCATTCAATCGTCGCTTAAAAACAATATCGAAACGTATCGCCTCACCGACATACGCCTCTCTCTTTTCAAGTCTGAGATCCAGAACAACGGCTGCATTCGGATCCTTTGTCGGTTTTACCGTCTTTACGGTTAACGGCTTCGTTTTCTCTGTCTTGCCATCCACCTTAACTTCATAGGAGGGTATCTCAGCCGTGATGGTAAAGACAACACTGTCGCCCTCGTATACTACCGGCTTATCTACGCTGACACTGACTTTTGCCAGCAGTAAAACAGGCAAAAGCGCTATTATAAAAATCTTACCAAGGCTTCTGTTCATCATGGCTCTCTCCTTTACTTTTTAGCGGCACCATCAGGGTCTGAATGCCGCGTCCGTTAAGCATTTTCTCATATTTTCTCTCCTGCATATCACTGATGGGCTGCTGTTTTGCCTGCATCGCTTTCATCTTTTGATTCTCCTGCTTCTTTTTGGTCTCGTCCACTTTGGAGCGAGTCTGCTTCATCTGCTCCTCTTTCTCTTTTTTCTTCTCTTTGGACTCTGCTTTTTTCTGATCCTCTTTTTCGTTTTTCTGACTCTCTTTGTTTTGACCATCTTGTTTTGAATCTTTTTTCTGCTTCTCGTTCTGCTTTTTTTGGCCATTTTTCTGATCTTTGCTATTTTGATCCTTATTTTTTTGATCTTTACTCTTCTGATCTTTACTGTTTTTCTGATCCTTGCTTTTCTGATTCTTGTCTTTTTGATCTTTATTCTTTTTCTGATCTTTCTTATTCTTTTGATCTTTCTTTTTTTGATTATCTTTCTTCTTCTGCTGATCTTTTATTTTTTTCAACAGCTCAAGATTATATGCCGTATCCTCATCATCATTAAGCTTCAGTGCCTCTTCATAACTCTCTATAGCTTTATCTATCTGCTTGAGATTGGCATAGCTGTTACCCATATTGTGCAGAGCTTTGGCACGCAGCTCTTTGGATCCGATCTTTTCGTATTGCGATAGCGCCTCTTTGTATTTTTTCTGTTTATAATAGCTGTCTCCAAGATTGAAACGCAGTTCATCATTTTTGTCTGCGATCTTTTCATACTCCTGTTGTGCTCCACTGTAATCCCCATGCTCGTACGACTGTTTTGCCCGATCAAGCGTCCTGAAGTCCAGAAGTGATGCAAACAGTGTAGTAGCCAAGATCAAAACCGGTATTATCACTTTAAACATTGCGTCTCCTTTTAAAAGGTAGTGAATACAAGGCTGCAAACAGCAGTACGACAGCGGCGGCAAGAGGATAGATAAAAAGTTCTTTTATGTCGCGGATAGTGTCTACACTCTCCTTTTTTCTATTGTAAAAATGTGATTTGACGGCATCGGCAAGTGCTTTTATGTCGTTGTGTTTCAAACTGTATTTCATATAGGCACCTCCGCTTTTCAATGCCAGCTCTTTAATGGCCTCATTTAGCCGCACAATGACCATATCACCGTTTTTATCGGTCAATGCACCGTTTTCAGTCGGTATCACACCTCCCTTTTCTGTGCCTATATTGTATATATAGAGCACTATGCCATGCTCTTTTGCATAAGAGATCTCCTCATCGAAGCTGCTTTTATCGCCCCCGTCCGTAAAAAGAAGGAAGGCTTTCCTGTCCCCCTTCTCCATCAGATCGGCCGTTGCTTCCAGGGCATTCATGATGTTTGTACCCTTCAGTGATACATAATCCGTATTCATATTTCCGACAAGATACTCCAAGGTATTGAAATCCTCCGTCAGCGGTGAGACCAGAAATGCCCTGGAGCTGAAGCCTATGACTCCGATCTTCGCCTCCTTCATATCAGAAGCAAATGTTTTGAACTTCTTTTTTGCCAGTGCCAGCCGGTTTGGATAGACATCGTTGGCGAACATGGATCTTGAAATATCAAAACCTGCAATAATATCAATAGCAGATGTCCTGACCTTTATCTCACCATGATCCACATAGGGACGTGCAAGCGCCAAAATCATCAACGCCATCGCAAGCAGCAGCAGTACACTTTTCATCCCGACCGAAACAAAACCGGTCTGCAGCTGCAGTTTGCCCAGCACCTCTTTGTCAAAATATTTTCCCAACCCTTCACGTTTGCGAAAAAGTATGATACCTACAGGCAGCAGTAAAATAAGAAACAGCAGAAATTCAGGTGATTTAAACTGCATAGCTTCTCCTTCTCGCATAAATATAGAGCATCATCAGCAGCAGTGCTGCAGAAAGCGGGTACTGGTAAAAATAGTGCTTTTTAATATATTTATCTGCCTTGATCTCACTCTTTTCCAGCCGGTCTATTTCATCATATACCGCTTTAAGCTTTTCTACCGTACCGGCAGCATAAAACCTGCCTCCTGTTTCAACGGCTATCTTGTTCAAAACTTCAGGATTAAAATCACCGACTCCTCCGACACCTACTACATAAACTTTTATGCCGTATTTTTTAGCTGTCTTGATGGCAACATCGAGAGGAATCGTACCGGCATTGTCGACTCCGTCAGTCAGCAAAATAGCAACTTTATGTTTTGCTTTCGAAGATTTAAACAGTTTGGAGCTCATAAACAGAGCTTCATAGAGTGCCGTACGCCTTGTTCCGGCAATACCGACATCAATTTTTGACAGAAGCTCTTTTATGCTCTGTTTGTCGTATGTCAAAGGAACTGCAACATAGGCAAAATCTGCAAAGATCGTCAGGCCCAGTTTGTCATGTTCACGCTTGTCCAGAAAATCCTGCACAATCGCTTTCACGATAGCAAATTTACTGTTTTGCTTCATTGAGCCGCTGGCATCGAGCAGAAGTGATATCTCATACCCTTTATCTTCTTTGATAACAACCTCATCTTCTTTGATTGGACTTGCAGCCGCAACGACCAGAAACAGCACCATAAGCACCTTGAGCCCTTTAAGCCAAAAAGAGTGTACCTGTGCAGCTCTCTTCAGCAGTGGCAGATTGGGCAGGATTAGCCTCTGTCGCTTGGGCTTGCACCATTTCTCACAGACAACAAACAGAACTATCAGAAGAAATGCCCATGGATATTCAAACAGATAACTACCCATTTTCCACCTCCCTGATAAATGTTTTTATTCTCTTCTGCACTGCTTTGTCGATCCGCGAAACCTCTTTTTTAAATTTATACTGCTCAAGATCTTTTAAAATTGCATCCAGTTGTGCTTTAAGCCGTTCAGGTGCCGCATAATGTGCGAGTCTGGTAAAATCATAAACACTCTGTTTGGTATCTCTGAAGTCGATCTTTTTAAGCTGCCGCAGCGCCTCCTTGCACTTTTGCGGCTTTTTATACACGCTCTTTCTGCGGTATGCCCATATAGCCGATAAAGCCAATATCACTACGACAATACCGATAGTCATAAGCAGATAGTAAAATGAATAATCCGTAACCTCGACTATTCCTTTTATATCGCGCAATCCCTCCATCACGGCCTCCCCGCCAAAATAGAAAGCTTTCTAAAAGGCTCTTCGTCTGTATATATCTTTGTGTATCTGATTCTATTTTTCGAAAAATGGGCATACAGCGATTCATCACTCTTTTTGATCTCATCGGAATATCTTGTGAGCACTGAAGAGTTGATAACAACCTCCTCTTCATCCATACTGACCGGATCGATCAGCTCCATCTCACCAAACAGTTTCGGATCCTCTTCAAAACGGTCTCTCACCATCACGGCATAAACCTCATGTTTGTTAAGCAGAGAAAGATCTATATCTCCGTAAAAATCACCAATAATAAAGATAAGAGAACGGCGCTTTATGCGCTCATTGACATAAGTGACAAAACTGCCGTAATCGGCACTTTTATTCAGCGGATCTATTCCCAGTGCCTTTTCCAGCGTAATGTTGAGAGATCCCATCTTCTTTGTCGGCGGCATCAAAAACTCCTCTCTGTCTGAAAAGAGCAGTGTACTCAGGCGGTCATCGTTGTTAAGCGTTGAATACGACAAAAGGGCAAGTATCTCACCCATCAACTCCTGCTTAAAACGTCTGGAACCGAAATATATACTTCCGCTGACCATAAAAGCGATAAGAATGTTAAGCTCTCGCTCCTCGTTAAAAAGGTTCAGGTACGGCTGCTGGGCTTTGGCTGTCGCCTTCCAGTTGATCTTTCTTACATCGTCTCCGACACTGTATTCACGCAGCTCTTTGAAATCCAGACCGCTTCCGGAGAAGATCGAGGCGTTGCTTCCGATATTCTGACCGAAAATATTGCGTCGTGTCTTGATCAATATCTCTTCGGTTTTATCGACAAACATCTCGTCTCCTATGGCAGTCTGACGGCGTTAAGGATCTTCGTGACGATCATATCCGTCGTAATGCCGGCCGCTTCGGCCTTGTAATTGACAATGATACGATGGCGCAACACACCGTGCACTACATCAGCGATATCCAGCGGTGTCACAAAATCGTTTCCACGGATATAGGCGATTGCCTTGGCTGCTTTATAAAGATTTATCGAGGCACGCGGGCTTGCACCATACTCCAGATACTGGGAAATATCTTCTACGCCATACTTCTCCGGTTCACGCGTTGCGTAAACCAGTCTGATCATATATTTTGTCACTTCATCATCCACATGGATCCGCTCTACTTCATCACGCATCAATAGAATATCTTCGGCCGATGCTACTTTTTCTATGGAGTCAAACCGGCGGTTCGCTACCCGGTTGACTATATCGAACTCTTCGTCAAAGCTGTTGTAGTCTACCAGCACTTTTAGCATAAAGCGGTCAAGTTGTGCTTCCGGAAGGCGGTAGGCACCCTCCTGCTCTACAGGGTTTTGTGTAGCCAGGGTCAAAAAAGGCTCATTGAGCTTAAAAGTCTCTTCTCCAATAGTAATCTGTTTCTCCTGCATCACTTCAAGCAGGGCAGACTGCACTTTTGCCGGTGCCCTGTTGATCTCGTCAGCCAACAGCAGATTCGTGAAAGCCGGCCCCTCTTTAACTTTAAATATACCATTTTTCTGGTCATACATTTCGGTTCCGACGATATCACTCGGCAGAAGGTCCGGTGTAAACTGCACCCTCTTAAAATCAAGTCCCAGAGCTTTGGCCAGAGAGTTTATCGCAGTTGTTTTTGCAAGACCTGGAACCCCCTCTACAAGAATATGGCCATCACTGATCAGGCCTATCAGCATAGAGTCTATCAATTCATCCTGGCCAACCATTACTTTTTTAATCTCTTTTTTTATTGCTTCTATCTTTGTATTCATTACTGTCCTTTCTACTATATAATGCCGCTTCTGCAAGCAGTCTTTTTAACTTATATAAGTATAGATCGGTATGGCAAACCTTTAGTTAACTGGACTAAAGGTATTTATTTAAAGAAGTAACAATAAAGTAAAATTTTATAGGTTGAAGAAGATTAGTATTTGAGTCCGACCTGCTTCAATGCAGCATTTATATGGCGTATCTGGCGATTTTTGTTACGGCACCACTGTGGAGAGATCAGAGAATCATCATCTATTCCGGCGGTAATTCTCTGGACACTAATATTTTCCGGCTTCATCAAAATCGCTTCTGTCAGCACATCGATATAAGCCTCTTCACTGATCGGCTTGAACTCGCCCCGTGCATATTCGTTGGCCAGGGCCGTGCGCTTAACAACATAGAGCGGATGGTATTTGACTGAATCGATACCCCAACCGTAAGCCTCGCGTGCAGTATAGAGCATCATCTCTTTGGTTTCACCCGGCAGGCCGAAGATCAGATGGCCGCAAACATTCAGGCCATGCGCTTTTGCCTTGCCTATCCATGTTCTCATGTTGACACTGTCATGACCTCTGTTTATACGTTCAAGCGTCACATCATACACCGACTGTATTCCAAACTCTATCCAGATCTCTTTCTCTTTGGAAAGTTTTCCAAGATATGAAAGCGTCTCATCCGTCACACTGTCAGAGCGGGTTCCGATACTAAGCCCGATCACATCATCAAAAGAGAGTGCATACTCATAAAGGGCTTTAAGTGTTTCAAAGGGGGCATACGTATTGGTAAAAGACTGAAAATAGACTAAAAATTTTTCCACTCCATAATCACGGCGCAGACGTTTTGAAAGTGTACTGAACTGCTCTTCAAGCTGTTTCAACTGCCTCTCAAGATGTGGATTCTCTTTGGAGTCAAGATTTAGATGAAACCCTTTGAGGGGCTGGACCTTGTCCAGACTGGGGCTGAATGAATCGTTTTCACAAAAAGTACATCCACCTCTCGCGACCGTACCGTCGATGTTTGGGCAGGTAAATCCGGAAATAGAGATAGGTACCTTATATACCCGCTTTCCATACTTTTCCTGAAGGTAGCTGCCGAAAGTCAATATCTGTTTTATCTGCAATGAACAGCCGTTTTTAAATAATGTATTCGCCGGTAAAACAGGCGGTGCAGTATTCGCTTCCTTTGGAGTTCACACTGCGCATTAAAGCATCACTGCTCAGAAAAGCCAAAGAGTCAGCTTCGATATACTTGCAAATCTCCTCTACGCTCATGTTGGCAGCTATCAGCTTGTCTTTATTTGGCGTATCTACGCCGTAAAAACAGGGATCGCTTGTCGGAGGGCTTGAAATGCGCATATGCACCTCTGCCGCACCGGCCTCTTTAAGCATACGGATTATTCTGCGGCTTGTAGTTCCTCTTACGATGGAATCGTCTATAACTACAAGCCTTTTACCCTTTATCAGCTCCGTAATGGGAGAGAGCTTCATCTTCACTTTAAGGTCACGCATCTCCTGTGTAGGCTCTATAAATGTACGGCCGATATAGTGGTTTCGCATAATACCCATCTCATATGCAATACCGCTCTCCTGGGCATAGCCTATCGCCGCAGGCACGCCTCCATCCGGAACCGGAATGATCATATCTGCATCAACCGGCTGCTCTCTCGCGAGCTCGACACCCATGTTTTTTCGTTTTGCATAGACATTTTGGCCAAATATCTCCGAATCCGGACGGGCAAAATAGACGTATTCAAAAATGCAGTGTTTGGGCGTAGGCTCATAGACCTTTATAGACTGGAGTCCTTTGTCTTTTTCAAAAATAAGCAGCTCACCCGGCTCTACTTCACGTATATATTCTGCTCCGACAAGATCGAAAGCACAGGTCTCCGAAGCAACTATATACCCCTCACCTACACGTCCCAGACTAAGCGGCCTGAATCCGAAACGATCGCGCATTGCAAACATCTTGGTGCGGCTAAGGAAGATAAGAGAGTACGCCCCCTCAATCTTTTTGACGGCATCGATAATCCTGTCTTTGAGCTTGCGCTGGTCACTTTTCGCTATGAGGTGGATCAGATTTTCCGTATCCATAGAGCTTTGAAAAATAGCCCCTTTGTCGATAAGAGCATCGCGCACCTCTTTTGCGTTGGTAAGGTTTCCGTTGTGGACGATAGAGAGCTGCCCCAGGTCATAGTTGGCATGAACGGGCTGGGCATCCAAAATAGAGTCATCACCTGCAGTGGAGTACCTGGTATGACCGATGGCCATATGGCCGTGAAGGGTCTCGAGTTTTCGTTCGCTAAAGACTTTTTTTACCAGACCGCGATCTTTGATGGTATAAAGGCGCTTGCCGTTGCCGGAACTTATGCCGGCAGCCTCCTGGCCCCGATGCTGCATGGCATGGAGTGAGAAGTAGGCCAGCTTGGAAGCTTCTTCATGGTTAAAAATCCCGACGACCGCACATTTTTCATTAACATCTTCACGCATATTGTCTCTCCGTTACGATAAATCCAAGCAGTCAGCGATACTGTAAAGGCCGGCCTCTTTCTTTACAAGCCATTTTGCAGCACGCAAAGCACCTTTTGAGAAAGTGTTACGGCTGGTTGCCGTATGGTTGAGTTCCACAAATTCTCCGTCATTATAAAAGCCTACAGTGTGACGTCCGACAATATCACCGCCTCTCAACGCCATAACGGCTATCTCATCGGCACTTCGCTCACCGATATTGCCGTTGCGTCCGCTGACCCGGACCTTATCCAGATCGAGCGAGCGCCCTTCTGCTGCAGACTCGGCCAGCGTCAGAGCCGTACCGCTTGGTGCATCTTTTTTATGGCGGTGGTGCTGCTCGACAATCTCGATGTCAAAACCTTCAAGGGTTCTCGAGGCTATATTTACAAGTTTGTTAAGAAGAGCTACCCCCAAAGACATATTGGTAGCGTAAAGAATAGGCATCAAAGCGCTTGCCTCTTTAAGCAGGTTCAACTGATGCAGGCTTAAACCTGTCGTACCGCTGACAATAGCCTTTGGATTATCCATCACCGCCTCCAAAAGTGCCTGTGTCGCTTCCGGAAGAGAAAAGTCGACGACAACGTCACACGCTTTAAGAAACGCATCCATATCGTTCGTTACCGTCACCCCTTTCTCAAGTGGAAAATCCTGCTCACTGCGGACATATACAGCTGAAAGCTCCATTTCGTCTTCTATTTTTATATCTTCAAGAAGCAACCGCCCTACCCGTCCGCTGGCTCCAAGTATGCCGACTTTGATCATTGTACCACTCACCTATCCGTTTACTTTTTCATCTACATAACTGATTGCCTGAAGTGCGGCTACCGCGCCATCACCTGCAGCGCTGACTACCTGTTTCGGTGCGGCAATGCGCATGTCGCCTACAGCATAAAGGCCTGGTACCGATGTGTTCATGCTTATATCAACAACCACTTCCCCCCACTCGTTGACATCACATAAAAAGCTTCCGTCAGCCTGTCTCAGGACCTGATTGTTTACATTGTTTCCGACAAAAGTAAATACTCCGGGAACTTCGATATCACGGGTAGTGCCGTCATTGAATTTCACTCTAAGACCAGTCACCCCCATTGCATCTCCGTAAACTTCATCCGGAACGGCATTTAAAACAAGCTCTATGTTCTCTTTGTTTTTGACACGCTCAACCGTATTCGGCGCAGAGCGAAACTGCTCACGGCGGTGCACGAGATAGACTTTGGAACAGATCTTGGCAAGATAGAGCGCCTCTTCAAGGGCAGTATCTCCTCCGCCTATTACCGCGACCTCTTTGCCTTTATAGAAAAAACCGTCACAGGTTGCGCAGGTGCTCACGCCTCTGCCAAAAAACTCGTCTTCGCCCGGAAAACCGACACGCTTGGGTGCCGAACCGGTGCCGACAATCACACTGAGTGCCTCTTCGCTTGATCCGTCAGCTTTATGGATCACAAAAACACCCTCTTTATTGCGTGTTACCCTGCTGACTTCGATCATGTCATGCTTAAGGCCAAACTTTTGGCACTGCTCAGGCCACGGCATCATCAAATCCATCCCTGTGATATCGCCGGTAACCCCGGGATAGTTCTCAATCTCGGAACTCTGCGTGATCTGCCCGCCGGGCATCCCTTTTTCGAACATGGTCACGTTTTCCATACCGCCCCGCGTGGTATATAATCCCGCAGTCAATCCGGCCGGTCCGCCACCGATAATCGCACAATCAAGCATTTATAATCCTTTTTTGAAAACTGTTACCCCGCCGGACAGATACCCGGCGGAGTAATAAAATATATCTAATATTACCCTCAACATACTAAAGAAGCACTTTTTTTATCTTCCTAAACAATTGCATAAGGGTACCTCTAATATGGAGCCCGGAGTTTAGGGCCAGTTATTTTTTAGGCAAAAAAAAAGCCGGAACTGCCAAACGGCAGCCCCGGCTCACAGACAGACAAGATGTCCGGCTTACAGAAGTGCGTTTATCTTCTCTTCAAAAGCCTGCTTCGAGCCTGCGCCTATCATCTGATCCTTCAGTTCACCGTCTTTAAAGAACATAATTGTAGGAATGGAACGGATACCGAATTTTACGGCAATATCCTGCTCTTCATCAGTATTTACCTTTGCGATAGTCGCTTTTCCGTCAAAATCTTCCGCAAGCTCTTCAATGATCGGAGCGATCATACGACAAGGCCCACACCACGGTGCCCAAAAGTCTACCAATGTTACGCCTTCGGCGATAGTCGAGTCAAAATCAGCCGCTGTTAATTCTACATATTTACCCATGCAAATTCCTTCATAAAAATTATAGTCTCCATTATACCTGTCTGTTTCTTTAAAAAAACTATTGTAAAAAATCAAAATTGTGGTGATGTCATCTTTTTCAGATTCAAGAAGAGCAAAAAATCTGAATCATAATATTTTCCAAAATCCCATGCCCTCAGGCATAGCGCCAACTGCATCTATACTACAACCTATCTTTGTGCAGTATTTTTTAATTTGATGCAGCACTACGGCTTTTGAAAAAAAGGCAAACAGTCCTTTTCAAATCCAAACTTTCGGTACTTTTCCGACCACTCGGCCATACTGATCCAGTCTTTGCCTCTCATATACTTTAAAATATCATCTGCTGCATACTCCAATTCACAATGGTGCAAATCATCCTCTATCCTATATCCGACCTCTTGCATAATCCTTCTTGAGATCTGTATGAACCTATAGCTCTCAATTGCTGTTTTATACTGATCTTCAATCTCTTTCATAAAAGGGCTGTCTTGCGGTATAGCCAATGTAACATTTTTATCTGTCAATATTTGATAGTTATACAGGTTTGATACCCTGTAAACATAAGTAGCGCATAAAGAGCAGTGGCGTATATCCCTGTTGGAAAAATCAATTTCCAGCTCTTCCCATCTTCTCGGAATAACTATCTGTGGATCCAAAGAGACTATTACCTCTTTTAGGTCTTGATATATAGGATATTCAAAAAAACTTTTTGGTATTTTTGTACTGCGGGCAGTTGGTTGGTTTTTTTTATAAAGCTGCTGCTCTTTCGTTTTTTCTATTTGTTCCAATGCTTCCAGGTAGGCATCAACTCTTATCATAAAATGCCCCGTAAAGCCTATTGACAAGTTCTATGTCCCCAGAGAAGCAGACTTCAGCACCATGACCCGCAAATACTCTGCCGTCATTTTCCAAATCACAAAAAAAACAACTCTCATCTCCTATATCGGCATTATCGACCAAAGTTACAATGAGTGATCTGACAGTTTGATACTCTTTTTTACCTTCCCGTATTTCAGAAACTATCGCATCAATCGTCGATTTGAATATCTCCTGTGCTTCTTTAGAGTAACCATTTCTTTGATAACTAAACGCCAAAGAGAGTTTTTCATAATCAGTGTGCATCTTCTCTCTGGAATTATCCAATAATTTTTTAACAGCATCCGGTTTAACTATATTGTATTTTTCAAGTATGACAGCCAGGCTATCTGCCAATAAATGATATTCGACACAACTGCAGGCTTTGTTCTTAAGATAAGAAAATATTCTATAAGGATAAAAACAGCCCTGGCAGTAAAATATTGCTTTGTTCAGCAAATATACCATTGATCTGAAAGAAAAATACTCAGCCGTAACAGCACTGTTAAAAATAGTATAAACCGACCTGTCACCATAGCGGGCAACTGCCTCTTTCATCAGCAGACTTATCTGGTCAACCTTGTTTACACTGATGCCATTGTATTTATTTTGGTAATTATCGATAAACTCATCATTTAGCCATACTACTTTATCAAACAGCATCTGAACCAGTACCTTCCCGGCTAAATGAAATGATCTGTTTAAAATCTTTTCTTTAACTATTTCATCTGCAAATTCACTAAGAAGTCCGTATCTTGCAGCTTTGTCAATATTTACAGTATCGTCATGCACTGCGAACTCTTTTTCTCTTTTGCAAAAAGAGATGGACATGCTGCCTGTGGCCTCTTGCTATCATTTCCATTATAACGGCAGCGCGGTTGTACCCTATGCCCAGTTTTCTCTGAAGGTGGGCAATGGATCGGTTTCTTTTTACAAAAACTATCTTTTTTGCTTCCATTAATAACTTTTTATCAATATACATACTTGGGATATCATACTGTTTCAGGCAGCCAGGGCGGCATTAAAGTGTATTGAGACAAATCACTGTCTATATATGGTGCAAGATCACTTTCCGCTATTATAAAAAACAGCTCTTCCCATAAAAGTATCTTTTCTCCTTTTTCATTTAAAAGTTTCCAGTCTGTCAATGTTTCGTGTCCATACGATAGAAGATAGTACATCTCGCAAGACCATGCTTTAGAACTGTTTATAGCATCGGCCAGTCTGCGATACAAATTAAGATTACTCTTTATGGAAGAGCGGATGGTTTTGACCTCTATCATCACAACTTTCTTGCTTGTTTGATCAATATGCACAATATCCGGACTTATGTTGTCATAATCCTCGCTCCAAAATTCGATCTCAAAGAGTTTATTGTTCAGCCTTCCTTCAACAATTGTATTTTTGCTGTTCCAGCCGCCAAAAGAGAGCTTTTTATCACTTCGCAACCATTCTGAAGTATATTTGGATTCATATTTTGACCGATAAACACCAAGTTGTTTACCATGCCTTCCCATCCAAACCATAGCCAGCTGTGCAATTGCATTCCATCTGCTCTCTGAATGGGAAAAGCCATTCTTATGTGCAAATAAATATGTAGAATTCTTTTTATTGCTATGAAAATAAACAGGTACAATGGTGTCAGGATGACAAGTGTGTGCATACTCAAGCAAATCCATCATCACAGAACTCTTATCATAGATAAAAAAAATGACTCCATGACTTTCCCGTATTATTTTTTTATTGGAATTTGCTAAACTTTTGATATGCTGGGTTACTACTGTGACCTCATAACCTAATGATTTAACATACTCTATCATTACTCTGTTTTTGATGTTTCCGATAATGAACTGATAGCTGTCTGCATCAAACCCTTTAACAGCATTTGCTATTTGATCCCTGCAGGTTTCAAATACAGCTTTATCGTTCAATTTTGCACTTGACAACAACGCAATTTTTACTTTGGGTATATCATTCATAGCTCTTCTACTTTTTTTTGCAATGCCCCCTTGTGCTCTTGGATATAGACAAGCAATGCCTCATTTATAGCTTTTGAAATATCACCGTCATCCAGGATGCCAACCATTTGAAAAAGTTTGATTTTCTTTTTTATCTCCTCATCTATATCTACCATCAAAGAAGTATCAATCCTGGAAATATGCTCCTGCATGTGTTCTACCGATTTTAAAACCCTCTCCCCTCTTGTTCTTCCCTCTATACTGTTTTCACCTGCATAAGAGAGTATCTTCTCATATAGACTCTCTTTCATGTCCAGTCTTTTTTTTGCTTCA
Source organism: Helicobacteraceae bacterium 4484_230 (assembly GCA_002085085.1). Lineage (GTDB taxonomy): Bacteria > Campylobacterota > Campylobacteria > Campylobacterales > Sulfurimonadaceae > 4484-230. The sequence continues at coordinate 13,558 of MZGN01000016.1, forward strand.
TTGTTACTCATAGACTCTCTCCTTTACCTTTTGATTCAAAATGCTCTTCTGTAAATTTTTTAATCGCAGCCAGAACAAACTCTCCCTGGGTCGCAGATTTTGATTTTAAGTTATTCTTCTGGGCATAAGACAAAAGTTTGCTATATAACTCCATTGGTATATCTACCTGCTTTGTTGTTTTCATTCTTCTGCTCCTGAAAATATATTTGTAAGCTTCAAAACTTACTTGGAATAATTATTCCATAATAGATATTAATCTGGAATTAAATGGAAATATTTGGAAGGTAATGGATATATATGTAAAATAAGGCCAGGTTCATGCTTATCTGGTAATTCATTCTCCATTATATTGGGAGTTGAGTCCGAAATAGCAAAGTTTTGCCGGAGCGATGACAACTCTTCAAACTAAATCGTAATATTCTCCAGCATCTCTATACTCTCCGGCATTACTGCAACTGCATCTATACTGTAATCGATCTCCAGGCAGTGTTTTTTCATATAGACATCCGCGGTACGAAGAATACGCTGCAGTTTTTTCGGGGTTATATTCCGTATGGCAAGCTCATAGTCCAGTGCGCTCTTTACCTCTATGAAATGCAGAATATCGCTCCTCAAGGCTATGATATCGATCTCCCCAAAACGGCTGCTTACATTACGGTCTATTATCCGAAATCCGCTATCGCGAAGAAACTGCACGGCTCTCTCTTCGGCTATATCCCCCCGGGCGCGGCTCATTTTACCGGTATCACTTCGACTTTGACGGATTTAAACGCTGCCGTCAAGATAAGTTCATCCGATTTGTCCCCGAAAAGAGCGTTTACGCGTGATGAAGCATGGTGAAAGGTGACAAACAGTGTTTTCGGCTTTATCTTGTCCGTGAATTTGATACGAAGAGGCGCGCTCTCTCCGTTATCGCTTTTTAATATAACCCGCTCCGTAGTAAAATACCCGGCATCCTCTTCGCTGACAAGCAGAATATCCTCGTCATAGTGCATATTGAGCTTTCTGCTCTGGGAGGTCTGTGAGGCATTATTGTAGTGTGACAACGTACGCCCGGTACTCAGGTAATAGCCTCCACCATACCCCTGAGGCGGTACTGATGGTAGTGAAATTCTCCAAGGCCGTCTTCAGTCCTGAAATCAAGCAGGTGAAGCACCGGCGTATCCTCTGTATAGACAGGCCATTGCAGACCCCGTTTACGGTGGCGCTCCAGCCGCATATAGCTCGCTCCGTTAAAACGTCGGTGTGCGACGCTTCGTACCTCATCCCACACCTCTGAGCTGTCTTTGTAGTCTCAAGCATCTGGATCACCTCCCAGTCGTCAGGAAGGTCAGACTCTACAAGCGGCTGTGAAAGATGCAGGCGGCGCATCGCATTGACGTAGACACCGGTTTTCTCATAAGCCGATTTGACGCCGATTACGATATCCGCCCTCGATGCGACATCACTCATCATAACCTCCTGGACCATAAGAAAATCCAGGTTCTGCAGAGCTTTGTCGACCTTATTCAGATTTGGGTGTATATGGGTAATATCTTCGCCCATATTCAAAACAGCCTTGATCTTTCCGTCAAGCATGGCATCTACAAGCTGCGGTGTCATCAGGCCAACCTCATCCGGCTCCTGATAGTCGGGGTTATAATATGGCAGACAGCCCATATCACATGCCCCCTGCACATTGTTCTGCCCGCGAAGCGGCATCAGGCCTGCTCCGTGCTTGCCGATATTGCCGGTCATAAGCGCCAGGTGGGTGAGCGCCATCACTGCGTATGAACCGTCCGTATGCTCGGTTATGCCAAGCCCCCAGAAGATCATTGAACGCTTTACAGCATACTCCCTGGCAATGTTTGGGATCCTTTTGGAGAGATATTCATACCCTTTGATCTTTTTGAAATAATCCGGATCGGCATAAGGATCATTCATGATCTTCTCTTTATACTCATCGAACCACTTGGTGCGTGACTCCACGAACCTTTTGTCATACAGCTCCTCATCTATTATCACAAAAGCCATCATATTCAGGATAAGCAGATTCGCTTCGTGCGGGATAACCGCTTTATGTTTCGCAAATTTCATCAACTGTGTCTCACGCACGTCGATTACGGCAAGGTTGTTGCTTTTACGGGAGGCATCGATCATTCGGTTGGCTACGATGGGGTGGGCTTCAGTCGTATTGGAGCCAATTATAATCATAAAATCTGTCAGATAGATATCATTATACGGGTTCGTCGCCGCACCTTCACCGATAGTCATGCGCATTCCCTTGAGACTCGGGGAGTGGCATACACGTGCGCAGTTGTCCACGTGGGGCGAATTCATCGTATGGCGGGTAAATTTCTGAAAAAGATAAGCGCTCTCGCATGATGTCCGTGCACCGCCGATAGCACAGAAGCTCTTTTTGCCATAGCTGGAGCGTATCTCTTTAAACTTCATTGCGGCTGCTGTTGTCGCACTCTCTACATCACACTCGAACCAGATGTCGTCCAGTTCCTCAAGAGAGTTTTCTATCTTCTTTTTGATAGCCGGATTTTTGTCCAAAAAACTCTTCTTGATACGTGGCCGCCGGACGCGGTTCTTCGAGGTGACAAAATCGAACCCGTACTTACCCTTGACGCACAGTTTTCCCTGTGAAACATATCCGTCTGGTGAAGCCGATATCTTTTTTATGACATTATCTTCAACAACTCCAACGATATCACATCCGACTCCGCAGTATGTACATACGCTGTCAATCCTTTTCATGTTGCCGCCTGATCATAGAGTTGCCATAAGTCTACACTTTTGGTGCTTAAGATATTTATTGTAGTAAATAAGAAATTTGAAAAGAAGGGGACTCCGTATCAGACGATACGGATCATCACCGGTGCGGCAACGACAAACTCGAGGGACTCTACATTTGAAAGAACCTCCTGCACATTGCGCTCAAGTGCCTCATGGGTGGAGAACAGAAGATTTGCCGATTCCGAATCGACCGGGCGCTGAAGCATGGTTTCTATAGAGATATCATATTTGCCGAACAGCTGTGTTATCTGAGCCAGTACTCCCGGCTTGTCCGCCACTTTCAGACGAAGATAGTATTTGGAGACTATATCATCCCTGCTCTTAAGACTCAGTCCATGCTCAAGCGGCTTGTCAAACCCAAGCATCGGTGCGCGCTTGCCGGAACGGACTATATCGATGATGTTGGCTACCACTGCGCTTGCCGTGGCGTCACCTCCGGCTCCAGGTTATGCGCGGCATCAAACCCGCCTATATCGAAGGTCGGATCAGCCTCTGCATACCCAAGCTCCTGGGACTCTTTTAAAATTGCATCAAAAGAGACACCTTCGTCTGTCATCTTTGTCATCATATAGTTGCAGGTGCCGTTTAAAATGCCCTGGATAGATTCGATATGGTTTGCCGACAAGCCGTCACGAAGTGCGTTTATAATCGGGATGCCCCCTGCGACACTGGCTTCAAATTCAAATGCGATATCTTTTGCGATATCCTGAAGCTCATAGCGGTGATATGCCAGCAAAGCCTTGTTTGCCGTAACAACGGCTTTTCC
>MZGN01000090.1 GCA_002085085.1 Helicobacteraceae bacterium 4484_230
GTGCCGGGGGTATTATAAAAGCACTGCCCCTTCTGGGAGACGAGCCGTTTCTGGCGGTAAATGCCGATGTCTGGTGCGACTGTGTGTACGATCCGTCTTTTGACCTGGGAGACGATCTGGCGCATCTTATTCTTGTCGGTAATCCAAAGCATAATTCCGGCGGCGACTTCTCTCTGGAAGGAACAAGAGTGCGGAATGACGGAGAGGCCAAATATACCTTTGCCGGCATAGGCTATTACAGCCCGGAACTATTCAAACATCTGCCATACGGCAAACAGCCGCTTGCACCGCTCCTGCGCAATGCCATAAAGCAAAACCGTGTCGGTGGAGAGATCCATAAAGGGGTATGGATGGATATCGGTACTCCGCAGAGGCTGGAAAAGCTTATAGAAAGTGTTTCGGAAAGCTGATCTCAGGAGATAACAGCCGTCAGGGTATGCTCCTCTCCGGGTTGAATGGTCCGTGCGTCTTCCATGGCGTTTGCGTAGGCGTCATCCTTCATTGCGCTCATTCTTGCGCATTTGTCTATCCACGGGTTCCATACGACGGCTGAGGAGGAGCCCTCCGGTCTTATCTCTATTTTTCTGTCTATATCGTCGATTGTCAGGGGTGCGTCCACACCCTGATAGACCCGGTCGATCTCTTCGGAGATGCGGATACCCCCCTTTTGTGTTTTATACTCTCCGCTTAATGCGTCAAAATATCTTTTACCGTCAAGTCCCTTAATGTTAACATTGTCAATACTTGAGACGGCAAAGTAGGTATGAAGGGCGGAAGTTATCTCAAACGCGGTTTTGTCACGGTTTTTTGTAGTGAGAGAGACTCTAAGTGTGTCGGATACGGTGATGTGTAGTTGAAGCTCGAACCTGTGGGGCCACAGCTTCATGCTTTCAGGTGAGCTTTTCAGCCCGAACAGAAGTTCGGTAGAGCTGTCGTCGGCTTCATTCACCTCCAGTAGTTCCCACAAAAAATCTCTTGCAAAACCGTGCTGGGGCAGTTTGGTGTTACTTTTGTGCATACCGAACCACGGCCAGCAGACGGGAATGCCGCCGCGTATCGATTTGCCGGTTTCAAAAAAACTTGTTTCACTCAGCCACAGCAGGGGCTTGCACCCTTTTTGTTCATAATGAAACAGGTGTGCTCCCTGAAGTGCTATTTTGGCATGGGCATTTTTGTTGGTGACTTCTATATATTTGAAACCGTTTTGCATTTTTTTGTGTTTAACCATTTTGTCTCCTTATTAGTTTCTCTTTTGTTCCCCTTTTTCTTTGCTCGTGCTGGCCCCTATCTCCAGCTTCTTATCTTATGTCCCTTCACGGCATAAAACAGGATGAAAAGGTAGCAGGGGAGGGCTACCAGATAGGCCGTCTGCATATCTCCGCCGAGTTGGGCCGCTTTTCCGAACAGGAGCGGGATCAACGCTCCTCCCGCGATTCCCATAATAAGCAGAGCGCTTCCCTGCGCCGTCTGTTTTCCCAACCCCTCAAGCGCCAGAGGCCAGATCGTGGGCCAGACCAGGGCGTTGGCCAGTCCCATGAGTGCCACGAAAGCGATTGTGTCCGGAACTGTTGCGATGCCCGTAAAGCCCCAGAGGGTCTCGGCGACAACAGTGCTTTCACTTGAGCCGAAAACAGCGCCAAGGAGAAAAAGTATGCCGGCAATGGCTGAGCCGAGCAGCGCTTTTTCCTGAGTGATAAAGCGGGGTATCGCAACAACTCCGATAATGTAGCCAGCCACCATGAAGACCATCGTGTATGAGGTAAGCGAGGAAAAATCGGTGATACCGAGCTTCTGGCCGTACAGGCCGATCGTATCACCTGCGATTACCTCTACGCCCACATAGAAGAAGAGGGCGGCCGCACCCAGAACAACCTGCGGAAAATGGATAATACCCGTTTTATTTTCAGAGTGTGAAGCACTGTCGGCAGTCAGATCGATCTCCGGAAGAGAGGAGAACTTTATCAGGCCGATCAGAGCTGTCAGTACGGCGGCCATATAGATATAGGGCAGGATAAGGCGTGATGAAAGCTCTTCTATCTCTTCCGCGGTGACAGAATCTGTAGAAAAGTCGGCCATCCCGGAAAATATCAGGGCACTGAAGAGCATCGGTGCCAGCACCCCGGCACTTTTGTTGATCAGCCCCATAATACTGATGCGCATCGCCGCACTCTCTTTCGGCCCGATATGTACTATATATGGATTTGAGGCTGTCTGCAGAATGGTCAGGCCGCTGCCAAGTGTGAACAGGGCGGCAAGAAAGATCAAAAAGTTGGCACTCTGTGCCGCCGGGATAAAAAGAAGAGACCCGACGGCCATGATTGCCAGTCCCAGTGCCATACCGTTTTTATAGCCTGTTCTGTCAAGAAGATATGACATCGGCAGCGCCATGACCGTATAGGCGATATAGAAAGCAAAAGTGACGAACAGTGCCTGGTACTCGTTCAGGTTGCAGATGATCTTTAAAAAAGGGATCAGAGAACCGTTTAGCCAGGTTACAAAGCCAAAGATGAAAAAGAGTGTCCCGATAATAGCCATTGGAACAAAGCTTGAGGTTTTAACGGAGCGCTTCATTATGTTTTCCTGATAGGTATTTTGCCACGGCATCTTCATCGTTCGTATGGGGCAGAACGATATCGGCCCTCTCTTTTACCTCATCGAGCGCGTTTCCGACGGCAACGGAAGTGCCTGCCTTTGCAAACATACCCAGATCGTTAAGGCCGTCTCCGAAAACAGTGATATCTTTTGCATCGAGCCTGAGGTGATCGATCAGCTTTTGCAGGCCGTGTGCCTTGTCTGCAAGCGGATGCAGTATGCTGAGATAATAGCAGCCCAGATATGCCTCCGGGGCAAGTTTATACTCGAGTGCGTCGCCAAAAACAGATTTTAGATGTTCGGTGAGCGGACGCAGAAGAGACTCCTCTCCCATATAGACGATCTTGAAGTTCTCCTCCATCGCCTCCGGATATTTCTGTTCGATCAGGTTGTCGTCACTGCCGTAGCGGGCTATCAGCCTCTCCTGAAATACATTGCGGATCTTAGGGTATAAAAAGGCCTCATTGAGCTCTCTGTCGACAAGAGAGAGGATCACGGGATAGATACCGAATCCCGCGCCCTCGGAGACTACGGCATTGCTGATCTCTCTGCCGAGCACTTTCATATCGATAATCTTTTTCTCTTCGCTGACTATGAGCGCACCGTCAAGCAGGATCAGTGGAGCATGTAGATGAAGACGTCTTAAAAACTGTTCGCTCTTTTTGTAACTGCGTGCAGTCGCTATGGAGAGAGTGCTGCTGCCTGCCATGGAGTTCCATACCTTTTGCGTATAATTGCTGATACTCAGGTCGCTGCGCAGAAAAGTGTGGTCAAGGTCGGTGATATATGTCTGTTTCATAGTTTTCCGTAAAGATTACTTCATAAGAGTTTACCAAAAAGTTCTTTACCCTCTGAGGATATTCAGGGTTTTTAGAGGTGCCCTTATGCTATTCTTGTAAAAAAGGAGTGCCTTATGCGATATGGTCTCGTTCTTGTGTTTTTAACCGCACTTTTCATAACGGCCTGCCAGACAAAACATATCCGTATCGGCGGTATGGTCTGTCCGGAGGGGCACACCGAACAGATGGTCCAGCGGGATCTGAGCCAGTGCCGCTATTATGACGCCAAGGCGGCTGCGGAGGCATCAAAATCGAAGATCGCCCCGGAGTGCATAGAGTGTCTGAAAAAAAGAGGGTATGAGATCGAAGAATGAGATACCTTTTGGTGCTGTTTTCGCTCTTTTTTGCCGGATGCAGCCATTTTCGCGTAAATGCCGCCATGTGCGATCGGATAATGAGCGACCCAAATGCTGTCAATATCCCTGAAGAGTGCAGGGCATACAGTGAAGAAGATGCAGAAAAAGCCTCTGTTGTCGAAAAGAAGGGTGAGTGTATAGAGTGTGAAAAGCCGGGCAGACTGGAGTACAGGGAGTAATATGAGACCGGACCATCGTTTTTACAGTACAGTAGATGATTTTCGTTCACCGTACGCGCGTGACCGTGACCGCATCATCCACTCAGGCAGCTTTCGTATGTTGGAGTACAAGACGCAGGTCTTTTTAAATCAGGAGGGCGATTTTTTCAGGACGCGCCTGACGCACTCTATCGAGGTAAGCCAGATAGCACGCTCCATCGCTTCGCAGCTTGGGCTGGAGGAGTCGCTTGCAGAGTCGATCGCCCTTGCCCACGATCTGGGCCATACCCCTTTCGGGCATGTCGGCGGCGATACGCTTGACCACTGCCTGAAAGAGGCGGGCCATGAAAACGGTTTCGAGCATAACTATCAGAGTTTCAGGGTGGTTACTCTTCTCGAGAAGAGATACAGGCAGTTTGACGGATTAAATCTTACATTTGCCACTATAGAAGGGATTTTGAAACACTCTTATCCTTACGGAAAACCTTTTTACTCCTCCTGGATAGATGAGCAGTTCAATCTTTCGAAGCACCCTTCTATCGAGGCGATGGTAGTTGACCGTGCAGATGAGATCGCCTATATGAGCCATGATATCGACGACGGGGTCAATTCGGGCCTGATCGGCTTTGATGAGCTGAAAAAAAGTGAGTTAATCCAGACAATACTTCAAAAAGTCTATGACGAAGGTATAACAGAAGCGGATGACGAGATGTTCCGTTACCGGTTCAGCTCGCATTTTATCAACTATCTGGTCTATTCACTGCTGGCCTACTCTGCCGACAGAGTGGATAACACTCGTGTGTTAGCCGGTGTTATACCGGCAGATGAAGCTCTTCCTGTCGGTTTTGAGAAAGGACTCGAGACGGAGATCAAGAAGCTTAAAAAGATTCTCTTTGGCGAGCTCTACCAGCATAAAAAGATCATGAGAAAAATGTATGCCGGCAAGCAGGCTGTCAAAGGGCTTTTCAGCGCATTGACAGAGGAGCCTAAAATGCTGCCGCCGTACTACCGCCAGCAGCTCTCTGTCCGTGCCCGGCACAGGGTGATAGCTGACTATATAGCATCTATGAGCGACAGGTTTGCGATGAAGTTTTATAATGAAATTTTTGGGCATGGGTAAAAGGGCCTGGCTCCTGCTTTCACAGGAGTGATGAAAAGCGGTGCCAGTCATCCCTGCGAAGGCAGGGATCTAAAATATAATATTTCCTGGTCATCCAAATTTTTTGCACTCTTATGCTAGAATTTGTAAAATTTATCTTCCAGGAACTCTTATGAAAGTCACGCTGCATCATTATACCCCGTTGATCGTCTGTGCCAGCGCTATCAGAACATGCTGGCAGAGTTTTGATAAAAGTGATGCGGGCGGGGAGAAGGACAGGGAGCTTATAGACAGGGTCGGCAACAAGTTCAAACATGCGTCGACGCTTGAGCATCTGAATTATAACTTCTATATAGAGGGTATCAGCAGGGCGCTGCTGCAGGAGCTTGCCCGCCACAGGATAGCATCACTCTCCGTTAAAAGTACACGCTACACGCTAAAAGAGCTCAAAGGCGAGGAGCCGTTTGCAACAGATGAGAGGGAGCGTGCCTCCAAATATCTGGTGATGACGGGTGAAGATATCGTTGACGAGATGAGTATCAAAGCGCTGGAGAATCTGAGATACGTGCTAAGTGAGGGTATAAGCAACGACAGAGCCAAGTACTGCCTTCCCGAAAGCTATAAAACAGAGCTGACCTGGAGCGTCAATGCAAGAAGTCTGCAGAACTTTATCTTTCTCAGAAGCGACAAGGCCGCACTCTGGGAGATAAGAGAGCTTGCAAGTATATAGAAGTAGAAAATGTCTTTTTTATTTAATTTAACTGATCGCTGTCCTGGTTTTTGCCAAGATCCCTCAAAGCCCTGTCACGATACGCGCGGATCATTATAAGGTCGTTTTCGTCAATCGCTTTTTTCATATTCGCCATAAAACTTTCGGGCAGTTCCACTTCTGTTGCCAATATGTCATATACATGCCCCATGATGGTGTTCATGGCTGTTTTCGGATCACGGATAAGCTTCCAGGCGTTGTGGTCTATGACACGCATATTGGTACTGGCGAAATCCTCTTCCGGCAGCCTGCCTTTTAATTTTTGCGCGTGATCTACGATATGGTGGTAAGAGGGGTTTTCCGCGACAAAATCTTTCATTTTTCCGTATGCGAAATAACGCCGATAGCTCTCCTGTGACATATGCCACACCTCTTTAGCCCCGTCTCTGGGTTTGGTGATGGCGATTTTCAGGGGGGCGAACGGACTGGATTCGGCGAGATAGGAGTTTGTGCGTTCCAGATAAGTGGGGATCAGGTCGTCATTGCTCCCGGCGAATGTGAGGTTTTTGTTCCACTCCCCGAATCCCGTTTCGGCAAAGGAGGTCACGGGAGTGGCATCGAGGGTTTTTGTCAGTTTGTCATATGACGGGGAGCCGGATTTGGCAGGAGAGGAGGACTCCACCGAAGCGGGGTTCGGGTTTTGCGAAACGATGCCGCCGTCTATCGCCGTGTTGAT
>MZGN01000091.1 GCA_002085085.1 Helicobacteraceae bacterium 4484_230
GCACCAAAACTTGAGGCCTCCAAAAAGGTTCCGTTCTCAAGATATATCCATGCTTTTTTCATTAAGCCATTCCTCTCTTCTGCAGCTCTTCTTTATAGTGCTTTTCATACAGTATCTCATACTCGTCGGTTCCCGGTATCAACTTGCGTTTATATGTATGCAGTTTGTCGACTACGGCACTTTCTATCTCGCCGGTATCTGCAATAAACGAAGTAATAGCATCATATATGACGTTTTTTATCCTATTCTCGCTTATATCATAATGGATAAGGTCTTCTTCATAGAGTTCATCAAGGATCTTGTGTGAAAGATCGGAGTAGCGGTCCTCATAGGAGAGTATAACCCCGTATTCGTCGGCGAGTTTCTTTTTGATCATAAAGAAAAGCTGCCTTTCGTCCGCCAGGTAGAAATCTATCTGCTCTTCATTCTCGTCAACAATTTCGTTGACTCTCTCTTCAAGGGCGATCTCTTTTTTAACATTCTCCTCGATCACTCTGGCAGCTGCAGCCGAAACACCGTCAAGCCCGTGTGTCATGGTAACAAGGCCGCTCTTGTTCAATCCTATCGCAATTCTGTTTGCAATATGCGGTATATGCTTCAGTGTAACTTTCATCTGTCGGCCCTCAGGTTGGAGATTTTCGTCATTTTACATCAGCAAAGGTAAATATCTTATGAAAGGCCGCACGGGAAGTGCGGTGGAGCTATAGAAGAATGGTATCGTTGCGGTCCGGTGAAGTGGAGATCATGCCGACCTTTGTGCTTGTCAGTGTCTCTATCGCCCTTATGTACTCCCGGGCCTCTTTTGGAAGCTCTTCCCAGCTTCTGGCACCCTCGGTTTTCTCCCAGCCTTTAAAACTTCTGTAAACAGGCTTCACGCTCTCAAGATCAGACGGCATATACTCGATCTCTTCTCCATCAATCTCATAGGCCACACACACCTTGATCTCATCAAAACCGTCAAGTACATCCAGCTTCATCAAGGAGAGCTCATCACACCCGTTAAGGCGGCTCGAGTAGCGGCATGCGACTGCATCGAACCAGCCGCACCTTCTGGCCCTGCCCGTAGTCGTTCCAAACTCATGCCCCTGTTCACCCAGACGCTTTCCGTCTTCACCAAAATCCTCACTCGGAAAAGGCCCGTTACCGACACGCGTGCAGTACGCCTTGACGATCCCCGTGACCTTTCCGATATCTTTTGGATTCAGCCCCAGGCCGGTACAGGCTCCGGCGCTGACAGTGGAAGAGGATGTGACAAACGGATAGGTGCCGTGGTCGATATCGAGCAGTGTGCCCTGGGCACCCTCGAGCAGTATTTTTTTACCGCTATCGAGTGCATCCCAGACCATATTTGTCGTATTTGCTATAAACGGAGCAAGCTTCTCTTTATACTCCACAAGCAGTCCGAGCAGCTCTTCCCTGCCCGGGGTGCTGATCTCAAGAACATCAAAAATAGCCCTGTTCTGTGCAAAAAACTCCAGGATCGAGTTACACAGTTTTTCAGAGTCAAGCAGCTCTCCCGCCCTGAAACCGACCCTGTTGATCTTGTCTGAATATGCCGGGCCGATCCCTTTTCCTGTAGTACCGATAGCCTTGTCGCCCTTCAGCTTCTCTTTTGCCTGGTCGATCAGCGCATGGTAAGGCAGGTTAAGGTGGGCCTTGTCCGAAATGAACAGTTTTCCCTCAAGACTGTCGAACTGCTCCATCTCTTTTATGATGGACTCCGGGGAGAGAACCACACCGTTGCCTATAATATTTATAGCTTTCGGATTCAGAACGCCTGATGGAATCAGATGCAGAGCGTAGCGGACACCGTCAACCCAGATAGTGTGTCCGGCATTATGGCCGCCCTGGGACCGGCACACCATATCGTACTTCTGTGCAAGCATGTCAACGATCTTGCCTTTGCCCTCATCTCCCCATTGAATACCTACAATCAAATCCGCTTTCATTATTCTGTTCCTTTTTGCTTCTCTTGTGCCTCTATCAACGTATCGGTATAGATCGCAAATCCCACCGAAGTCACCTCTTCATTTTTATAACGGCCGCCACGCGCATAAACTTCATTGCCCTCTATCATACGAAAATAGAGCTCATCATAGTAGAGCATTTTTGCATAATAGAGCGGAGCCAATACGCTGTTTTTGTACGAGAGCGCCTGGGAGAGCTCTTTCATTTTAAGAAGCTCCTCTCTGATCTCTGCCGGTACAACATCTATCACGTCATCTATTTGATCCGGATTATGCAGATAAACCAGTCTCTCAAGCCACTCTATTCCCATCGAAAGGAATTTTTCAATACGGATATGCCTGAAATCATCCAGAGGTATATCCAGCAGATGTGATATTTTCTTGGGAATATTTATATTGGATATCTGCAGGAGAGGCTTCATCTTCAAACCGTCAAATATCTCTACAGTACGACTCAAAACAGATGTAAGATCGCTCTCTCCTATAAACTCGGCACCTACCTGGTACTGCTCAAGAGACGGGTATCGGTAGACCGGCTGGATATAGAACCATTTTTTATGCATGGTATTACGGCCGAGACGTTTGTCGATTATACGGACGACATCGATAGTAGAGTCTGCCCTCAGGCTGATATTATGATTTTCAACGTCATTAATGCGGATCAGCTCCCGCTCGTTATAAACACTGTGGTGCTGATGATATGAAAACAGAGGGGTTGCGATCTCCTCAAACCCGTTTTTATAAAGCACATCGCTGGCGATCTTTTCTATTTCACGCTTACGTTTAGCTGCTTTACCGAAATACAGTTTGCTGCCTTCGGGAATCTCGTGCTCAAAAATCATCCTGCTTCCTTATTTCAAAACCGCGTATTATAGCCAAACAAGAATTAGCCTCATTTTAAAAACGGTTTTGCTTCATAATGCTACAATGGCATCGATATTCCACAAAATACCCCAAGGTAACCAGATTGACCATATTTGACTCCATTATTTTAGGTATTGTTGAAGGTGTTACAGAATTTCTTCCGGTCTCTTCGACAGCCCACCTCTATTTTACCGGGCAACTTCTCGGCCTCAGACAAAGCACTTTTCTTACGGCATACGAAATAATTATACAGATCGCGCCCATCTTCTCGGTTATGCTTATCTACAAAGAGCGTCTTATGCAGAGCCGGATACTGTGGACAAAGCTGATCGTTGCCTTTATTCCTACCGGCATCACAGGCCTGCTGTTTCATAAGCAGATCGAAGCACTTTTTGCAGCCAACTCGGCAGTTGCATTTATGATTGCCACCGGTGTGGCTTTTTTGGTCATCGAATACTTTTATACGGAAAAGGAGCATCACGTTGGCGACCTCGACAAGGTCTCATTCAAACAGGCTCTGTATATCGGGCTGTTTCAGGTCCTCTCTCTGATTCCCGGCATTTCACGTTCGGGAACAACGATCCTGGGGGCACTTCTGATCGGCCTCAAACGTGATGTCGCCATAGGATTTTCATTTTTGCTTGCCATTCCGACAATGGGTGCGGCATCCGGCTATGTGCTGCTCAAAGAGATGGACTCTTTATCATTTGAACACTCAGGTATTCTTGCTGTCGGCTTTGTCGTCTCGTTCATAGTCGGATGGATTGCCGTCAAGACATTTCTGGCTATCATATCGCGCTACAGTTTTAAACCTTTCGGGCTCTATCTGATTGTATCGGGAATCCTTTTCGGATTTTTTGGCGTGGAGTTGCCATAAACGTGTTATGATAATAATCACATCACATAAAGAGGTATAAATTTGCTCAAAATCTCTGATAGCATTCGTGATCTTGACGAGAGTGATATCGGCGATAACCTGCTCTACTACGACTATCACATCAAACACCTTCTCTCTCTGATAAAAAAAGGCGTAGACCGTGAAGACCAGGCATATCTCAGCTCCTACCGTTCATTTGAAGGCGAAGTGTTTGAAAACTATATCTATGAAAAACTGCTTCGCTACGTAACGACCCAGGAGAGCGTAGAGAAGTTCATACTCAAAGGCCCTCACAAAAAACGCTCCAAAGCACTTTCCAATGCTCTATCTGCAAACTGGAAAGGCCAGATCGTCTATCGTACCAAACGCAATGAGATCGGTGAGTTCGATGCCATGATATTTACCAAAAAACAGCTTTACTTCGTAGAGATGACGCTGACAAAAAATCTCGGCAACCTGAAAAAGAGGCTGCGAAAGAAAAAGGCGCTGCTTGAGACGCTGTTTCCTAATTACGAGGTCAAGGCCCTGCTCATACTGAATGAAGGTGTCGGCGGTGTCAAACAGCTTCCGCCCTATGCATCTGCCTGGGTTACAAAACCTTTTTCTGCAGAAAATATTTTAAAATGGCTTCTGCAGAGCAAAAAGATGAGGCGAAAGCCGTTTTTACGTGTCAAAGACAAAAGAAACGTAAATACGGCCAACCTCAAGACCCGTCCCTTCAGATACTACAACACCCTTTCATGGATTTTAAGCAAAATCCGGACAAAAAAGAGTGTTTTGAATATGGATTTTCTTACATCAAAAACCGTATCGCGCTATCATGATCTTTTTACCAAGATCTATATCGGCTATATAACACCCAAAGAGTTCAGCCTGATATTCCCGACTCTGGGCAAAACTACGGACAGCAATATAATAGTTGCACTGGAAAAAGAGCATAACGACACCTTTACCATCAATTATTTTATGCGCTACACCAGAAAAGATCTGGATCTGATTACACACAAAAACGGCACGCTGAATGTTGTCAAAAAAGATCCGTACGGAGTTACGGTAACAGAGGTTGCCCATATGCTAAAAACAATGAACGCTTCACATGAGTTGAAAAAAGATGATCTTGAAGCCGTTAAAAGGCTGATTTGCGGGGAGGATCGGCTTCAGGGGCAAAAACCCTGAAGATTAGAGTGCAGCTTTTGCCTGGGCTGCTACAGCGCTGAAAGCGGCTGCATCATTCATAGCCATATCGGCCAGTATCTTACGGTCAAGCTCGATGCCAGCTTTTTTCAGACCGTTGATAAAACGGGAGTAACTGATGTCGTTCAGGCGGCATGCCGCATTGATACGGATAATCCACAGTTTGCGAAATTCACGCTTTTTCTGCTTGCGGTCGCGGTAAGCATAAACAAGGCTGTGTTCAACCTGCTCTTTTGCTTTACGGAAGTGCTTGCGGCGGCCCTGATAGAAACCTTTTGCAAGCTTCAGTATTTTCTTATGACGTCTGCGTCTTACAACGCCTGTTTTTACTCTTGGCATATTATTCCTTTTTCTTTACCATGTCACTTTTTAGTGCTTAGGTGCCGCTTTTGCGGACTTACCCGGCTTGTTTTTCCGGAGAATGTTTAATGAAACTAGTTAATCATCGCTTTGATGTTTTTTTCATCGACTTT
>MZGN01000092.1 GCA_002085085.1 Helicobacteraceae bacterium 4484_230
TTACGATAAAAAGAGCGGCTATTACATCATCGACAAAAACCTTGAAAAAGGGCTTTCAAAAACACGCGGGCTGATAAAAAAGAGAAGCGGAAAAAGAGAGGTGGCCGAAGCGGTCTTGATGTTTACTACGATGGAGAAGTAAAATCGGCAGAAATATTTTCATACAATCATAGCGGTTTGTCACTGCTTTATCGAGGAAACAATGTTATTCTGAACCCGATTCAAAATCCACTGTATAACACAATATTTTCATGCTAAAATACCGCATGAAGATAATAGAGACTTCAAGAAGAAAGTTTTTGCAGGGAAGTGTGGCACTGTGTGTTTATGCCGCTGCCTCCGCATCAAAACTTGAACCCTGCACTCACAAGACAACTCATAAAAAAGTGGACAACATACCCTATCTATGCAATATGTGCCGAAACAAATGCGCCGGATTTGCAAGGGTAGAGAACGGGACCGTTACCAAACTCGACCCAAACCCGTGGTTTCCAAAATCACGCAATATGCTCTGCCCCAAAGGAAATGCGGGCATTCAGGCCCTATACGACAGAGACAGGCTGAAATACCCGCTGATAAGAGTAGGCAGACGCGGTGACGGACGTTACAAGCGGGTGACGTGGGATGAGGCCTATACATATATCGAAAAGCATCTCACCACTATCCTTGACGAACAGAAAGACAATCGCTCCACGATCGCCTACTGCAACGGGGAAGGGTTCAACAAGGATGAATACATAAAATTTTTCGGCGGCAAAATAGGCAGCGGCAACTTTCTGGATGAAGGCTCCATCTGCCTCAACACCAAACTCGGAGCTATGGTGCTGACCATCGGAACGACAGGTGAGCCGGATGTCGCCGGAAGCGATTATGTGATCATCAGCGGGGCGAACCGCTACGAGTCGCTCATAACACCCGACAGCATCGATATGATGCGCGCCAAAGGGCAAAAACAGGTCGTCATAGACCCGCGCTGCACCGTAACCGCAATCAAAGCGGACGAGTGGCTGCCGATACACCCCGGGACCGACCTGGCCTTTACTCTTGCGATGACATATGTAGCACTGAAAGAGGAGTTGTACGACAAAAAGTTCGTCAAGAAATATTTTAAAGATTTCGACCTGTACAAAGAACACATTCTTTTGTCCGGCTACACACCGCAATGGGCAGAGAAAAAGACAGGGATCCCAGCGGAAAAAACAGTCCGTATCAGCCGTGAATTCTTCGGTGCAAAACGCCCGCTATACTACCCGGGACGCAGAAGCGTATGGAGCCGTAACGATTTCCAGTTCCGCAGGGCTATGGTGCTGTTAAACGCCCTTGCCGGCTCACTCGACAGGGAGGGAGGCATCGTCTACGGCTCCAAAAAAGGGGGAAGCTGGCTCAACTTTAGAGAAAAAGTGATCACGGACAAGGCACCCTACCCTGTAAAAGCGATGTTCATCCGCAAACACAACATAATGCAGAATATGCCGAATATCTCCAAAACGAAACAGATGCTGGAAAAGATGGACTTGGTAGTCGTAATAGATACCATGCCCAGCGATACGGCAGTGATGGCAGATGTCATCCTGCCGGAATGCACCTACCTTGAGCGTGAAGACATGGTTGTGAGCTTCAACAGCCTGGAACCCTCGCTGGCCCTGCGCAACAAAGTGATAGAGCCGCTCTATGAAAGCCGCAGTATGCAGGATATCCTTGACGGGCTTGGAAAAAAACTTTCAAAACCGCTGTTCGAGATAAGCAGAAAATGGGACGAAGACCTGCAAGAGAGTATAGCGGAACTTGGGGTCCAGAAGTCATTTGACGAGGGAGGATACGACTTGTGCGAACTCTATAAAAAAGACATCGGAACGCGCAATAGGAAGATGATCGTAAAAGAATTCGGCAAAGAAGCCTACCGCTCCCTCAAAGAGAGGGGTGTCTGGTATCCCGATATGGAGAAAAACCACAGGGAAGTATTTAACAATTTTTATGAATATTATCCAAAAGAGAGGCGCCACTACACGACACAAAAGTCACTGCGGATCAACTGCTACCTGCCCAAACTGAAAAAGGCTGGTTTCGACCCTATGCCAACATGGCAGGACAGTTATGATTTCAGAGTTCCAAAAGGCCGTTTCAGAATGATCACCGGGCGATACGTAATGTTCACGCAGAGCGCAACGACAAACAACTGCATGCTGCGCGACATCATGTCCACGAACCACCTCTGGATAAACAACGATATCGCCAAAAAACTTGGGATACAAGAGGGTGACGACATAGAGGTGACAAGCCCGTCAGGCAAAGTAAAAATCCTGGCATACCCCACCAACAAGATCGCCCCTGATGTTGTATTTTTCGCACACGGGTTCGGCGTTGCGAGCGATGAGCTCGAACAGGCGTTCGGCAACGGGGCAAGTGACAACATCCTGATCGAGGACCATATGGAAAAGATCTACGGATGTGCGGCTATGAACGAGACAAACGTCTCGGTCAGGAAGGTGTAAGCATGGCACGTTATGCTATGGCATTCGACTATAAACTCTGCATAAACTGTCATGCCTGTGAAGTGGCATGTAAAGAAGAGAACGGTATTTTGCTGGGGGCAGACCACCACCGACTCTGGATCGATGTTACGGAACCGACAGGCAGTTTTTTCAACCTCCAGCGCAATAAAAACAGCTTTATGCCGATGCAGTGTCAGGAGTGCGAGGTCGCGTTTTGTGAGATAGCCTGCCCTACAGATGCCATATGGTACGATAAAAACGGAATAGTCCGTACAGATGCCGACAAGTGCATTTTGTGCGAATACTGTATGAAAGCATGCCCGTACGATGCCCGTTATATCGATGAGAACAGGAAATTTGCGGACAAGTGCATCTTTTGTGCCGACACAAGGCTTGCGCGTGGAGAGACGACGACGGCTTGTCAGATCACCTGCCCTGCCAAGGTCAGGATCTTTGGTGACCTGGACGATCCCGGCAGCGATATCAGCCATGCACTCAAGAGCCGCTCCTTCTTTACTATCAAAAGCGAACTTGGGACGAAACCTAAACTGTTCTATCTGGAGTAAATGAAGACTAAAAGACCTCCGGCTGGATCTCTGAATTATCGACGCCGCCCTGTGCATTGACTTTGACTATCGTGTTCCACAGTTTTTCCGCAACACTGCGGTAGCGTTTCGATGTCTCACAGTCCGGGGCAAGAACGGTTATGGGCAGCCCGCTGTCACCGCCTTCGCGTATGGCTGGCTCTATCGGGATCTCCCCGAGGATCTCCGTCTCGTAATGGTCTGCCAGCGGCTGGGTAGTCCCTTTGCCGAAGATGGCATACTCTTTTCCGTTTTCCGGACAGATAAAACCGCTCATATTTTCAACGATGCCGGCGATAGGAATATGCAGGTTCTTAAACATATCCATACTGCGTATAGTGTCGTCAAGCGCCACTTTCTGCGGAGTGGTAACACAGACACCCGCAGTGACAGGAAGATTCTGGGCAAGCGCAAGCTGGGCATCACCGGTGCCCGGAGGCATGTCGAACAGCAGTACATCGAGATCCCCCCAGATGATATCCTCGAGCATCTGCTCTATTGCCTGCGTGACCATCGCCCCTTTCCAGATAAGAGAAGCTCCGCGCTCTACAAGAGAACCGATGGACATCACCTCGATACCGTGGGCATGAATAGGCTTGATCTTCTGACCCAGAAATACCGGCTGCTTGTCGGCAATTCCCATCATGCGGGGGATGTTCGGTCCGTAAATATCTGCATCGAGCAGACCCACACGCTTGCCCTGCTGTGCCAGCGCCAGTGCGATATTGACCGTAGTCGTCGACTTTCCGACACCGCCTTTGCCGCTGCTGACCATTACAAAACTCTGGATGTTCGGCAAGATATTCCTGCCGTGCGAACTTGTCTCGCGTGGCAAAACAGGCTGTTTGATACTCAATCTTACATCTGCGCCAAGAAGGGAGAGCCGTTTTTCTATCTCCTCTTTCAACTGCTCTGCAACTTCCGGTGCGGCGGACGGAATATCGAGCACGACAGAGACACTCCCGCTCTCAATATCAATGGTTTTTACAAAACCGAAGTCCACTATGCTTTTGGTAAATTTCGGATACATTACATTTGAGAGCACGTTTTGAACTGCTGACTTGTCTATCATTCTTATCAACCTTTACAAATAAAAAGCGAATTATGCCATTTTATCGCTGCAGGGATAAGGAAGCTTGCCTTTATGTTATAATCAAGCATATAAAAAAGCAGTCAAGACCGTACCATATCGGACCGGTTTTTAAGGAGAAAAAATGCAGAGTACGTTTGATATGTTCATAGAGACAGAAGTGCCTGAAGGTGAGATGATCGTATCACGAACAGATTTCAGTGGAAAGATCACCTATGTCAACGATACGTTTGCCGAGATATCAGGTTACAAGCCTGAAGAGCTGATAGGCAAACCCCACAATGTAATCAGGCATCCGGATATGCCAAAATCAGCTTTTAAGGAGCTGTGGGAGACGCTCGATCGCGGTGAAGTATGGAAGGGGTACGTAAAAAACCTGAGAAAAGACGGCGGCTACTACTGGGTATTTGCCCGTATTTCAGCAGTTATCAAAGACGGCAAAGCGGTAGAGTACAAATCGGTCAGGGAGCCTGTGTCAAGAGAGAAAAAAATAGAGATGCAGAGAGTATACGACAAAATGCGCAGCGAAGAAGAGGGGCGCACCCGCGTAGTGCTATATATAGATAATGAGAAACTGGAAGCAGCAAAAGCCCTGGAGGGGTAATGCTGCTTCAGAATTGTTAATTTTCAGTTCGTCAAAGTTCCGTGTCAACCAGATAGAAAAATATCAAGAGTTGACTATAAGCAGAGATGAAAAGTTTGGTTTCAAAGATTCCAACAGAATTTAGAATTAAAGATAAAAACTTACAGGGAATGTCAGATTAAGTCGTGACTACTTCAATTTATCGGATACTCTGTTTTGTTATGTAGTTAATCATATGCCTTTTGTCGATGTTTAAAATCTACAACAACTACGATAAGTTTTTCATCTTCAATAAGATAAAAAAGCCTGTAATCTCCAACTCTAAATCTATAATAACCTTCAAGATTATCTTTTAGTTTTTTTATATTACTACCATAAAATGGATTTTCTCTTAGTTGGGGATAAACAAAATTCTTGATTTTTTCATAAAGTTTTTTATCTATTTTCTTTTTTGATTTTTCAAATGTTTTTGTTTCTGCTATTTGGAACTTAGACAATTTTATAGTCACCATTTTTAAAGTCTTCCAAACCATTCATTAGGTTCTCAACAAGTTCTTTATCATTTGAGATTTCTTGCATTTCTGAGCTATCAACAAATTGTGAAGATGTTAAGTATTGCATAGTAGCAAACTCTATAAAGTTAGATAAATTTCTTTTTTGACCTTCAGCAGCTAATTTTATCATATCATAGGTAGAGTCATCGACTCTCATTGTCACTGTTTTCATAAAATATCCTTTGAATATTTATATTATTTATTATACTCAATTTTATTCATATTATCAATATATTACTTTTTTACATAACGTTTGACTTGAGAAATTGTTGCGCCCGCAGGGTTAACTATTTCTCTCCAAGGTTTTGTTATACTGTTTAATTGATAGTTGTTCTTTTCTTTGCACCTACAAGCCAATATGAAATAGCCAAACCAACAATCACGATAGCAATAATCAATAGTTCTTCTCCTTTTTCAGCAGAGAGAGAATAGATTAATATTTTTCGAATCAATGCTGCCATAGCAAGCATTATAAATGCACCTATGGCAAATCCTTTGCCTTGTAAATGATGAATTTCTTCATGAATTAATTCTATAGAAGCCCACAGTACAAGCAAACTGCCAAGAACAGTCAATATTCCTTTTTCTAATTTGATATCAGTAAAAAACAGTAGATAAATATCATATACAAAAAGTCCTATGGCAAAAAATGCTACAAGCGCCAATGCACCTGCCAAGAAGTAGTTGATATATGAATTAAAGTTTTTTAAACCTGATAAAATATTTTTTTCTATTTTAGAGAGAGATAAAAACTTGCCCAACTCCTCTTCTCTATAAGAACTTGTTAATATATCAAGGTTCATATCAATTATTTTTTCAACAGCTTTTATCTCCTGTACGTGATATTGTTTATCTTTGAAGTTTTCTTCTATGCTGGCGAGTATGAAAGTTCGGACATAGGTAAATGCAGAGTTGACATAGTGTGTAGGCAAACCAATTTTGACATGGATTTCACCTATTTTGTATAGATACATAAAATAGGGCATATCATATTGCCCACAAAAAAGGTTAATGAACCACTCTTTGATTTTTTTCCTGTGGTAAGCAATAATATCTTTGTTCTTTAAAAATTGAGCGGTTTTACCAAAACCCCATATGTAATCATAAAATCCATCTATAAATTCATCAGCAAGTTTTTCCATACGAGGTTGAAGTTCTTTTAAAATTTGAGCCTCCTCATCAGTAAATTGATAATGATCTTTTAAACTTCTATAATGTTGCATTTACATTCCTTTTTTTAATTTTAGCATTCTGTATTGTGTAATATAACGATCGAAAAAACGCACGTGCTCGCGGGTCGGGTTGAACGCATTGTTATGTGATTATTGGCGACAATTCAGTCACTTAGCTGGAGGGCTTGTGTTTGTTTATCTTTGATTAACCACTCTAAAACCAAAATGATCATTTCCCCTGTGTGCTCCAGTATTTTTTGCCTCTTTTGTTGCTAGGGATTGAGCATCATCATAATAATTCCACGATCCCCCAATTCTTATATATGCTTCGGTATCCTTTCCTGTGCGGTCTACTGCATTAGGATAATCAGCTAATGTCGATTTTGTCCATTCGTAAACATTACCAGACAACCCATAAACACCATACGGGTTTGGAGGGAACAGTTTGACGGACTGAACATGCCCTTTATCTTTACCTGGAAATTTACTAAAATCTGGTATTTTAGGTTTTGCTGTTTCCCCATTTCTTTGTCTTTTACCTTTTTTGGGATATTCATCAAATGAGTGGCCACTATAAACGGTATTATCAGTATTGACAGTTCCGTTGTTAGTCCCATATTCGTAATTTTTCCCACCAGCACCTGCCCATTGTATTTGTTTCAGAGTAGGCAAATCGTACCCGTAATAATCAGCAAAAGCTTTTGCTCCATAGTACTCTATATGATTAACAGGCCAGTTTTTTACTTCTTCAAGGGTTGGTAGTTCTGTATCTAAATCAAGGTGACCTGCAAATACAACATTGTTATTATAATTGCCATAATTCCAAGTAACTATTTGTTCTTTCTTAATTACTTTTTTTTCAGGCCAAAAACGGTGTAACTCTGCCCAATTCATAATACTATCAACTGGTTCAACTCCATCTGGAAGATTTGCTTTCTCGAAATAAATTGCCCAATCAACTTTCTCTGGATTTACAACATTAAATGACTTTTTTACAGTATCGTATTCAATCATTATTCTATTTAAGGGGTTTTCCATTTCCCAAAGCTCAAATTCTCCGTTATGGTTATGGTCACCTGTAACTCTGACTCCTAGCAAGTCAATTAATCTTTTTCCGTTATTATCGTAAATACATTGTTGATTACGTGACTTAAAGCCTGCAAACATTAATTGGTCAGCACCTAAAGGTTCAATTTTACCAACTGTTATTTTGTTTTCACGTAATGCTGTATTCAAAAAATCCACATATTGCTGATTTGTGATTTCTGTATTGCTCATTTGAAATGGCTCAACATTCTCTCCATTTCCTGGAATATCAACAAATTCTATTTTTGATTTTCCTGTCAACTCCGTTGCCTTACAAGAGACAAGAGGCAAAATAAACGAACTAACAAGCAATAAAAAAAATAACGAAATCTTTTTTTGATGCATTGCTTCTATATTTGTTGCCATATTTTCTTCCTTCCTATTGTTATCAATTACGTCTTCACACGCTGGTCTTATCCACGAAAAATGGACGCTTTTGGTGGTTGAATTTCGTTTTATTTTTTACACATAACGGAGGCGTGGGTGAGCAACGCCCTCTTGGGCAAATCTTGATTTGAGCAAGAGGGTGATTGTTCAACCCACTTGTTGCCTGGCACTGCTGTGCCGGGCGACTAGTGGGCGAAGCCCACGCCTCCGTAGCCTCGGTAAACGAAGTGTCCGAGGCTACTATTTATTCAATAAACATTATATCAAAAAGCACTCGATCAGAAACAATAAATGAACACCAAAAATGTTAGTTTATTTTTT
>MZGN01000093.1 GCA_002085085.1 Helicobacteraceae bacterium 4484_230
TTTTTTTTGCTGTAGTCGAAAATAGCACGGCTTACTATATCGCGCGGGGCAAGCTCTCCCCGCTCATCATAGTCAAAAAGAAAACGGTATCCGTCTTCATCCTCGATTATGGCCCCCTCGCCGCGAAGCGCTTCGCTCAAAAGCTGTTTTTGTACAGAGTTGTTACCGATGTAAACAGTCGGATGAAACTGCATCATCTCCATCATCTCAAGCTCGATCCCTTTTTCAACACAAATGCCCTGAAGATCGCCGCTGATACTGTAGGCATTGGTATGGTACTCATACAGAGAACCTACCCCGCCACTCGCCAAAATCACGTGGTCTGCACGGATCTCTTTCAGTTTTCCGTTATACAGAACCGTCACGCCGCATGCCCTGCCGTTTTCAAGCAAAAGATCTATTACGGTAGCCTCGGAAAGCATAGGGTGTACATTTGCCTGCAAAAGAAAATAGTGCAGATACCGGCCTGTCGCATCGCCTCCCGCATGCAGGATGCGGTTTTGGGAATGTGCCGCCTCTTTGGTATAGAGCAGATGATTCTCACTGTCTCTGTCAAACTCAAAACCGCGGTTGATCAGATCATCGATTACCTCACTGCTCTGCCGGCTCAGTACGGAAACAGCCTCTTCGTTGCACATGCCGGCACCGGCACCGAGAGTATCGCTGATATGCAGGGGAATGTCCGCCTCATCCCTTGCTGTCGTAACACCGCCCTGTGCATAAAAAGTATTACACTGCCACGGTTTTGCCTTGTTGATGATAAGTACTTTTTTTGATGGGGGCAAATGGAGTGCGGCATAAAGACCCGCTACCCCTGCACCGACTATTACGACATCATACTGCATCGCCTATCCTTTCGTCAAAGTCCGCAACAGTACGATTTGACATCTTTTGTTCTTTGGATGTGTCTGCGCTACGCTCATAATACGGATCGCCCTTGTAGCCGCAGCCAGTCAGGTTTAACAAAGCGGCGGCTATAATAAAAATATGAAAAATGCTTCGCATATACTCTCGTCTCTCCGGCACAGGCCCCAATTTAAAAAACTTGCGCGTTTTGCCTGCATCAAACGTATACAGGCGCTGTTTCCGCCGCATCTTCAGCGCCTTGTCAGATATGGCTATATTCATAACAAAACAGTCTATTTCGTCCTAAGCCATCCCGGCGCCAAACAGGAATTCGATAATATAATAGATTCAATTAAAATGCCTTTAAAACTGCACCTGCCCAAAGAGTGCCTGGGGGTCGGTTTTGACGATATCCGCGCATATGTTACACACAAACGCCCAACGCCCCCTGTCACCAGGCACCCTACTTCATACCATTTTAAAGAGCGCTCCAAAGCCTCTTTTAAAAATGATATTTCCAACTATAAACTACACACTATTATAGAGAAAACAAGACGTATTATTCATGCTCGAAACAATTAAAACACTGCCGGCAAAACCGGGTATTTACCAATATTTTGACACAAAAGGGCGCTTGCTGTATATAGGAAAAGCCAAAGAACTCTCCTCGAGAGTAAAGAGCTATTTCCGTTTTACGCCAAAACTCGCGGCAAATCCGGCATTAAACCCCAGGGTATACAAAATGATAAACGAAGCCGTATCCCTTCACTATATCGTCGTCGAGAGTGAACACGACGCTTTAATTTTGGAAAACTCTCTAATAAAACAACTAAAACCAAAATACAACATTCTTCTGCGTGATGACAAAACCTATCCGTATATCTATATTGACCTCAATGAACCTTTTGCCCGCTTCGAGATCACCCGCAAAGTCATCAAAAACAGAAATATACGCTACTTCGGCCCCTACTCCGTCGGGGCACGTGATATTCTGGACTCTCTGTATGAACTGTGCATGCTTGTTCAGAAAAAAGGTTCGCTAAAAGGAAAAAAGGCCTGCCTGTACTATCAGATGAACAAATGCCTTGCCCCGTGCGAATTTGATATTTCCAGTGAAAGATACAGAAAGATAGTTGATGAAGCAATATACTACATAGAACACAAAAGTGCCCTTATTAAAAAGCTTAAAGATAAAATGGTGTTTTACTCCGAAGAGATGCGGTTTGAAGAGGCTGCCGCGCTGAGAGACCGCATCGAACGGATAAGTAAAAGTGAACTTGTTTCGCAGATTGACCTGGCTAACAAATCAGATTTCGATATTTTCGCGATAGAGCAGGAGGGAGACAAGATGGCAATCGTCCGCCTCTTTATGCGAAGCGGGAAAATTATCTCCAGTTCTCACAATATAATCACATCCGGTAATACCGAAGATAAAGACGAACTTTACGAACGCGCCCTTTTAGAATTCTACGGCAACGAAAAGCCTCCAATCGTTGCTCCCATATTGACGGCAGATGACTTTTCAGCCAGGCCCCTTGTGCAAGACTATCTCAGCCTGATTTTTGAAAAAAAGGCATCGATAGAAATACCATTGCGCGGCGGCAGGAAAAAACTGGTTGAACTCGCCAGACTGAATGCAAAAGAGCTTTTGAAAAACAGCACCTCTGTACAAAAAGAGCTTCAGGACAAAAAGCTCCAAGAGCTTTGCGGACTTATCAGGCTTCCCGAGCGCATAGAGATTTTTGACAACTCCCATATGGCAGGCGAGGCCGCCGTAGGCGCTATGGTCGTATTCGACAAAGGAGATTTCGACAAAAAAAGCTACCGCCTATTCCATCTCGATTCAAGAGATGAGTATGCGCAGATGAAAGAGACGCTTACGCGAAGAATAGCGGGTTTTGAAAAAAACCCGCCGCCGGACCTCTGGATCATTGACGGCGGAACGACCCTTCTTTCACTGGCCCGGCAGCTGCTTGAGTCAAACGGCACCAACATAGACGTTATCGCTATCTCCAAAGAGAAAATAGATGCCAAATCGCACCGCGCCAAAGGCAGCGCCCATGATCTGCTTCACACACAAGACCAGACTTTTACCCTTGCGCCTTCCGACAAACGGCTTCAGTTTGTACAGCGACTTCGTGACGAAGCCCACCGTTTCGCGATCGGCTTTCATCAGAAGACAAAACGAAAGCGTTTTCAACAATCAAAATTGTTGGAAACCAACGGAATCTCTTCTGCAAAAATCAAAAAACTTCTCAACCACTTTGGAACATTTGAAAGCATCTACAGCTCTACAGAAGAGGAAATAGCTTCGATTTTGAGCAGTTTGGATGCAAAGAAAATAAAGAAGCTGTATAAATAAGTAACATTTGCTTTAGAATATGTTATATTATTGCAGTATTCTATAGAATCATAAAGGGTAGAAGGCATTTTGCGGCTGTTATAAAACATATAAACGGGAACTTATCCGTAAAGGATATATTACCGTTAGCAAAATGGATACCAAAGGTGTGATAACATATGCTGATGGGAAATAAAGAAGCTGAAAAACTTTATCTGGCAGTGTTAAAAATGAAGGAGAAGGAGATTATGTGCTGATTTACAATCATAATAAGGAATTTGTCGGTATTGACGAAGAGAGCCTAAGGCATCTTGGCTATAAATCGTTGAACAGTTTTCTTGAAGACTACAGTGATTTTGCAGACCTTTTTGTGAAAAAACCAGGCTATATACACAATTTTAAAAATTTTCCCTGGATTGATTTTGTTTTACATGCAGATGCCGAAGAGTCAAAGGCAATAATACAGACCAATACCACAAGCTTTTCCTGCGATCTTGTCGTCAAGCCGTATTATCTTGTAGATTCGCCCAATGAAGAAGGCTATGCCGTTACTCTGAAACATATACAAAACCTCGACGGCTCTTCTTCTGCTCCTGTTGCTGAAACAAAGGAGAAGGTAGTTCTCGACATGAATGACGATTTCGACTTCAACTCTTTTGACACACAGGAGCCTACCGTACTAAGCGAACCTGACCTTCTGGATATTCCTGATATAGAATTGCCTGCGGTGGATCAGTTTCCGGCTGAGGAAACTATTGCTCAGCCAAATCTGGACTTCTCTTTTGAAAGTGAAATATCAGAAAAACCGTCTTCAACAGAGCTTCCTATGCTGGGAGATCAGCTGAATAAAGATGAGGCAGCCTATCTACAGAATTTAAAAACAGACAAAAATTATGTATATGATCCCAAAGTTGCATCTGACGAACTTGGACTGCCTGTGGATCTGATCCAGGAGTTTATCGGCGACTTCATACAGCAGTCCTATGAATTCAAAAATCAGATTTTTGACGCAGCCCTTAAAGAGGACTACAATGAAGTACATACCCTTTCACATAAACTCAAGGGGGTAGCTGCCAATCTGAGAATAGAAGATGTTTTCGAGGTATTAAAGGCAAGGAGCCGGAAGAACTTCATTTTGAAACTCCAGCCGGAGCTTCTGTTTCTTCAGAGGAAAAAATTGAGAAAAGTGAAGCATTCTCGATAGATGACGATATTTATGACTTTGACCTTCTGCTGGATGATGAAAAGCAGCCTGAACCTATGGTTGCAGACAGTGCCGAAGAGAGCATAGAGATAGACCTGCACACCATCAAGGAAGAATCTCCCCAGGAGCCTGAAATCACATTTGATGATGACTTGATGATAGACATTAAAAATGATACCGATGAGCTTTTGGCCGATGATATTTCAGATGAGGATGAATTTGAAGGTTTAAGCGGAGAGCAGGCAAAAGATGCCCATATAAACCGTGCACCGACTCCGATTCTTCATTATGATGCATCTTCTGCATCACTGGAGCTTGGATTGAGCTCAGGTTTTGTAGATGAGCTTGTAAAAGAATTTGTACAAGAAGCCAAATCCTTTCATCCGAAATTTGACAAAGCGTTTTCTGATGACGACCTCCTTACAGTACAAAACCTCAGTATTGAGCTAAAAGGCGCCAGTGACAATCTTCGTATTCATGAAATTTCATCTGCGCTTCAAACACTTTTACGCTGCGACAACAGCACCAGTGGTAAAAAAGCGCTTGATGAACTTTACAGTCTGATAGATCAGCTGTAAAAAATTAATTGAAGGATAAAATGACATGCAATTAGGAATTAAAAATCGTCTCCGGCTAATCAGTCTTCTTCCGATTCTGATTCTCTTTTCACTTGCCAGCTATTACGTTTACACATCATATGTCAGCTATCAGTCCGCCCAGGAGCTGCAAGTAAGGCTCAATGAAAATAAATTTACCAACGAACTGATCAAAAATCTTTCACGGGAACGTGGAATGACCATAATGTATCTGGCCAACCCTACAGAAAAAATGCACAAATCTCTTGAGGCACAGCGCAATATCGTAGATAAAAAAATATTAGAATACAACAATAATGTAAAAAACGGTGTCAGCTCGCTACAGGCACATATAAAAAATATAAAAGACGGCCGCAAAGCGATCGATGAAAATAACATTGCTTTTGACGAAATTTATGAGGACATCTACGGCAGTGCGGAAAGCACCCTGCTCGAACAGCTGCAGCAGATAGGTACGCTGCTGATAGATGCCCAGATATCTGCCTTGACAAATACCTATCTGAATCTTACCAAAACGCAGAACTACACAAGCAACGAACGTGATTTTATCTCTTATATTCTTTCAAGATCTACAGAATTCGATCCGACAGAACTCAACAGATGGCTTTCGCTAATCGGTAAAGCAGACACTCTCAGTATAGACATACAGCTCTCCAAAGAGACTTCCGATGCACTGAAAGAGATCTTTGAAGATGAAGATACACTTGAGCTTTTTGAAGATATTACCGCTGAGCGTTCAGAGATCATGCAGGCGGTAAACGACGGACTGTTCTCTACACAGTCCGGAAAATGGTTCACAATGCTCTCTGAAAAGATCAATCTTATAGATGAAGCGGAAGATATTCTGACAAATGAGATGGACAAACGGGCCTCAGAGGTTAAAAATGAGTCGCTTCAAATACTAACCGGCGCAATAGCCATCTGGGTAATTTCCATTATCATAGCTATTCTAGGCTTCCTGATGGCTACCGATATTGCCAGAAACATCAAAAATCTTGAGGCTGTTCTCAACCGTGCTGCCGAAGACACGGCTGAAGATGAAGAGTCCATGCACCAGCATATAAATCTGGATACATCAAAAGGTACTGCCCAGGCATATGAGATGCTTGAGAGCATTATCGACCAGACGCGTGTCGATAAAAACTTTGCAATTGAGGCAAGTGAAGCCAAATCCATGTTCCTGGCCAACATGTCGCATGAAATTCGCACACCTCTCAACGGTATTGTAGGCTTTACAGAACTCCTCAAGGACACAAACCTTGAAGATGAACAGCGCGAGTTTATTGAAATCATAGAAAAAAGTTCTGAAAACCTCCTTGAGATCATTAACAATATCCTTGACCTCTCCAAGATCGAAAGCAATAAACTTGAAATCGAAGATATTGTCTTTAACCCGCTTGAAGAGTTTGAAAGCGCCGTTGAAGTATATGGCGTACGTGCTGCAGAAAAGCACATCGACTTGGGATGCTATATAGATCCGTCACTTGAGCGGCCTCTAAAAGGTGATCCGACAAAAATCAAAGAGGTTATCATCAACCTTCTTTCAAATGCCGTCAAGTTTACAAACAACAACGGATCGATCAATGTCAATATCAGAAGACAAGAGTGTGATACTCCAAACCATGCCCGTGTAAAATTTGAAGTAAAAGACAGCGGGATCGGTGTTACCGCAGAGCAAAAAGCAAGAATCTTCGAAGCGTTTGGGCAGGCCGATACATCTATTACACGAAAATACGGCGGTACAGGGCTTGGACTTACAATCTCAAGCAGCTTTGTTGATATGATGGGAGGCAAACTTGACCTTGAAAGTGAAGCCGGTCAGGGAACGACCTTCTTCTTTACGATTGAGTTTGAAGAAATTGAAACACTTAATGAATCCATAGAGGGTTCTTTCAGCAACTTAAACGCACTGATTCTGGAGGGCGAAGGCACACCAAAGGCGCAAAGTGTATATTTACGTGAATATCTTGACTATTATGGCGTAAGCTACTCTTCTTTCAAAGGGGTTGACGAGCTGAAGCAGCTTGAAAGCAAAATCAATTACGACATGCTTTTTATAGATTATGACTATACCGATGAAGAGTCATTAAAAGTATATGCCGACTCCCAGGAAGAGATGGTTCTCTTTACCAAGTCATACTATATGAAGAAAATAGACTCCATGGGCCTTGACATCTTCAAAACAATTTATGAGCCGCTCAATGCAACCAAGCTCATATCTGCCCTGGAAGCACATGATGTAGAAGCATTTGCACATAAAAAAGCACAGAAAAGCCGTAAAAAGGTCAGTGCAGATACAAAATTTGAAGCAAAAGCGCTTGTTGCGGAAGACAATATAATCAACCAAAAACTGATACGCCGTACACTTGAAGACCTTGGCCTTGAAGTAACACTTGCCAACAATGGACTTGAAGCTTTCGAAAAGCGCAAAAGCGGTAACTATGATGTTATCTTCATGGATATTCAGATGCCTGTGCTTGACGGCGTGGAAGCAACCATGGAAATACTTGAATATGAAGAGGAGTTCGATCAGCCCCACACTCCAATCATCGCTCTGACGGCTAACGCACTCAAAGGCGACAGGGAAAGATTTATGGAAGCCGGCATGGACGAATACACGACCAAGCCGTTGGTGCGCAGTGAAATTATGATTCTGCTGAATCAGTTTGTTGGACACAAAGCTGTAGAAAAAAGCGCAGTTAAAAATGAAAAACCTGCTGAAACAGCAACAGAATCCAAAACAGAAGATATAAAACCGGAGACGGCAGAAAAAGAACCTGAAGCAATAAAAAAAGAACCTGAAGCAGCACCAGAGACAACTAAGAAAGTTGATTATACCGCCGATATCCTTTTGGCTAAAAAAGGAACTTTGGAAAACAAGCTTTTTGGCCAGCTGCTTGATGAATTAGGCTATAGCTATGAAAGCGCAAAAACGTTCAATGAACTTAGCCAGGCGCTTAAAGACAGATCGTTTAAACTCATACTTCTTGACAAAGAGATGCCAAATATGGATATCGAGGCTCTCAGCAAAATGGTCTCTGCAAAAGATTACAAGATCGCAACAGTCATGATGGTTGATCCCGGACAGGCTGAAGCAAATGATGACAAACAATATGTTGACGATATTATCAAAAATGTTATAAACAAGGATCTCTTACGCCTTATTTTTGAAAAACATGTTTAAAAGAGGAATAATAAATGCCGAATAAGAAACTAAAAGTACTAGCTGTTGATGATGATCTGATCAACTTGAAACTATTGAAATCAATGCTAATGAAGACTTCATATGTCTCAGAGGTTGTTGATGCCAAAAATGGTGCTGATGCAATTGCACTTCTAAAGACACAAGACGATATCGATATCATTCTGCTTGATATCATCATGCCTGTGATGGGTGGCATAGAGATGCTCAAAGTCATACGGGCGGATGAAAATATGATCCAGCTTCCTGTAATCGTCCTGACAACAGACGAGACAAAAAAAGCCGAAGCTCTTGACTGTGGAGCAAACGGCTTTTTAATGAAACCTGTCCGTGAACGCGATCTTTCGGCAAAGATCTCACAGCTTATTGTATGACTTTGTCATAGGAAATAGGAAGGATGGCTTGCCATCCTTAATTGTGTCTTCAGTTACTTTAAAAGTTAAACGGCAAGTACCTTTTTAATTGAATACTTCATATCTTCATCCAAATTTTCCATACCGGTCAACATCCAGCGCAGATAACCGCTGTCCTCTGCAGCTATTTCCGTAAGAGTCCTGCCTTTATATTTTCCAAAACGAATCGGCTGCTTGATAAATACGGGCTCACTGCTCAACTCTACCATTTTATCTATAGGATTGACACCGGGAAACTTCTCTTCTACCTTTTTGCGCAACTTTGTCAAAAAGAGTTTCAATGTCAGCACATCACCGATAGCATCATGGGCTTTTATCTCTATTCCAAGTCTCTCAGCCTCTTTGGACTCATCCTTGTAGAGTCCCATTTTATAGCGGAAGAACTGTAGTCTGTGCGCCTCTTCATCGTCATAGACATGCTTGGCGCAACGCAAAGTGTCTATAAGTTTCATCTTGCACTCAAACCCCTCTTTTGAGAGCATATCCAGGTCAAATGGTGCATTGTGGATAATCATGTAGTTGCCAGACGTATTGAGCTGGCTCAATTGCCTGTATGCTTCTGTTTGAACACATGGCACCTTCCCCTCTATCATCTCAGGCGTAATATGATGCACCTCCATTGCCCCATATGATATAGGCACATCGGTAAAACAGAATTCATTATATATTTGTATCTCTTTTTTTGGCTCCAGGACCATATATCCTAACTGAATAATACGATCCTTCTCATCTGTTCCTGTCGTCTCCGTATCTAGAATAACAAACTTTGCCACCGGTATCCTTTCTTATTTCTGATCATACAGTATTTCAAACAATCTATCCAGATCAAATCCCGATGATGGAACTTTAAAAATATAATGGGGCAACAATCTATCCAGATCAAATCCCGATGATGGAACTTTAAAAATATAATGGGGCAGAAGCTCCAAAAAAAAGTAGCCGAGAAGTATCATGGGATAAAAAACTTTTACCTCGCCATACAGCTGCTTGTAGGTATGATGTTTTCTGATCCATTTTTGTGCCAAATGCGAACCGCTCATGGCCAGATTTACTTCAAATGAAACGACAAATCCCCACACAAGATAGGTTAAAACAGCAGCGTAAAACAGATACCAAAAAGAGAACTGAATATTGTAGAACATTTTTTTATTTTGCCATTATGCAGCTTTGTTGCAGGTGAATGGGTGGGGAAGGGGGAAGGGGAAATAGGAAATAGGAAATAGGAAATAGGGAATGGGGAATGGGAAATGGGAAATGGGGAATGGGGAATGGGAAATGGGAAATGGGAAAGAGGGAATGGGAAAGAGGGAAGAGGAAAAGGGGGATGGGGGATGGGCGTTATCCTGAACTTGAATTGATGCTATAATATACCTATGATCGAAAGCGCCCTTGCCTACCTTGCCAGTATTGCTATACTCGCCATGGTGTTGGGTGCTATGGAAAAATTTAGCCGTCACAAAGTTTTTACCTACCTTCCGGCAGTAGTTCTTATATATGGTTTTGCCATGGTATTTGCACAGCTTGGGCTCTGGGACAGAACAGAACAGATAAATGAAACCTACACACTTGCCAAACGCTATCTTCTGCCGGCTATGCTTTTTCTAATGCTTATACGTATTGATCTGAAACATTTTGTATTACTGGGAAGAAAGCTTCTTATTGCATACTTCAGTGCCGTGCTCTCCATAGCAGCGGCCTTTGTTCTTGTATTTTGGCTTCTTGGCTTCAACAAAGATGCTGCAGGGGTCTTCGGTGCTCTTGCAGGAAGCTGGACGGGAGGAACGGCCAATATGCTTGCCGTCGCTTCTGCCATGAATGTCGATGAAAGCCTGATGGGATACGCCCTCGTAGTAGACTCTATAGACTATACATTATGGGTTATGCTTCTGCTGGCTCTTGTAGGAGCAGCCCCTGTATTTAACAAATGGATTGGAGCCGACAGTCCTGTTATGTCTGCACTGCACCCTAACCCTGTATCTAAAAAACAAAATTACTTTTTTCTTCTGGCTCTTTCTTTTGGAGTATCGGCGGCGGCCGTTTCACTCTCTTTGGAACTCGGAGGCCTCTCGTCTACAACCTGGGCGGTTCTTATAAGCACACTTGCAGGTCTGCTGGCTTCACGCACAAGACTGGGCAATCTCAGAGGAAGCACAGCTCTCTCCTCTGCTATGCTCTATCTTCTGGTCGCACTTATCGGTTCAAGGGCAAGTTTTAGCGGTTTTGACACAATACCCATATACCTGTTTGCAGGCATTCTTATTTTGTTACTGCATGCCGTCGCAATGATCGTCATTGCAAAAATATTCAAACTAGATCTGTTTAGTATCGGCGTTGCATCTTTGGCAAATATAGGGGGTGTGGCATCTGCACCTATTCTTGCGGCAGCATACAACCGCTCTCTTGTAGGCATAGCCGTACTGATGGCCATAATGGGTTATCTCATAGGAACCGTTGCGGGTTTGGCGATAGCAGCCATTTTAAAGTGGATTGGTCAATAGGTGGAGGGGGATAGGAAATAGGAAATAGGAAATAGGAAGTAGGAAATGGGAAATGGGAAATGGGAAATGGGGAATGGGGAAGTGTCCTCGTCCTAAATTTGAATCAGGATCCAAAAAATAACTAAAAAAGGATGGAGCTGTATGGTTATAACCGGTCTATCACTGAAAATGGAAAAGATTCCCCTGCGCACCCCCTTTATCACTGCACTGAGAAAGGTAGAGAGTGTTGAAAACATGGTTGTTATACTGCATACAGATACTCCACTGATAGGCAAAGGTGCAGCCCCGGCGACAAAGGCGGTTACCGGTGAAGATCTAAAGAGTATTTCATATACCATTAAAGACAAAATCTTTCCCTCCCTTTACAAACAGCCATTTGATCTTAAAAAACTTGTTGCATTGACGCACTCTTCCTGTAGAGGCAACAGCAGTGCCAAAGCCGCCGTAGAAATAGCTCTTTACAACCTCGCTTGCGAATTAAAAAACCAAAACCTTGTCAAGTTTCTCGGAGGAGATCCAAAAGAGCTGAAAACAGCGGTTACGATCAGTCTGAATGAACCGGAAATCATGGCAGAAGATGCCACTGATGCTTTTGCAAAAGGTTTCAATATACTCAAAATAAAAGTCGGTGGCGGTGACGGCAAAGATACAAAACGGATTAAATCCGTCAGAAAAGCAGCAACTGGGGCAAAATTGCTCATAGATGCCAATCAGGCATGGAATACAAAGGAGTCACTGGAGATCATAGCCGACATCAAGGCGCTTGATATAGAGCTGATAGAGCAGCCGGTCAGCGGGGACGACATAGAAGGCTTAAAGTTTATTACAAAACACAGCAGTATTCCAATTTTGGCAGATGAAGCCGTTTTTACCCTTGAAGATGCCAAGAAAATCATCGACAGGCAGGCGGCAGATATGATCAATATCAAACTGATGAAATGCGGCGGAATCTCAAAAGCTATCGAAATTATTGAATACTGCCGATCCCACGGCATAAAATGTATGATGGGCTCCATGCTTGAAGGGCCGATCTCCATTACAGCTGCTGCCAAACTGGTCATGGCATATCCTGAAACTTTCAGCTATATAGATCTCGACAGCCCTCTGCTTTATAAAAAAATTCCTGCCGGCAGCGGTTTGAAGTTTTTCAAAAATACATTTACTCTCGAACAGTATGAGCCCTACTCTCTCTACATCCTGCAATGCAATGACGGCACTTACTACACGGGAGTTGCAAAAGATGTCAAGAAGCGTCTTGTCGAGCATAACAGTTTGCCAAATGGCGCCAAATACACCAGAAACCGCCGCCCTCTTACGCTGGCTTACGAAGAGAAGCACAATTCAAAATCTGCTGCACTCAAAAGAGAGATAGAGGTCAAAAAAATGACTAGAAAAATGAAAGAGAGGCTGATAAAGCGCTCCTCTCTTATCTGTTGATCTCCAATAGAATTGGAAATACCTTTGCAGATGCAAACTCAAGGCCAATACACACAATATTTCCGGAGCAGGGACTTTAGTCCCGTCTATTAAAAATATTATCTGAAGCAGGAGTTTGATATATATTTACCGGAAAGCGCAACTGTGTTTTGGTATTTTATAATTTTGGCAGTGTGGGAATAAAAGGTAAAGTCTTTTGACTCTGCCTGTTAGAAGACGGGACTAAAGTCCCTGCTCCAAGCACTCACTTAATCCCTAAAGTCCTCTCCGGCAAGAATATGAGGGAACTAAAATCCCTGCTCCAATGATGCCAAGCTTAATTTAGGGTCTATTTATATTTTCTGTTGCATGGATCATAAATTAAGCTCAAAGCAACACTGTAAGCTCAACCTTCCCC
>MZGN01000017.1 GCA_002085085.1 Helicobacteraceae bacterium 4484_230
CTTGACCTGCATGCAAGAATACGGACACGTATCGTAAATCCGGACGGAACCAGAAAGATGATCCATACGACTGCGGGAAGACTGCTTGTCAAAGCGATTCTACCTGATTTTGTCGGAGATGAGCTGTGGAACAAGGTAATGAATAAGAAATCAATCAATGCTATCGTTGATTATGTTCAGAAGCATGGCGGGATCTCAATTATTTCGACATTTAAAGACCTTGGTTTCAAATATGCTACGGAATCAGGTGTTTCTATATCGATAGCGGATGTAATCGTACCGAAGGAGAAGCCGCAGCTGATCACCGCTTCCAAAAACAAAGTTATTGAGATACAGAAGCAGTATGAAGCGGGTTTGATTACGGAGCAGGAGCGCTACAACAAGATTATCGACGTCTGGACAGATACGAATAACACGATCGCCGGCGGCATGATGGATATGATCGAAAACGATAAAGACGGGTTCAACTCTATCTATATGATGGCAGATTCCGGTGCCCGTGGTTCTGCGGCACAGATACGTCAGTTGGCAGGTATGCGGGGACTGATGGCGAAACCGGACGGATCGATCATCGAGACGCCGATTATCTCCAACTTTAAAGAGGGTCTGAACGTACTTGAGTACTTTATTTCAACACACGGCGCGCGTAAAGGTCTCGCGGATACCGCACTTAAAACGGCAAATGCCGGCTACCTGACCCGTAAACTTGTCGATGTTGCACAAAACGTGAAGATTGTAGAGCACGACTGCGGTTCACACGAAGGGGTAGAGATCTCTGAGATCAGTATAGGTAATGAAATGATCGAGCCTCTTGAGGATCGTATTTTCGGCCGCGTACTGGCAGAGGATGCTATAGACTCCATTACAAATGAGGTTCTTTTTGCGGAGGGTACCCTTATCGATGAGGTTAAAGCCGAGAAGATCGTTGAGGCAGGGATCAAGTCCGTACATATACGAACCCCGACAACCTGTAAATCGGAAGGCGGGGTATGTGCTCTCTGTTACGGCAAGAACCTCGGTACCGGAGAGATGGTCAGAAAAGGTGAGGCGATAGGTATTATCGCGGCACAGTCCATCGGTGAGCCGGGTACACAGTTGACGCTGAGAACATTCCACGTCGGCGGTACGGCATCGAGCACCCGTGAAGAGCGTCAGGTAATCGCGAATAAAGAGGGCTTTATCCGTTACTACAAGCTTTCCACATACCACTCTCAGGAAAACAGGATGATTGTGGCAAATCGCCGTAATGCCGGGATACTGCTGGTTGAGCCGAAGATCAAAGCACCGTTTGCCGGAAGGGTTGAGATCCAGACCATACACGATGAGGTTCAGATAGCGATTGTCGGCAAAGATGAGACGGTCCGCTATACGCTGCGAAAGAATGAGGTGGCAAAACCGAATGAGCTGGCCGGCGTCAGCGGTAAGATAGAAGGTAAATTTTATCTGCCGTACGAACATGGATCCGATGTAAATGAAGACGAATCAATTGTAGAGAAGATCAAAGACGGCTGGAATGTGCCTAACCGCATTCCGTTCGCATCGGAGATCATGGTTGAAGACGGAGCTCCGATCACGAAAAAGATCTATGCAAAAGAGAAAGGAACCGTTAAATACTTCCTTCTCAAAGGTGATTACCTTGAGCGCCATCAAGAGATCAGAAAAGGGTATGAGGTAGAAGAGAAGGGACTCTTTGCAGTCGTTGTCGATTCGCAGGAGCGTGAAGCGATGAGACACTATATCGCAAGGGGTTCCATAGTCAACATGGATGACGATGCACCGGTTGAAAGCACAACGATGCTGGCACGTCCTTCATCTGATGAATCGACTGTTATTGCAGAGTGGGATCCATACTCCAACCCGATCATATCCGAGGCGGACGGTATCATCAAGTATGAGGATATCATTCCTGGTGTTACTGCTTCAGAGCAGTTTGACGAGCTGACCGGCAAAAGCCGTTTGGTTATCAACGAGTATATCTCGACCGAGTATAAACCGGCTATCGTTCTGGCTACCAAAGAGGGAACGATTATGCGCTACAGCATTGAGCCCAAGACATCGGTTCATGCGCAAGACGGAGAAGAGGTGAAAGTAGCCGATATTTTGGCAAAAACACCAAAAGCACTTCAGAAGTCACGTGATATTACAGGGGGTCTCCCGAGAGTATCAGAACTCTTTGAGGCCCGTCGTCCAAAAGAGATAGCGGTAATAGCGGAAGTTGACGGTACTGTCAGTTTCGGTAAACCGCTTCGCGGAAAACAGCGTATTATCATAAATTCTGACGGCGGAATCGTTAAAGAGTATTTTGTAGATAAAAATCTCAGCATACTTGTCAATGCCGGTGATTTTGTGCATGCGGGAGAAGCTCTGAGTGACGGACTGATCTCCAGTCATGAGATATTGCGCATATCCGGAGTCAAAGCGCTCTATAACTATCTTGTCAGCGAAGTTCAGCAGGTATACCGCCGTCAGGGTGTTAATATTGCGGACAAGCATATTGAAGTTATTTTTACGCAGATGATTCGACAGGTCAAGATCGTAAATTCGGGTGATACCAAATTTATCGAGGGTGATCTGATCTCAAAAGTCAAATTCATAGAGGAGAACAAAAAGATTCTCCGCCTGGGCGGAGAGCCGGCGATCGCCGAGCCGTTCCTCGTAGGTATTACGAGAGCATCTGTCAGTGCGGATTCCATTATCTCCGCGGCATCGTTCCAGGATACTACGAAAGTACTTACTGAAGCAGCCGTTTCTGCCAAGATCGATGATCTGAGCGATATGAAAGAGAATGTAATTATCGGCCGTACCATTCCTGTCGGAACTGGTTTTTATAAAGATCAGGAGATTCGTTTTATCGAAAACGAAGAGTAGAGGCTTCTCTACTGCAGCTGCCCTTAAGGCGGCGGCTGTTCCTCTTTTTTACAGCATATACTGCGCAATACCTTTTTCAACACCTGCCAATCTTAAATAAAGCTTCATTTAAAATAATTTTCAGTATAATCACGCGTTTAATAGTCTCTGTACATTTTAGACTATCATTCTACTGGAATATTTTAAGAAAGGAATTGTATGCCTACAATCAACCAATTGATTCGTAAAGAGCGCAAGAAAGTGATCAAGAAATCAAAATCACCTGCACTCGTCAACTGCCCTCAGCGTCGTGGCGTATGTACACGTGTATATACTACAACGCCAAAAAAACCTAACTCGGCTCTACGTAAAGTAGCCAAAGTCCGTTTGACCTCAGGATTCGAGGTAATCTCCTATATAGGCGGTGAAGGACATAATCTTCAGGAGCACGCTATCGTTCTGGTACGCGGCGGTCGTATTAAAGACCTTCCTGGTGTGAAATATCATATTGTACGTGGTGCGCTCGATACCGCAGGTGTTGCAAACCGTACTGTTGCCCGTTCTAAATACGGTACAAAAAAACCTAAAAAATAAGAATGTGCTCATACAGAGACCTTAGGGTTTTTGAGTAAATTTGAAAAAAATTGAAGCAAGGAAAATAGATGAGAAGAAGAAGAGCACCGATCCGTCCGATCATGCCGGATCCGATTCACGGAAGTCAGATCGTTACAAAATTTATCAACAAGATCATGCTTGACGGTAAAAAAAGTGTAGCGGAAAAGATTATGTACAGCGCAATGGATATTATCAGTTCACGCGGTGAGAAAAAAGGTATCGAAGTATTCAATGAAGCGATCGAGAACATCAAGCCTGTTATTGAGGTTAAGAGTCGTCGTGTAGGCGGGGCAACTTATCAGGTTCCAGTAGAAGTACGTCCGGTACGACAGCTATCATTGGCAATCCGCTGGTTGGTAGACGCAGCGCGTAAGCGAAATGAGCGTACGATGGCAGAGCGTCTTGCCAACGAGCTTATGGATGCGGCAACCGACAAAGGCGCTGCATTCAAGAAGAAAGAGGATACCTACAAAATGGCAGAAGCTAATAAAGCATTTGCCCATTATCGCTGGTAACATTTAGTAATCTGACTGCTTTTTGCGGCATAAAGCCGCAGACAGCGGAGCTGTAACAGATAAATGACAGAAAACGTGAAGCGGGAAGCGCAAAACAGAGAAAAACAGACTCTCTTTTGCGATTCCCGATTCTCAAAATTTAAATAAATTAAGGCAAAACAAAATGGCAAGATCCCATAAACTTGAAGATGTAAGAAATATCGGTATTGCTGCGCACATCGATGCGGGTAAAACAACGACAACCGAGCGTATTCTTTTCTATACAGGTGTTGAACACAAGATAGGCGAGGTGCACGACGGTGCCGCTACAATGGACTGGATGGAGCAGGAGCAGGAGCGTGGTATCACGATCACTTCAGCTGCGACTACATGTGAATGGCGTAACAAGCAGATCAATATCATCGACACTCCGGGCCACGTTGACTTTACGATCGAGGTTGAGCGTTCTATGCGTGTACTTGACGGTGCCGTTGCGGTTTTCTGTGCAGTCGGCGGCGTACAGCCACAGTCTGAAACAGTATGGCGCCAGGCAAACCGTTACCGTGTACCGCGTATGGTATTTGTAAACAAGATGGACCGTACAGGTGCTGATTTTTATGAAGTTGAAAAACAGGTTAATGATCGCCTTAAAGCGAATGCGGTTCCAATTCAGCTGCCTATCGGCGCAGAAGAAGGTTTCCAGGGTATTATAGATCTTGTCAAGATGAAAGCGATCGTATGGGACCAGGATGCGGCAATGGGTTCAAACTACCATGTCGAAGAGATCCCTGCAGATCTTCAGGACAGGGCTGAAGAGTACCGTGAAAAACTCATGGAGGCAGCTGCGGAGGCCGATGAGTCGCTGATGGAGAAGTATTTTGAAGACGGCGAGCTTTCCGAAGAGGATCTGATGGCCGGAATCAAGGCCGGTTGTCTTGCGATGACGCTTGTTCCTATGACTTGCGGTACTGCATTTAAAAACAAGGGTGTTCAGACACTGCTCGATGCCGTTGTTGATTATCTGCCTGCTCCTACAGAAGTCGAAGCGATCAAAGGTACGATGATGGACAATGAAGAGGAGGAGGTGATCGTCGAGTCAACAGACGATGCTCCTTTTGCTTCACTTGCGTTCAAGATTATGACTGACCCGTTTGTCGGACAGTTGACGTTTATCCGTGTTTACCGCGGTATTCTTGAGTCTGGTTCTTATGTCCATAACTCTACAAAAGACAAGAAAGAGCGTATCGGACGTATCATGAAGATGCATGCGATCAAGCGTGAAGAGGTAAAAGAGATCTATGCCGGTGAAATCGGTGCGGTTGTAGGGCTTAAAGATACTACTACCGGCGATACACTCTGTTCTCCGGAAGACAAAGTCGTTCTTGAGAGGATGGACTTCCCGGATCCGGTTATCTCTGTTGCGGTTGAGCCGAAAACAAAAGCAGACCAGGAAAAAATGGGTATTGCACTTGGAAAACTTGCTGCTGAAGATCCGTCATTCAGAGTACATACGGATGAAGAGACCGGCCAGACTATTATTTCCGGTATGGGTGAGCTTCACCTTGAGATTCTTGTCGACAGAATGTTCCGTGAATTCAAAGTCGAGGCGGAAGTGGGAGCACCACAGGTATCTTACCGCGAGACTATCAAGAAAGAGGTCGAGCAGGAGTACAAATACGCAAAACAGTCAGGCGGCCGTGGACAGTTCGGTCATGTCTACCTGCGTATCAAGCCGGGCGAAGCCGGAACAGGATATGTTTTCAACAACGCGATCAAGGGTGGGGTTATTCCAAAAGAGTTTATCCCTGCTGTTGAAAAAGGGTGTGCCGAAGCGATGCAAAACGGTGTTCTTGCCGGCTATCCGATCGAAGATATCGAGATTACGCTTTATGACGGTTCTTACCATGACGTCGACTCATCAGAGATGGCATTTAAACTGGCGGCATCTATGGGCTTCAAGGCCGGTGCCAGAAATGCAGACCCTGCTATCCTCGAGCCGATGATGAAAGTTGAGGTAGAGGTTCCTGAAGAGTTTATGGGTGACGTTATAGGTGACCTTAACCGACGCCGTGGACAGGTCAATAACATGGGCGACCGTTCAGGAAACAAGATTGTCGATGCTTTTGTACCGCTTGCCGAGATGTTCGGATACTCGACAGACCTGCGTTCAGCGACTCAGGGACGTGCGACATACTCTATGGAATTCGATCACTACGAAGAGGTTCCCAAGAACGTTGCCGAAGAGATTATCAAGAAGCGTAACGGCTAAACCGAAGCTTCGGCTTCAACTCTTTCTCCGGGTATTTTTGCCCGGAATCCACTTCATACCTGTTTTTCAGATTTTACTTTTTCCCAGACGGCACAGCTGTCATCATCAGGACGTCCCACCAGCTGAAACTGCGGTGTGTAATCACGTTTGTATTTCAGGCTTTGGCACTCGTCTACGCAATAGCCAAGATAGATCCATGAAAGGTTCATCGCTTTGGCTGCCATAATCTGACGATACAGGGAGTAGCGCCCAAGTGAGTATTTGGCATATTCCGGATCATAGTAGAAGTAGATGGATGAGATGCCGTCAGGCAGTATGTCGATGAGATCTACACCTACAAGAAGCTCTTTGTCATAGTAGAGTATCTCATAACCGTAATCATTGCAGCCGTTTACAAACGAAGTGAAGTAGTGCTGGGCGTTTGCACCCTGGTCGCCCCATCCGCGGTGTTCTTTCATATATGCATGATACATATTGAAAAGCTCCAGATGCCGTTCGGTCATGGAGGGCTGCTGCATAACTGTGCGCAGATGGGTATTTTTTCTTATGGTTCTGCGGGCAGAGCGTGAGAAGGTATAGTTTTTTACATCTATTTTGATGCTTTTGCAGGCGTCACACTCTTTGCAGAGCGGACGGAAGAAGATATTGCCAAACCTTCGCCAGCCACGCTCAATCAGTTTTTGGCAATATGAACTGCTGCAGCGCTCGAGAACCTTGTAGTGGGTTGTCTGCTGCAATCCTTTCAGGTAGGCACAGTTGTCATCGAGCTGACACTCTTTAAGCATTCTGATCATCAGATTTGATCAGTATCCTGGATTGCGGCCATCGGCTACTCTTTTTCCGATCTGTCGGGCAGAAGGTTGGAAGAGCCGGCCATATTGTCTATAAGCCTGTTTTCCTGTTCGGGATTCAGCTTGCCCGATGCGATCGTGTCGAGTACGCGTTCAGCTATTTTAACCCTCATCTCCTGCTCTTTCAGATACAGCTCCTGGTCAAGTCTGTCTTTGTGCATCTTCAGCCGCTCTTTGCGGTTTCTGCTTGAATTATAGAAGATAAATATGATCAGTCCCAGTAGAAACAGTCCTGCAACAAGAATGATCCACTTTTGCATTTCATGTGAGCTCTGTGCGATTTGGCGCTGTGTCTGATCGTGTTTGATGGCAATATCTTTGTCGATAACCGCTTTTTGTCTGGCTGCTTCAGCCTGTTTTTCGGCGATCTCTTTGCTGATGCCGGCCTTTTCTACCTCGGTTGCGCCTTTTAGTTTCTGAATCAGCACCTCTTTTTCCATGTTGATCCGCGCTATCTCTTTTTCGGCTTCCGCTTTTATTCTGGCTGTTTCGACATCTTCCTTTTTGGATCCGCCTATAAGTTTGATATCACTATTTTGCGCAGCTTTGTGCCCGCCGTTTCCACCGCCGATATAGGGCTGTGACCTGTTGGAGTAAAAACCGTCTTCATTGCATCCGGCAAGCAGGAACAGAAGCACAAAAGAGAGAAAATAACGCATAAAGATTCCTTTTAACCTTTTTGCTGGGCGATCAGCACGCCCTCGATAAGCTTGTCTATATCCCCGTCCAGGATCGCGCTGACATTGGAGAAGGCTTCGTTGGAGCGGGTATCTTTGATCTGCTGGTACGGCTGCATAACGTATGAGCGGATCTGATGCCCCCAGCCGATCTCACTCTTTTCTATTCCGTCTTCGAGCGCCTTCTGTTTTTCCAGTTCCAGTTCATAAAGACGTGATTTGAGCATTTTCATCGCAGTAGCTTTGTTTTTGTGCTGGCTTCTGTCGTTCTGGCACTGTACGACTATGCCTGTTTCTATATGGGTAATGCGTATGGCCGATTCTGTCTTGTTGACATGCTGTCCGCCTGCACCGGAAGCCCTGTAGGTGTCGATGCGGATGTCTTTGTCCTCTATCTCTATCTCTATGTCGTCATCTATTTCCG
Source organism: Helicobacteraceae bacterium 4484_230 (assembly GCA_002085085.1). Taxonomy (GTDB): domain Bacteria; phylum Campylobacterota; class Campylobacteria; order Campylobacterales; family Sulfurimonadaceae; genus 4484-230. Next base: position 8,178 of record MZGN01000017.1, read on the forward strand.
GTGACACCATAACGGAGCAGAAAGAGGTGTGGCGCTTGGCATTTGAATCGAACGGGCTGATGCGTACCAGGCGGTGTATGCCGTTTTCCACTTTCAGATAGCCGTAGGCATTTTCCCCCTTGATAATGATCGAAGCATCTTTGATGCCGGCTTCATCACCGCTTTGATAGTCGAGTGTCTCTACTGCAAACCCCCTGCGTTCGGCCCAGCGTGAATACATGCGAAGCAGCATCGAAGCCCAGTCCTGGGATTCGGTTCCGCCGGCACCCGGATGGATGGACAAGATGGCATTGTTGGAGTCGTTGGGGCCGCTTAGAAGTACCTCTATCTCCATTGCACGGACAAGCTCTTCAAGCTCTTCGGCCTCGTCAAAGAGAGTTGTTATCGTCTCCTCGTCTTTCTCCTCTTTGGCCATTTCATACAGCTCGGCAGCATCGTTTAGGGTTTCGGCCGCAGAGAGATATTTTTGCAGTTTGCGCTCAAGCTGTGTTTTCTCTTTCTGTACCGTGGCTGCCTTTGCTGCATCGTTCCAGAAGTCCTGGGAGTTTTCTAGCTTTTCTATCTCCTCAAGACGTTTTTTTATCGCATCAGGCTGAACAACTCCCGTTATGTTGCCCATTTTGTTCTTTAAAGTCTTAAGCAGTTCGCTGTATTCATAGTGATCCAAATTGTTTGCTCCATCAATAGTCGTCTGTTATAATAGCGATTATATTCTAACAGGGCTTAAATGATGAAAATTATCCAGACCCCAGACGCTCTTAAGGCGGCACTGCAAAATGAAAGCGGCACTGTCGGCTTCGTTCCTACGATGGGTGCTTTACACAGTGGCCATCGCACATTGATCGAACGCTCACGCCGGGAAAACGATGTTGTAGTGGTGTCGATATTTGTCAACCCAACGCAGTTTCTGGAGGGAGAAGATCTTGGCAGCTATCCACGGCGCAAAGAGGCTGATGAAAAGATATGCGAACTCAGCAAAGTCGACTATCTTTTTTATCCGGAAGCGGCATCCATGTATGCCCGGGACGAGGCCGGCATAACCGCTCCGGATGTCAGGGGTTATATTTTGGAGGGGAGATCGAGGCCGGGCCACTTTGACGGTGTGCTTACGGTGGTTATGAAACTGCTCAACATCGTAAATCCTACACGGGCATATTTTGGAAAAAAAGATGCCCAGCAGCTGATGCTGATCAGCGAGATGGTCAGGAGTTTTTTTATGGATGTAGAGATAGTGGCTATGGATACCGTACGTGAGGATGACGGTCTGGCCCTGAGTTCACGCAATGTCTACTTGAGCAGCGAGGAGCGCAAAGAGGCACTCAAAATCTCTTTTTCATTAAAACGTGCCGGTAAGCTCATTATGCAGAACATTAAGGCAAGCGACAGGATTATGGCCGAGATACATGCGATACTCGAGCCTTTGGAGGTTGAATACGTGGCTGTAGTAAACCGCCGTTTTGAACCCATAGAACATGTGGAGATCGATAATACGATCATTCTTGTAGAGGCAGTTGTCGGAAAGACAAGACTGCTGGACAATATCTGGATATAGCAAATGATGAAAACAATATTACTGCTGCTGTGTATGACTGTAGCGTTGCTGGCCGCCAAAGAGTATCCGCAACTTTTTTCACGGCTCGGTACACCCCTGTATGAGGCAGACAGCGTTCTGTCCGGCACCTCTTTTGCCGGCCCTTTGAAAGATAAAGCGGCACTTTATCATATGGAGGCCGAAAAAGTACTGCAGCTGGGCAGGGATATAGAAAGTTCGGAACTGCCCGAGATGGAGACGATCCGCTTCTACCACACCTCTTTGAGAATGCTTGACAAAAAATACAGTGAGATTCTAAATCTGCTGAAGCATGAGCTCCGAATTGCTGTTGAAAAAGATGATTATGCCCTTTTCAGGCAGATCGTCGATCTGCATTTCGATGCACTTTTTGAGCAGGAGAGTGTAAAGCGCCTGGCCGTAGAGTATTACGGCAAGAGGCCTAAAAAGGCCGCAAAAGATCCCTATCTGGAAAATATGGCAAACGATTTGAAGCAGATGGAAAAAGAGGCGGCGGTATCATCTTCCGAATCCGGCAATACGGCCGGATACAATAAACAGCTGATCATACTGACGGCATCATGGTGTCCGGTCTGCAGGCAGGCAAAGGAGTATATGAAAAAGCACGGCATCGCTTTTCAGGAGTATGATATAGAGCGCAGCAGCTACGGGAAAAAACTATACAAAGACAACGGCGGCTTTGCGGTCCCCATGCTGATAATCGGCGACAGGCATAAAACCGGTTTCGATCCCGCCTGGATCAAAAAAAACCTCCATACATCCGGTTCAAACCGATAAAAAGGCTATTTGGCAGAGTTGTATATAGAAGGCTTGAGATACCCTTCACTGACCATTATGTCGACAATCTTTTTAAAGACCGGTACTGCGGTCAATGAGGCAAAGTGCTGTTTTTTCGGCTCAATGACGGTTGCCCCTATGCTGTAGCGGTGCAGGCCGTCGTTGGCAAAACCTATAAAAGAGCTGTTGTAGCGTCTGGCGTAGCCGCCTTTGGAGGCTATGTGCGCGGTACCGGTTTTGCCCCCTATGATCAAGCCCGGTGTGATAGCCCCTTTACCCGTACCTTCATTTACCGTCTTGATCAGTATTTTCTGCATGCGCGCGGCAGTCGAAGCTGATATTATCTGCCTTGGTTCTTCCTGTTCTATAGAGATCTCTTCGCCCAGTTCATTTGTCAGTTTTTCCGTGATAACAGGCGTGACAAAGCGTCCATTATTGTTGAAAGTATTGTATGCTTTGATAATCTGCATCTGATTGGCGAGAATACCGTAGCCGTAGGCTGTCGTAGCCTTGTAGATCTGGGAGTTGAGCTGGCGGTTGGAGGGCATTCTCCCCGCCCTTTCATACGGCAGGTCGAGACCGCTTTTCTGGGCAAATCCAAAGTTCATCAGACCTTGGTGAAACTCAATATTGTCAAGCTTCTGCGCAAGCTGGGCAATTCCGATATTCGAGGAGTGGACGATAATATTCTCCGCACTCAGCCACTCATACTTGTGTTCATCCGTAATGGTTTTTCTGCCTATCTTGTAGCGCCCTTTGTGAACATTTACAATATCGAAAGGGTTGACTTTCTGCAGCTCCATAAGTATGGCAAACGTTATCGGCTTGAGTACCGATCCCGGCTCAAAACTGTATTCGATCGCACTTGTCTTCAGAGATGGGTAGTCTCTTCTTCTGATGGATGTAGGCCTGAAGCGGTTGGAGCTGGCAAGAGTGAGGATTTTGCCGCTTTGTGACTCCATGACGGTTGCATAGACCTCTTTTGCGTCAAGCTCCTTTTTCATCCGGCTGAGCATTTTTTCGATCCGTATCTGAAGTGTTACCGGAATATTGAGATGGACATCGTAGCCGTTGAGCGAAGGCACTGTTTTGCTCTGTTTTGTCAGGCGGAGGTAGTTGTTTACATCCCTCGGTGCGCGACGATAGCCGTTTTGAATGGGATTGAGCTCTTCGTCAAACCTTTTTTCTATCCCTTTTATGCCGTGTATCCGTGTATAGCCATCTTCTTCGATCTTTCGCGGGTATCCTATCAGGGGTGTCAGGAGATCCCCATACGGATAGACCCTTGCCTCACCGCTCTCGACAATGTTCAGTCCATGCATCAGGTGGCGCCCGCCCGGCGTTTCATACTCTACAAAAACATTCATCCGTCTCAGTTCAAAAGCGAGAGACTTCAGGTATTGCGCCGTTTTCGGCTTGATGCTGTAGCTAAGCACTACGCTTCCTTTGCGCCTTTTGAGCCGTTGCCTGATTTTGTTTTTTTTCATCCCGCTGTAGATGGAAAAGAGCTCCACAAACAGTTCGTATTTTCCGGGATCGATATTTCTGGTATCTACGACGGCTTTATACAGCTTTTGGGTAGAGGCTATATGAAAATTGTCTTTACTGATGATGCAGCCGCGCTGCGCCCTTGAGGTGTCGGAAGTAAAAAGATGCGGTGTATGCCTGGGGGTTATCGAGGTGTAGAGTATTTTACTGATAAATATGACAAATCCAAAGACCAGCAGCATAAAAAGGGTAATGATTTTTTTGGCTTTGTTTTTATTGGTCATAATTGATAGAGGTATCCCGATGTATAGCGATTTAAAAATAGAATATATCGCTAAACTCATAAGAGATTGATAAGAGATCTGTTTTTTTGTTATGCTGTCAGAATAATACTGTCGTCAAAAACGGCAGATCCGAAAAATCTACGGAGGGGAAAATGAGACTACTGTTTTTACTGTTGACAGTTTTACTGACGTCATTGTCATCCGTAGAGATCAAGAAGCATACGGAGTATGAAGGCCCGCTGAAGCTGAGCGCAGACGCTTATGGCGTGGCATTTGCTCTTCCTGAAGGGTGGAGTGCCCAGCTTCTCGGTGAAGAGGGACCGTTTTTTCTGCAGAAGCAGGGCAGTTCGATGCAGGTTGTTATGAGTACACAAAGTATCGATATTTCCGGAGTATCTCAATATCTCAACAGAAAGTTCGAATATGATTCGGGAGTGAAGATTTTTCCCACAAAGCTCATCAGGCAGATCAGCGGTACCGTATTTAGAAGAGTATATATAGTAAACGGCTCCGACTTTTCAGATGAAGCTGTTGTGTATGTAATCCTGGGTCCCCAGGGCCGTGGCGTCGTTATGACAGGTTTTTATGCAGCCGAAGATGCCGTAGAGATGGAGAATTTTATGTTGAAAATGGCTGTAAGCATCAGCTTTACGGCTTTGCGGCAGCAGAGTAATGCAGACACCCCGTTTGCGCAGGAGCTTGAGGGAGAACATTTTATATTTTATGAGCAGAGCGGAACCTACAGTGAAAAACGTGAGATATGGCTCTGCAGCGATCGTACATTTGTTCTGAAAAGTCATGAAGCAGTCGCTTCAAGCAGCACCAGGATGGAGATTATGAAAAAAGGGAAGTGGTCGGTAGAGGATGGCAGTTTGAGGCTGAATTTCAGCAACGGTGTCAAGACAGGCTATAGGCTTGAGAGGGAATACAGGGCGCTGCTTGTCAACGGCCAGAGAATTTACAGGCTCAAGAACAACTACTGCCGATAATAAAGTGGGTATACATATGCTTTTTTCATATATCTCTTTGCACACTGCAGGTACAATTCCGCTAAAAAGCCTGCTATATGCCTGATAAAGTACTGTTTGTAACCGCTTCTGTTATCATCGCCATCAGTATTGTAATGGTATATTCTCTTTCTGCATATATTGTTCTCCTCTTTGACTACAATGAGTTTCATTTTGTAGTACGACAGTTTATTTTTGGCGTTATCTCTATTTTGATCATGTGGTCTCTTGCCCAGCTGGACCCTGATGTCTGGTTGGGGAGGCTCGGACTCACACTTTTTATCGGAGGATTTTTGCTGATGGCCGCCATGCCTTTTATGCCGCCTTTTCTGGTTAGTGAGGTAGGCGGTGCAAAACGCTGGATCAAGGTTTTCGGCTTCTCTCTCGCACCGGTAGAGTTTTTCAAGATAGGATTTGTCTACTTTTTGGCATGGAGTTTCAGCCGCAAGCTTGGTCATCATGCAAATATGGGGATCAAGAAAGAGTACATCCGTTTTATTCCGTATGCGCTTTTGTTTGTCGTAATTATCATTTTGATCGCGCTGTTTCAGAAAGATCTTGGCCAGGTGGCCGTTTTGGGGCTGAGCCTGCTGTTTATGCTGATGCTTGCGGGAAGCAGCTTCAAGTTTTTTATCTCCCTGATAAGCCTGTCTTTGATCGCCATGACGGTTCTGATAGTGACACAGGAGCACAGGATAGCCAGGGTGAAGTCGTGGTGGGCATCGACCCAGGATTTTATTTTGGCATTTTTTCCGGAATCCATCGGCAGCCGTTTAAGAGTGGAGGCGTTTCAGGAACCCTATCAGATAGGCCATTCTTCATTCTTTCAGGCATAGCTGAAGAGTTTGGTTTTATGGGTATTTTGGTCATATCAGCACTGTTTTTGTTTATGCTGCAGCGGATCTTCAGGGTTGCAAACCGCAGCAGGAATCAGATATTCTCGCTGTTTAGCGTTGGCGTGGGCCTGTTGATCGCTCTGGCCTTTTTGATCAATGCTTTCGGCATAAGCGGTTTGACACCGATCAAAGGGATCGCCGTGCCTCTTCTTAGCTATGGAGGATCATCCATGCTTGCAATGGCGGTTGGAGTAGGTATGGTGATAATGGCTTCAAAAAAGATGAAATACAGATGAGAACAGTATGAGATTTATTATAACCGGCGGCGGAACGGGTGGCCATCTGGCGATAGCGGAGGCACTGCTCGAAGCTTTGCGGACACGTGGCCATGAGGCCGTGTTTATCGGTTCTGTTTCCGGGCAGGACCGCGTGTGGTTTGAAAAAGGTTCAAGTTTTGCTAGAAGCTGGTTTTTGGAGACCACGGGAGTGGTAAACAGAAGAGGTTTTGCAAAGGCAGCCGCACTATGGAGGATATTTACCGCTTTTTTGCAGTCACGGCGCATAATAAAAGGGTACGCTCCGGATGCAGTGGTCAGTGTCGGCGGTTTTTCTGCCGCAGCCGCATCGTTTGCCGCTTTGAGCCTGAGGGTACCGCTGTACATACATGAACAAAACGCAGTTTCGGGCCGTTTGAACAAGATGCTGAGGCCTTTCGCAAAAGCTTTCTTCAGTTCGTATGATGAGAACTCCCCCGTTAAAGGCTATCCGGTTTCAAAAATTCTGTTTGAGACGGCAAGAGTGCGCAGCGGTATAAAGACGATAATATTCCTGGGAGGCTCCCAGGGTGCCCGAGTTATAAACGATCTGGCACTGGAGCTGGCTCCCGATCTGTCCGGTCGCGGTATCAACATCATCCACCAATGCGGAGAGCGCGACTATGAGCGCGTTAAGGCAGAGTATGGGAAAATCGGGTGTGATGTGGAGCTTTACGGTTTTACAAGAGAGCTCCACTCCCTGCTCGCAAGAAGTGACCTCGCTGTAAGCCGCGCAGGTGCCAGCACCCTCTGGGAGCTTTGTGCCAACGGCCTGACAGCATTTTTTATTCCTTATCCGTATGCTGCCGGCGACCACCAGTACTACAATGCCAAATATCTGGCCGATATGGATCTTGCATGGTGCAAGCGTGAAAGTGAGCTGAAAAAAGAGGATATACTGTCGCTTCTAAACAGTGATCTGAGCGAAAAGAGCAGGGGTGTGATGGCTATCTGCGAAGAGGGTGCCGCCGAGAGCATCATAGAGTTTATAGAGAGGGAGTGTGCATGTTAGCTTCATTGGTGCAGTGGCTTGTAGATACGATTTTCAGTATGGGGTATACCGGCATATTTCTGCTGATGACCATAGAGAGCTCATTTATCCCTTTTCCAAGTGAGGTGGTGCTGATCCCTGCAGGTTATCTTGCGGCAAAAGGCGAGATGAATTTCATCGTGATTTTTCTTGTTTCGCTTGCAGGGGCTTTAAGCGGTGCCCTGATCAACTACTATGGTGCATTGTGGATAGGCAGAAATGTTTTGGAGAGGTACGGCAAGTACTTTTTCATCAAACCTTCGACTCTGCATAAAATGGATGATTTCTTTGCCGCGCACGGACCCGTCTCCACCTTTACGGGGAGGCTTGTCCCGGGAATCCGCCAGCTTATCTCGATCCCCGCGGGCCTGAGCCGGATGAATATGAGGCACTTTCTTTTTTATACCGCACTCGGTGCGGGAATATGGAGCTTTATTCTGATCGTTTTAGGCTATACGATCGGTGAAAATGAAGCTTTGATAAAAGAGTACCTCCATCAGATCACATATATAGCCGTCGCAACCGTTCTTTTCATCATCTCCCTATATGTCTATCTCCACAAGAAAAAGAAGCGTCAAACAAAAAATTAGCTATAATCGCGCAAACATTAAAGGGCCTGTGCCCTCGCAAAGATAGTGATTATGGATGTTAGAGAAGCTTACCTGCAATTTTTTAAATCAAAGAACCATGAGCTTGTAGAGAGTGCACCGTTGGTACCGGATGATGCGACACTGCTGTTCAACAATGCGGGAATGGTCCCGTTCAAATCGATATTTACGGGAGAGGTCCCACCGCCTGAAAATCCGCGTGCAGTCTCATGTCAGACCTGTGTCCGTGCCGGCGGAAAGCATAATGACCTGGAAAATGTGGGACATACCGCGCGCCACCATACTTTTTTCGAGATGCTGGGTAATTTCAGCTTTGGAGATTACTTTAAAGAGGAAGCGATCGCCTATGCATGGGAGTTTGTCACTGATGTGATGAAATTTCCAAAAGAGAAGCTCTGGGTTACCGTACATGACAGTGATGACGAAGCATTCGAGATCTGGGCAAAACATATAGACAGGGATCGTATCAAGCGTCTCGGAGACAAGGATAATTTCTGGCAGATGGGAGATACGGGCCCGTGCGGACCCTGTTCGGAAGTATTTATAGATCAGGGAGAAGAGAATTTCAACTCTTCCGAGGATTATCTAGGCGGAGACGGCGACCGTTTTTTAGAGATATGGAATCTTGTCTTCATGCAGTTTGAGCGTGACACCAAAGGTAACCTGACTCCGCTTCCCAAGCCGTCAATAGATACGGGAATGGGGCTGGAGCGTGTGGTAGCGGTCAAAGAGGGTGTGCTCAGCAATTACGAGTCTTCGCTTTTTATGCCTATAATCAAAAAAGTAGAAACCCTTGTGGGCGAACCGTATGTTTATGAGAGCGGCGCCAGTTACAGGGTTATCGCAGATCATATAAGAACCGTCACTTTCCTGCTTGCACAGGGGGTGAATTTCTCCAATGAGGGCCGCGGTTACGTACTGCGCCGTATTTTGCGAAGAGGAGTGAGACACGGTTACCTGCTTGGCCTGAAAAAGCCGTTTATGCACAAGATTGTCGATGTCGTAGTTGAACTGATGGGTGATCAGTATCCGTATCTTGCCCAGAAGAGCCCTGCAGTAAAAGAGCAGATAATGCTTGAGGAGGAGCGGTTCTTCAAAACGATAGAAGACGGTATCACTCTGTTTAACGAAGAGATAAAAAGAAGCAAAGATGTCTTTAGCGGAGAGACGGCATTCAAGCTTTATGACACTTTTGGATTCCCGCTGGATCTGACAGAGGATATGCTGCGCGAAAAAGGGATGCAGTTGGATGCGGAGACGTTTGGGCAGTTGATGCAGCAGCAGCGAGAACGCGCGAAAGCAGCCTGGAAAGGGAGCGGAGACGCACAGGTTCTTGCGCTGCTTAGCGACTCTTTTGAGCGGGAGGAGAGTCTGCATGCACGCCATGAAGGGTGGGTACTGCTGGACAAGACACCGTTTTATGCAGAAAGCGGAGGCCAGACGGGTGATACCGGCAGGCTGGGAGATGTCGCTGAAGTTCTCGATACAAAAAAGTTCTTCGGTCTTAATCTCTCAAAGATACGTGCCCTGAAAACCATAAATGTGGGAGACAGTGTCCATGCGGTCGTGGATGAAAACCGCAGCGAGATAGAGCGTCACCACTCTGCAACGCATCTGCTTCACAGTGCACTTTATGATGTGCTGGGCGAGCATATTTCACAGGCAGGCTCTCTGGTGGAAGCAGAAAGGCTGAGGTTTGATTTTTCCCATCCAAAGGCGATGAGTGATGAAGAGATAGCTGCCGTAGAAGAGAGGGTCAACTTTATAGTGCAGCGGGGCATTGCCGCCAGGACCGAGGAGATGGGGATAGAGGCGGCTAAAAAGAGCGGTGCCAAGGCACAGTTTGGCGAAAAGTACGGAGACAAGGTCCGTGTCGTCAGTTTCGGCGATGCTTCCGTCGAGTTCTGCGGCGGTACGCATGTGAAAAACAGCAGTGAGATAGGATTGTTCATTATAACCAAAGAGAGCGGTGTCAGTGCGGGTGTGCGCCGTATAGAGGCTGTCTGTTCTAAAGCAGCCTATAACTATTTCAAGCAGCAGCGCCATACTCTGAATGAAGCACAAAGTGCGGTCAAAAACCGTGATATCATCTCGGGAGTGGAGAAGCTCAAAGAACAGATAAAGATGCTTAAAGAAGAGTAATGATCGCTGCCGGCGTTAAAAATGCACCTCTTAAAGCCGGGGAGTGGATAAAAGAGATCGCTCCCATACTTGGCGGCGGCGGCGGCGGACGCCCTGATTTTGCGCAGGCCGGAGGAAAAGATCCTTCCAGGCTGCCCGATGCCATTACGGCGGCAAAAGCATATGTAGAGAAAGAGCTGAACTCTTGAAGGCCTGGATGGTTGAGTTTTTCTGGCAGTACAGTACAGAGATAGTATTTCTGCATGTTCTTAGCGCCGTTATCTGGGTAGGCGGTATGGTAATTATGCGTTTTGCGGCCCATCATTCATTTTTGGAACTGGAACCGCCTTTGCGTCTGGCGCGTACAGCACACGCACTGAAGCGTCTGTTCGCCATAGTCGTGCCGTTCGTTATTATTTTGATAGTTACGGCCGTCATCATGTCAGTAGGCTGGGGTTTTCGTGAGGCTGCAGTGGACACTACAGGCAATGTGATCAGCGAGACGGCATATACACTCTACAATCTCGTGCATGTCAAAGAGGTGATCTGGATGGTGATGGCAGCCAACCTCACGGTAATGATCCTGCGCAGAAACAGAGCACAAAGATTTATTGACGCAGGTGACTTCCCGTCTGCGGCAAAGGCGCTTGGAATGATCGGAAAATACATGGTTCCGGTCAATATCGCTCTCGGTACCGCCGCCATCTACCTTGGTGTCGTTCTGCGCTATTCACACACATAATCTATGAACAATCAAACAATCCGTCTCTGTTCCGCTTCTGAAACAAGGGCAAAACTGCTAAAAGAGGCAGGGATCTCTTTTGTGCAGAGTCCGGTAGATTATGATGAGGAGCAGATCACAGCCGATACCCCGAAAAGTTTTGTCTATCATGCATCTGTAGGAAAGTTCGAAGAGGCAGTCGGCAGATTCAGCTATAAAGACTACCCGGTCCTGGCTGCAGACACCGTTGTTGCCTCACGGGGAAAGATTCTCAGAAAGGCACAAAGTATAGATGAGGCACGGGATATCCTTTTGACACAGAGTGAAAGCGTAACCTCCATAATCACATGCATGATCTATCAGTCATCCTCTTTGAAGCTGATAGATATTTCGGCGACCGATTATATCTTTACAAAGTTCGACAGAGACGACCTTGAGTACTATCTGGACTCAGGCGAGTGGCAGGGTAAAGCCGGCGCATGTATGGTAGAGGGTTTTTGCAAGCGTTACATTAAAGAGGTCAGAGGCTTTGAAAGTACTGCAATGGGACTGAGTATCGAGGTGCTGAGGCCGTTTCTGTAAATTCGGACAGGCAATACCGCTTCTTCCGCTTTATATTTTCATATACTCTTTTGGCCAGATCGCGACTTCTTCATAAAAAACTCCTGTCGTTAGTTTATTGGAATTTTCTACGTTATCTTCTATAGCGTTTGTTGAAATACTGCGAGTAGCTGACACCCACTATTCACATGAACGTTGACAGGTTCTCCTTTTCAGTCTCGATGAGCATATGGTAATGGTTGTCCATTAGACGGTAATCGTGGAGTATCATATGATGAATCAAAGTGTATTGATTAGATAACGACCGTCATTTCACACTCCTTGAAAGCCACTGTGGAGGCGTCTAATCGCCGGCAGCAGCGATTTGCGAAACGACGATTTTCTTTGTTTTACTTTCTTTTCTAAAAAGAAAGGAATATTGTTTGCTACTTTTTTAGAAAAAGTACCTCAAAAATCGTAAAGAAGAACCAAAGATGTCACTCCTTGGAGTGTAACAGCCATTTGTATTTAAGATCCCTGCCTTCGCAGGGATGACTCAGTTTGGTTTTTTACCGTCCTCATAAGTTCAGTCCTCCCGTCACTCCTGCGAAGGCAGGAGTCTCAGC
>MZGN01000094.1 GCA_002085085.1 Helicobacteraceae bacterium 4484_230
CTATTCCCTATTCCCTATTCCCTATTCCCTATTCCCTATTCCCTATTCCCTATTCCCTATTCCCTATTCCCTATTCCCTATTCCCTATTCCCTATTCCCTATTCAAGCCTCTTTTCTCAACAGAAGCAGTACTATGGAGTGTCTGGCAAAATAGTACCGTTTTACCTCTGTCAGGGAAGTGCCTTTGAGCAGAGCGGGCAGTCCTCCTGCATCTATATAGGATCTAAAATTACGGTAGTGCTCTCCGCCGGCGATCCGCTCTATGATATAGACCAGCATTTTATAGAGCGGTGAAGTTTTTTCACTCAGTTCATAATCCACTATCAGGATATCCCCTCCCTTTGCGGTAACGCGCAGCATCTCTTCGACAATGGCACGGGCAGTTTCAGGGCTCTTTTCATGCAGGGCAAATGTCGTCATCGCCAAATCGAACGTCTCTTTGCCATACTCCATCTGCGAAGCATCCTGGTTTAAACAGTCGGCCTTGTGCTTTCCCCGTCCGGCGACTTTCAGCATCGCCTCCGACAAGTCAACACCCACCCCTTCAATACCCTGCTCTTTTAGCAATTTGAGCTGTTCTCCCGTACCGCAGCAGACATCTAAAATCGAACGGTATTTATACCGCTTTATCAAAGAGACAATCCTGTTTCGGATTGGACGGACGGCAGAGGAGAGGAGAGGGTCGTAGATTCTGGCTGTATAGTGATACTCTTGCATCTTTGTTTCTGTCCTTTCTGTAATTTTTTTTAAAATGTAAAACTGTAACCTACGCGAAACATAATCGAATGCTGACTTGTTATATCATAATCGGTAAACTCATCATCACTGTAAAAACTGTCTCCGCCGGAGTCGAGCATATATGTATATTCTGCCAGAAACTCCAAACTGCTGTGGCTGTCTATAAAGTATTCCACTCCGCCTCGAACGGCAATAGCTCCTTTGTCCTGTTTGATCTTTCTGGCATCCATACTATACCTGCTTGTAGAGGCGCCGACACCAAACCCGGCCATCGGCCTGAAGCCACCCTGCACGCCTATCCTGTAATCAAAATTGATCAACAGCCTTTGCAGCTCAAGATTATCATTGCCGTCAATATCATAGGAGACACTGAAACGGTAATGCTTATTTTGCAACCCCAGATATCCCCCGCCAAAAAGTGCCGTATCGTCAATATCATCTATTCTGCCGTCCAGATTCGCATTGGTTGACTCTACTTTCACTCTCGAAAGAACGGTAGAGCTTCCGACATATACTCCTGCGACAACAGTCGCATCGGTCGGCATGATCAGCAGTGAAGCCATATTGGCAAAAAGCGGTGAAGCCAGCATAAGTGCCGCAAGCAGCCTCTTTTTCATATCTTACCCTCTGAAATATCTTTTTCTTACTTTATCATATTGACATAAAGGCACCGTGACGGATGGTCAAAAACGGTATCCCAGCATTATAACGGTATTTCTAACCTCCACCCCACTGTTTTTCATCGGCAGCTCCTCGGCTTCCTGGTAGACGTATTTTAACATCAGCTCCAGCGATTCGAATCTTTTGCCCAGTGCGGCCATCATCGTTTTGTCAAACTCCATCGCATGATGCTGAACCTTGAAGCCGTCATGCATCACGGCAAAAACGCGCTTGCCGAAAAATGCGCCGACAGTTGCAAAATAGCCGTGATACACCAGGCTCTGTATGAAACCCGGTGTAAGATAGCTGTTTTTGGCATTGGAGCAGATAGAGCCCTCTTGACAATCATCGATATTTATCTGCTTGACAATAATGACACTGCGGCTTTTAACTTCTCCAAAAGCATAGCGATAGAGCATTTTCGCGTCTATCTGAAAAGTCTTCATAATGTCATAATCTCCATAATAGCCGGTCATTGCAAACTCAAGCTGTCCGGACGGGGCATATTGCACACCCAGACTGTAAATCTTTCCGCCGTCGGTCGAAACGAGATTGTCGTCAATGGCGATATATCCGCCATAAACACCCCACTGCCCGTCAATACGGTAGCCGTAGCGGGCAAACAGCTTTTTTACCTCCAGGTCTTTTGGTATATAGGGTTTTGTCTCCGTATCAGTCCGCTCATAGGCTGCTTTGAACAGATGGGCATTGTAAAGCTGCTTCAGTGTCAGGGTTTTGGTAGTTCCTTCAGTTTTCTGTTTTGAATTTTTAAAATCTTTCATCTCGTACTGGGCACGGATGGATGTCGTATTCTGCGATGCCGAAGCAACACTCATAAGTGCTAAAGCTATCAGGCAAATATATACTCCCGGCTTCATCTGTCTCCTTTATATATCATGCACCCATCAACCCTGCTGTAGAAGCAGGACATAGCTTCAGGAGTGCTTTAAAATTGGTCAGGTTCTTAAGTAATAATCAGGAAAATAGTTTGGGAGGGGCTCTGTTACGGCAGCGGGGAGCACTTCGGCACAACTGTATCTGCCGCGACTGTACGGATATTTGATATCCGCTGCTTTCAAATACCGGCGGTACATAATGGTCTATCGTGACTTTGCTGATATCATCGACGATGCAGATCGGGCACTGGCCGCCCGCTTTGTCATGATGAACATGAAAAGAGTGGCCCAGTTGCCCCAAAAGCGCCAATAAAAGCAAGATATGTACCAAGTAGTGCTTCATAAGTGCAATATTACCGTATTTTGGTATGCTTATGACAAAAACACTGCACCAATATGCAAATCGGGGGTTTGATGAAACTGACATTTTTGGGAACCAGCGCAAGCAAACCCACAAGGGAGAGAAACGTATCCGCTCTGGCACTGGAGATCGAACAGGACAACAAATGGTACCTTTTCGACTGCGGCGAAGCCACCCAGCACCAGATCCTTCGCAGCAGGCTCTCCGCCGGAAAGCTCGACACAATCTTTATCACCCATCTGCACGGAGACCACTATTTCGGACTGCCGGGACTACTCTCAACAAAAAAACTTGACGAATCTACAAAACCGCTGAATATATATGGTCCCAAAGGGATCAGAAAATTCCTCGAATGTGTCATAAAGGATCTCTCACAGGCATATTTGGGCTATAAATTGACGATTACAGAATTTGAAAGCAAAGAGACGTTTGTATTTGACAAATTTACGCTTAAGGTCCTCCCTCTTGTACACTCCATAGAGAGTTTCGCTTTTTATATCAAAGAGAACGATACATGTAACAAGCTTGACGAAAAGAAGCTGAGAGAAACCGGGCTTGAGCCTTCACCGCTTTACGGGGAACTCAAAAAAGGCAGAAGTATAATATTTCAGGGCAAAAAACTGGAACCGGCAGATTTTATGCTTGAACCTGTAACCGGAAGAAGTCTGATCATAGCCGGCGATAACAGCAAGCCTGATGTCCTGGGCAGCTATATGCAAAACATCGATCTGCTGATACATGAGTGCACCTATACGCAAGGTGCCTACGATAATCTAGCCAAAAAAGTCCTGCACACTACGGCAAAAGAGCTGGCGGAAGCGGCGCAGAAGAGGCACGTAAAAAACCTCATTGCCACTCACATCAATCCCAGATACAGAGATACCGGCAGCATGGGTATAGAAGATATCCGCAGCGAGATAGCACACGGCTACAAAGGCGTCTTCTTCATCGCAGATGATTTTGACGTATATTATCTGAGCAGAGACGGAGTGGTCGAGAAACTATAGAACATATATCGCCTCGAGCCTGTTGAGCAGCGGCAGATAGAGCATCTCCACTTCGCCGACATCTATGAGACTCTGATTTGGAAAAAAGAAATGGCTGTTGCGGTTTCGGCGGGTCCGCATGATGATATAAAACATCTGCAGGATCAGGGATGCATGTTCAGGCTCGACCGGCACCTTGCCAAAAAGCTCTTTTTCGGCACTTTTCAAGGCAGTACCTACGGTGCCCGTATTGATCTGGGCCACATAATCGATCTGCAGCGATTTTAGTGTTTTTTCAAGCCACGGATTGGTATGGGCAGTGACCTTTTCACCATACTCCCCGTGCGCCCTTTTACGGAAAAAAGCGACGTGGTGCCGGAGAAGACAGGCTTTTAGCAGGATTTCAGCAGAAAGTGAGATATTGCGCCAGAAATCAACTGCCTCAAAAGAGCTATGCTTATGAATATCCGCTATTTTAAACGTGCCGTTTTCATAAATGACAATATCGCCGCTTCTGGCAAGATGAATCGCATAATCGTGGTTAACTTCGGCAATATTGCTTATATCGACACTCATTGACAAACTCCATTGTATGATTTTACCCAAATTATGAATCCGGTTTTGGGCAAAAATGCGATAAACTGCCGGTACATGGAGGTGCAATGCACGAGAGTATCGACAGAAATATCGTTATTCTGGGCTGGGTCGGTTTTTTTACCGATATAGCCTCGGCCATGATCAATCCGATATTGCCGATTTTTGCCATTACCGTACTGCATGAAGGGTATGACAAGCTGGGTGCCATTGTCGCCATCGCAACCTTTCTCTCCTATGCACTACGGCTTGGAAAAGGGGTACGCTCCGCGCCCAAAGACCTGCCCATAGCCTCTTATGCAAAAGAGAAGGCAGCAGACAGGACTTTCGGGTTTCACAAAACTCTGGATATCGCAGGGGAGCTTGGCGGCACCCTGCTCCTCTTTGGCGCACTTTTTCTCTTCGGCCAAAATGAAAATACGATGCGCACACTCTTTTTTGGCCACGCTGGTCCCCGGCCTTACCGGTCTGGTACTGGTTCTCTTTTTTTGTCAAAAATGTGGCTAAAAAAGAGAATCAGGAAGTACAGAAATTCCAACTGACATCCAGAGACAAGTATGTGGCAAAATCACTTCTGCCCTACTTTGGTTTTGTCTTCTTTGTTTTCAGTGAAGCATTCTTTACCATGCAAGCCAGCAGCATAGGCATAGAAACAGTCATGATCCCACTGCTTTTTGTAGTCTATACGCCTACCCAGACACTGACAAGCTACAGGCTGGGCATCTGGATCGACAAAGCAGGAAGCAGGAAAATAATGCTTTTCGCCTACATATGCACGCTTGCGGCCCAACTGCTTCTTTATGCAAAAAGCCCTTCGGCCACCTGGATTGCCTATGCATTTTTCGGCCTGTTTACGGTAGCGTCACTAAATGCCGGCAGAACTTTCATCGCAAAAGAGCCTGTTAACAAAGGCTCACTCTACGGGGTTTTTTGTGCCGGCATCACCCTCTTCGGTGCAGCGGGTGCTTTTGTATCGGGAATACTTTGGGAGCACCTGGGTATGGATGCCGTTTTGCTCTTCTCGCTGAGCGGTACACTGCTTATGCTGCTTCTGTTTTTAAAAACCAAACGGGCACAGAGTCAAAAGGGTGCGGACAGTTTGTAGAGAAAAAATAAAAGGTGCCTTTAAATGCAGCGACGGTCTGAGGGATGAGTATAAAACCAAATAAAATCGAGAGGTTCAAAGCCAAACTGCAACCTTATCTGTTTCTTCCCGAGATCGCTGCACTGGACCTTGAAAACTTAAATGAAGAGCAGCGTTTCTATCTGAGAAACTTTGGTATCTACAACCATAAACTATCCCCTGACGCTTTCATGCTAAGACTCCGCATCTGTGCCGGAAGAGTCTCCCTGAGTCAGCTTGGCACAATAGCTTCTCTTGCGAAAGAGCATTCTCTGCGCATAATCATAACCGCACGCGCACAGATCGAACTGCATGGCATGAATGCAGGCAATATACTGGGTATCAGAGAAAAGCTTGAAGAATCCGGCATTAACACCTGGCAGACACTTACGGACAATTTTCGAAACATTGTAACGGATCTCTTTGACGGCCAGGGAAACATGAGTGAAATAGAGACATACCCGCTTATAAAAGAGATGGAGGCACTTTTTTTAAAAAATCCCGATTATATAGGCACTCTTCCCAGAAAATTTAACACAGCCATCTGCGGCAGCAGACTCAGCAGCCACTCTTTTTTCAGCAATGATCTCTATTTTGCGCTTGCAGAAAAAAACGGTGTTTTGGGGTTCAACCTCTATCTGGGCGGCAAAAACAGTGAAATGGCAGAAGATGCCGATATATTTGTACCTCCTCAAGAAGTCGTATCTCTCTTTGAAGCAGTAGCAAAGACCTATATCAAACATGGACTCAGGGAAACACGCTCGAAAACACGGCTGTTCCACCTGCTTCAACAGACAGGAATAGAAAAATTCAAAATGTATATGCAGCATTTCTATAGCAGGGATTTTCAAAGTGCCGGAACATATCTGGGCAAAAAAACTCCGCCAAGAAAGATAACAGAGCTGCGAGACGGCAGTTATGCCTTTTGCTATCGAAGCGGTTTTGGGGAGATTGGTGCTGATGAGCTGGGCAAAATCTGTGAATACGCCACCATAAACCGGCTATCTGTCAGACTTGGAATCGATCAGAATCTATATCTCCTGGGTTTAAAAAACAGAACTTCTCCTTTTCAAAACAAAAAAGGAAGTTCATGTATAACCGTCTGTGCCGGAAGCAGGTACTGCAGTCTTGCCCTTTTCGATATGAAAAAAGAGGCTGCAGAGCTGCCGCTTAAACGGCTTGAAAAGCTTAATGTCACTTTAGGATACAGCGGATGCCTCAAAGGGTGCGGCAGGCACCAGCACGTCGACATAGGTCTCGTGGGGTTGAGAACCGGCAGTTTCGGGCCTACGCAAAAAAGTGTACGCCTATTTCTCGGCGGAGAGTACACAAACGGCAAAAAAACGGCACGCCTTATCCTTATGGCGGTGCCGCTGCATGGACTCTGGGACTTTATCGGCACTATACTCGATGAGTTCGAACAGAGCGGTTATAAAGATTTCGAGCAGTTCAGCAAAGAGATACTGAACCATTTTTCCGCAGATTTCCTCGCCCTGTGGTTTCTCGCAAAACTCCACACCGGCAAAAAGGTCTTACTGGAGAGATACCTGTATGAATCTTCGACCCACTGCCTGGAAAAAGAGAAAGCAGCTATAGAAACTGCATTTAACGAACCGGCCCTCTGGAGCGACCGGGGGGTGCCGTTTCACGAGGGAATACACTATTTGGGCCAGATTCTATGGAACCAGGACAAAAAAAGCCAAAAACAGGAGGCGGAATGAAAATAATAATACCGGTAGATATAGACAAAAAAACCATATTTAAAAGAACCGGAAGAGCACCGTACTTTGCCATATACGACAACGGCAGTCTTGAAAAAGTGATCGTCAACGCACATGCAGCTTCGCATGAGCATGCGCACCACCATGAAGAGAACTCGGAAGAGGAGGTAAGGCATCACAGGCAGGACATACTGGAGCTGGAAGGGTGCGATATCATACTGGCACAGGCCGTCGGCGAAAACATGCAAAAAGCACTGCAGAGCCTGGGTATAAGCGTTGAAAAGATCAGCCGTACAGACGGTACCGAGGCAGATGAAGTTATAGATAAATTTTTAAAAAACAGCCTGAAAAGGCAGAAAGAGAAGGATATAAAATGAGACTGGTATTTCCTACAGATGAAAATATGGGCTATCTCTCCAAAAGAGGGGCACATTTCGGAAAAGCAAAATTCTATACGGTAATCACTATAGAAAATGAAAAAATCGCAAACGTGGAGGGGATCGCCAACCCCGGACATAGCGGCGGAGCATGCGGAAACGCTGTTACCAACATTATGAGTCTGAACCCGGATGCCCTTATTGTTTCCGGTATTGGCGGAAGTCCTGCCCAGGGGTTTGCAAAAGCAGGGCTCGACCTCTACTTCGATACCGTTTCACCGACGGTCGAAAAAAGTATAGAGAGATTCAACAGGGGCGAACTGGAAAAAAGCAGCGGAAACGGTACCTGTTCGACACATTGACTATAACAGACAAGGGGGCCTGATATGATACAAAGCAGTGATATCTCCATTACTATTGTTTTTGACAACTACCCTTTCAAGAATGGACTAAAAACACTATGGGGCTTCTCATGCTATATTGAGACACCAAAGAAAACGATCCTCTTCGACACCGGCAGCAACGGAAGAGTACTGCTGGAAAATATGCACAAACTGGGCAAAGATATCAAAAAAGTCGACACGCTTTTTCTTTCGCATCACCATTGGGACCATATCGGAGGGCTTGACTCTGCTATAGAGATGAATCCCGACGTAGAGATCATAGCGCCTCTGTCACTCTCAAAGCATCTGATTAAAGACCTGAAGACAATGGTCAAAAGTGTCAGGGTGATCGGTAAAAATCGGCGGCTTTCACCTGATGTATAAAGATGAGGCCGGAATCAAACAGGCCGTAGATGAACTGCTGGCAATGGATATCACCTTTGTCTGCCCGACACACTGCAGCGGAGATATGGCGATAGACAGGTTTCGACACGCTTTTGCAAAAAGGTTTATAGCCGGCGGCGCAGGTAAAACAGTTCATCCTGCCCGGGAGAAAGCATGATCATCGGAGTAATCAAGCATGCCGTAATGATCACCAGTTTTGTGCTGATGATGATGCTGCTGATCGAGTACATCAATGTGCAGACCCACGGAGAGTGGCAAAAAAGTTTAAAGAAAAGCCGTCTTGGCCAGTACGTCCTGGCCGCCTTTTTGGGCGTAGTACCGGGCTGCCTCGGTGCATTTGCGGTGGTATCGCTCTATTCGCACAGGATGGTCAGTTTTGGTGCGCTTGTCGCTGCGATGATAGCGACCAGCGGTGATGAAGCCTTTGTTATGCTCAGCATGTTTCCAGCCAAAACAATCTGGCTGAACCTGATTTTGTTTGCAGTGGCCGTAGTGGTCGCTTACGCAGTCGATGCCGTATTTAAAAACCAGGGCAGTTTTCTGCTGAACGTAAAACACGGATTCGAACTGCACGAAAAGAAACAGTGCCGCTGTTTTTCAGGCAGAGACATCCTTATGCAGCTTAAAAATATCAGTTTTGAAAGAGCTTTTCTGATCACACTTTTCGGCTTTTTTCTGCTTGGTGTTTTTCTGGGCGGACTGGGACCGCAGGAGTGGGATTGGAAAAAAATTACCTTCACCCTTGGCGCACTGATGTCGCTTTTCATCATCACAACAGTGCCTGAGCATTTCCTCAAAGAGCATCTGTATGCCCATGTGATCAAAAAACATCTGCTTCGTATCTTTTTATGGACCTTTGGTGCCCTGCTTGTAGTGCAGTATATGGAGCAGTATCTTGATATCGCAACCTGGCTGCAGGAAAATGTCACCACTGTGCTGGTGAGTGCGGCAGCGATCGGGATCATTCCCGAATCCGGTCCGCACATGGTGTTTGTCACCATGTATGCCAAAGGGCTGATTCCGTTTGCCGTTCTGCTGGCAAGCTCAATCTCCCAGGACGGGCACGGAACCCTGCCGCTCCTGGCAGTCTCTACACGTGCATTTATCTGGCTGAAACTCATTAATGTTGCGACCGCATTGCTGATCGGGACACTGTTTTTATTATTCTAATATCTGATGGACAAAAATAAAAGAGGTATAAAATGAATATTGCATTTACGCCAATAGGTGTTATCCACTCACCTTTTTGCGATCTGGTCAACATGCCCGTACAGCCCAAAGGGGCACGCGACGTCTTTGCCACTATCGAATTTAAAGATGAGTACACGGAGGGGCTGAAAGATCTTGACGGATTCAGCCATGTCTATCTGATCTACCATTTTCACAAAGTCAAAGAACCGAAACTGAGTGTTATTCCGTTTAACGATCCGACCAATACCCAAAGAGGGGTATTTTCCACCAGGACACCTATGCATCCTAACAGCATCGGCCTTTCAGTCGTGGAACTTGTCAGCGTAAAAGGCAATATCGTTACGATAAAAGGCGTTGACGTGCTTGACGGCACACCGCTTCTTGACATCAAACCCTATATTGAAAATTTTGACAAAGTTGAAGGTGAAACAAGATCCGGCTGGATGAAGGCCAGCCCAAACGAGGTGAGCAGCAAAAAATCGGACAGCCGGTTCGTCTTTTAAAATCCGCGATCCATATTCCTGCTATAATTTGCAAAACAGAAAAAGGATTTGGATGCAGTTTCTCTATCGTCCCGAAAACCATTTCAACCTGGCCAACCTTTTTACGATGGTCAATATATCAGCCGGACTGATCGCAACATATATGATCTCTCAAAACAGTTTCACGGCTGCCATCGCATTTGCATGGATCGGGGGAGCTTTTGACATCTTTGATGGAAAGATAGCACGCAAATTCAATCTTTCAAATGAATTCGGCGTCCAGCTTGACTCTTTTGCCGATTTTCTCTCATTTGTCCTGGTTCCGGTCTTTTTGATATTTCAGGCTGTTTACGTTGCACATCTTGAAGGCTTCTGGTTTCTTATCGCCTCTGCTACCAGTATCTATTATGTCATCTCTGGCCTGCGCCGCCTTATCCATTTCAACATTAGCACCCATGCAGGAGAGGTAGAAAAATATTTTGTAGGGGTTCCCACCCCGCTTGGTGCGATACTGCTCTGGTTTGTCTATCTTGCAGCCGCATACACCCTCATCGCTCCTGTCATAGTCATCTTTTTGATGATACTGATCGGATGGCTGCTCAACTCCAATGTCAAAGTCCGTCACCCTTAGCCTGCTGCTGTGGATCCTGCCCCTCTGGCTTTTTGCCGGAGCACCGACAGACTATCCGTATTATCAGAAAAAACTGCATGAGCTTAAACAGATGAAACAGACCGACCTTCTATTTTTGGGTGACAGCCTGACCGACTATCACAACTGGAGCCGCTTTGGAAAACACTTCAATGCCGGGATCGCCGGCGACACCACAGACGGACTTTTATACCGCATGGAGTACATTCTTGACAAAAAACCTGAAACGATAGTGTTGATGATTGGCATAAATGATCTGCTTCAGGGTATAAAAAGACAAAACGGCTGATAATTCTCTCCACCCTTCCTGTTATCGATGATATCCAGACCAGAGAGATCAACGACAAAGTAACAGCATTGAATATTTTTCTTAAAATAGAGGCAAAAAAACGTGGGGAGAGTATGTAGACCTCTACTCACATTTTACTGACAGCAAAAAAGGGCTGATAAAAAAATATACAATCGATGGGGTCCATCTTAATGATAGCGGCTACAAACTATGGGAGAATATTCTAAGTCTCAAAATCCCAGTCCGGTTCCATTTTTCCCTTTCGTACTGAAGTAAGGCTCAAAAGCTCTGTCCATAACCTCTTTTGACATCCCTCCCCCGGTATCACTTATGGATAGTTTTTTACAATCTTTATCTTCTGATATCTCGATGGTTATTGTTTTTTTGCCAGATTCAGCCTCAACTATCGCATCGATTGCATTATTGCAGATATTTATTATCACCTGTACAAGCTCATTAACATAGGTCTCAACCCAGACATTTTTATCACCTGTATAAACAAGTTCTATACCAAAGCGCTCCAGGCGAGGTTTGATAAAATTGACCCCGCGCCGCACAATCTCATTAAGATTTGCTTTTTCAAGTTTATTTTCCGGCTTGAAATAGGTCTGAAAATCATCTACCGTATCAGAAAGATAAATCATTATGTCTGATATCTTCTGCATAATCTCATCACGCTCGTCTTTCTGCTTCCCGGAGAGCATCGACTTGATATTGTAATCCGTTATCATCAGAGTCGTAGTTGCCAGAGGCTGACGCCACTGATGGGCCACCATACTCATCATCTCCCCCATTGCAGCCAGCCGCGACTGGGCTATCAGCAGATTCTCCTGCTCTTTTATTTTGTTTATCTTTTCTGCCAGAGCACTATTGCTCTTCTCAAGCTTCTCTGTCTTGTGCTTTAACTGCTCGGTTCTCTCTTTGACCTTAAGCTCAAGGGTATCCGTCATGCTGTCAAGCCTGTTCGTATAATCACGGATACGCTCTATCATATCAACCAGTGCATTCTGTACAACCCCTACCTCATCTGTCCTTCTGGTTCTCTTCATGTTGAATCCGTCCTTCCGGGGATCAAATAACCTGACATTTTTAATCAAATTTACCATAGGTAAAAAAGCACGGTTGAGAAGCCAGATCAAAACTACAAGCATCAGAACCATTACAACAAAAAACCTACGCGTAAACTGCTCATGTCTGGAGACCAGCTCTTCATAATAGCTATTTGAAAAACGGATCTCCACTGACCCCAAAACAGTGCCTGTAGCATCGTCATTGATTGTTCTGCTAATCAATGTACCGCTATTTTTTCCAATATCATTGTTACCATAAGCATATATCCTGCGACCATCAACATCTTTAAGTACGATAGATATAATATTGGAATTCTTCGAAATAACGCTTTTAAGATAACTGTCATTTGCGCCATCGAGCCCAAAGGCCATATTGACCCCTAAAACCGGAGTGACAGTTTCTATAAGCAGTGTATTACGGGCCTCTTCCGAACGAAGAAACTGACGTTTTACAAAACTGGTATGCCAGTACTCTACAAATCCAAATGAAGCAAGTATAAACAACACAACTGCTACCAGAACCTTGCTTCTTATGCTTGTAAACCTCTTCATTGGGAACCTTTTGATGAATATATCTTTGAAATCTTAAACAGAACACTGTCAAATACAATGTCACTTCTTTTGGCAGCTTCGAGATTTAAAAATGGTTTTACGGTTTTACCAATATACAGAGAGAGAATAGCTCCCTGCGAAAGAAGTTTTCTGTTATAGGAGATTGTCAGCAGCTTTTCTTTTCCTGCAAAGTCAAGTGCAGCTTTTACAGAGTCGGCATCACCTTCCAGCAGAAACAACAGTGATACCTTTTTTAGTTTTTCGGACATGCTGTACGGCACCAGCCCTATCTCCAATTTTCTGTTTCCCAAGCCCTTGGGGTAAATCTCCAGCATTTTCTCTCGCAAGTTTTCAGCTGCCCTTTCATCCCCTTTTTCATATAAAATAGTTATATCTATCGACTCTTTTGGTAGCACATACGGCATTTTGGACATCAGAACGAGACGAGGGGCAATTTTGGCATATATCTGCATCAACTGATCATTATAGCTATAGCCGCCGGCTATTGAAAACAGCATGATCAGTATCAGCAGATATCTCATTAGAACTTATACTCCGTCTGCAAAAGGAAATTTCTTCCCTCCCTCGGTATACCCCCGGGATGACGGTTGTAAACACTGGGATAATACACATCGGCATCAAAAAGATTTTTAGCCGATACATGAATATCCCAATGGTTTCCGGTTGTCACATTCAGTGTTAAATCTACTGTCGCATAGGCATCTATATCCAGATTTTCCCTGGTCTGGCTGTCATCAAACTCATGGTTTTTTGGACGCTCTCCAATATATTTTACCAAAGTTGAGAATGACACCATAGGGGTAATATAGTGCAGATAGGAGCCCTTTGCCATGACCTGTGCTACACCCGGCATCGTCTGCTCTATCTGCTTTTTAACACTTATGTATATTGTTTTGTTGTATGTAAAATTTATATTTAAACGGTTTTGCGTACCAAACAAAAATGTATAATCAAGCTCTACTCCATATGAAGATCTTGATGACTGATTGGCATAAGTGTCGATACCGTTGGCCTCATCATATATATCTATTACATCATCGATTATTGAATAATAGATATTTCCCTGCAAATGGTGCTGATGACCATACCTGTAGATAGCAATTGCCTCAAAAGTATCCGTTGTTTCGGCATTGATATCAGGATTGCCTTCTCTCATGCCGTCTCCCGGACCATACTCGACAGAATACTGCTGTATCCACGACGGCAGACGGTAGGCATGACCGTAATTCAACTTAAGATTCAACTGCTCGTTGGCATTATATACAAGTCCAATCTGGGCGCTGGGGTATAGATTTTTCTCTTTTGTATAGTAGTCAAAACGCAGTGCAAGCACGGCACTCAAATTATCCCTGATATCCATATCGTCTCTTGCATAAAGACCTACGATATTACGCTTTACGCCCCCTTTAAACATTGCACGTCTGCCATATGGAGAAATATCGTCATCAAGCGAATTTGATATCTCCTGCAGTGACTGAAGGTAAAGTCCCGCAGTGAAAAGATGATCATCAACAGATGATAGTGCCAAACTTGTATCAAAAATAAAGTTCTGCTCCTTCTCTTTCATGGAAAAATTATACGGGGTCCTGAGTCGGACAGATGGTATAAGGGCATAGTTCTGGGCATCGAGAGCAAGTTTATAATAACCATAGCTTAATTTCGAATCTATACTCAAGCTGTTTGTCAGGCGATCGGCATAAGAGATCTGTGCAAACAGATACTGCTGTTTTGCCCTGTTCTCGGTACCTAGCTCCAGATATTCATCCCACCCGAAAAAATTTCCCTGCTTATTCTCTTTGATCCTTGTTTTAAAAGTCCACTGTTTGTGCTGCAGGGAAAAAGCAAGGCTGTAGTCATCAAGCACCTCGTTGCTCTCAGGCTCACGCTCAAAAGGTATAGGCTGCAAAGTATATCGGTCTATCACGCTGGTACGAATAAACCGATCACCTGCATAAACCATCTTTTTATTTTTCTGATAATAAAGATCTGCATGCAGTACCGTCTCTTCGGCTATCTTATAGTGCTGGCGCAGGCCGCCCATCAGATACTCGTCACTGCCAAAACTGAAAAAAACGCCATTGCCGGAAGCAGAGCTTTGACGCGTGATCACATTTATAACACCGTTAAAAGCCCCGGGCCCGTAAAGTGCCGAACCCGGCCCACGAAGAAGCTCGATGCGCTCTATGACATCTATGGGGAGATCCAGATAAAAACTACTGTTACCCATCATTCCCATCTCTATTCTGACGCCATCAACAATAAGAAGCGCTTTATCGAATGTGTAGGTAATGGGATTGTCAAAGCCGCGAATAACAACCTTTTTAATTCCCAGCTGATTGATACTTGTCTCGACTCCGGGCAGAATCGAAAGTGCCTCAAAAAGCGTCTTTATACCAAGCGCACCCATTTCTGCATGATTTAATACGCTGACTACAGAAGGAGTGTGGTCGATATTCAGCTTTGTCTGCGTAACCTGCTGTGTTGCATCATCAAATATTGAAACAATATCGGATTCTGTTAAATCTTCAGCCTGCAACAGTACAGAACAGGCGAGCATCAAACATGCACATCTAAAAACCCAGGATTTCATTTCAACCCTTTCTTCAGGACAACCCTGATGTCTGCATAGATTTTTAGAGATGCCCTGCTAATTTTTAACTATTTTACAACTTTTTTTGTTAAGTGAACATCTAAAAAAGATATTTCAGCATATCGGTATACATAACGATATAAACAACAGCTGCCTGGAGAAAGACTATAAGCCAGTAAACAAACTGGAAGTTTGCTTTGGACGTTTTATGATGAAACAGATACTGTGCGAGAATAGCCAATGGTGACCCCCCCAGCAGAGCCGTCAGGTGCAAAAGCCTCTCCGGAACACGTTTAAGCCCGTAAAGAGCAGTAAGTTTATCAATGCCGTAAAGCAGAAAACTGCTTATGTTAATCGCAAAAAGATATGAAAAGAACGGATTAAGCCTCAGGCGCAAAAAAGAAAAGGCAGATACCAGTATAAAAATAGTTATGGCCGTAATCAGATACCGCTTCATCGCACTCATTTTACATCAGCCTTGAAACTGCACTCCCCTGCTGCCACTGTCTTACCTCTGGCTATCTCTTTGAGTATATACTCCAATG
>MZGN01000095.1 GCA_002085085.1 Helicobacteraceae bacterium 4484_230
CAGCGCAGTGCACTCTCTACATCATCCTGGCGCATCAGCGACTCGCCGACGAGAAAAGCATCGACACCGGCCTTGCTCAGATCCTGCAGCTGCCCATGCTCATATATTCCGCTCTCCGCAACAATGATCTTGCCGTTTGGAATAAGCGGAATCAGTTTATAACACAGCTCCATATCCATCTCGAAAGTCTCCAGATTGCGATGGTTTATGCCTATTATATCAGCACCGGCGTAGATGGCTTTTGTCAGATCACTTTTATCATGGACCTCTACCAGGGCCTCCATGCCGAGATGCCTGGTGTAGGCCAGAAGCTCTTTGAGATCCTTTCTTGAAAGCGCCTTGGCAATAAGCAGGATAAAGTCGGCCCCGTATACCATTGCCTCGAGGATCTGGTATTTGGAAACGATAAAATCCTTGCAGAGAAGCGGAATGCCCACATATCGGCGGATTCCGGAGAGATATTCGAGATCACCCTTGAAAAAATGAGGCTCTGTCAACACAGAGATAGCGTTGGCACCTCCGCGCTCATAGCCCTGGGCAATGGCAAAAGGGTCAAAATCCTCGCGTATCACCCCTTTGGAAGGGCTCGCTTTTTTGACTTCCGAAATAACGCGGTAAGGCTCATCCGGCGTTGCCGTAAGATGAGGAAGTATGTCACGGGGAACACGGGCGTTAAATGCCAGTGAACGCCCGAGCCAGTCAAGCGTATACTCTTTTTCGCGTTTTGCGAGATCTTCTTTGGTCTTTTTGATAATATCGTCTAAAATCATCTGTTTCCTTTATACTAATGAGGTCAAGGCTTTACTTTTTTTCTTGAAAAAAGTCAACCCATGACCCCTACTCTTCACTAATTACTCTTTACTGTGCGAAGCACCCTGCTTCAGGCATTCACCGATCGCTTTGACATGTTTCGACACCTCTTCGTCTTCCATGCCGATGTCATCAACAACACGCTTCATCAGCTCATCCGCTTTTTTGCACTCTTTCAGTTTATAGTACCCCCAGGCCAATGAGTCCAGGTAGTAGGGTGAATCAGGCTCTTTTTTTAGAGCCCTTTGAACATATATGAGCCCCTCTTTTACATCTATCCCGTTATCTATCATTATATATCCGAGATAGTTCTCGTACAGAGCATCATCATACTCGCTGACAACTTTCTTCAGTTTTGAGATCACGCTTTTCAGCATAGCTTTGTCACTCTTGTCTTTTGCGCCTTCAAACTCAAAAATAGCACTTTGGCCCAGATAGACGATATCACCTTCACTCTTATATAATTTATCTGCAAGTGCTATAGCCTTATCATAACTTTTTGCATTGGTATACAGCTTTAAAAGAAGATCGTCATTTTCACCGGTCTCTTCCAGAAACTGCAGCAGGGAAACAAAATCTTTTCTGTATGAGTATATATAGATAATCGCCTTTGCGGTCTCACTGTCATGAAACTCCGAATAGTAGCGTTTATAGGTATTGAGCAGACCATCCATATCATTTTGGGCACTGTAAAAACCCACCAGTCTGCCGCATATAACCTTGGAGCATCCGTGCAGGCGGCTGTGTGATTCCAGCTGGGCTATCGCCTCCTCTTTGCGCTGCAGGTTGACGAACATTACGACAGCCATTTTATCCAGGATCAATTCATTGTAATCTATAAGATAGGCACTTTCAAGGTATTTCAGAGCCGTATCGAAACGCTCCTGGCGGACATAGATGTCACTGACGACAACATAGTCCCGGCTCTCTTTGGTTTTTGCCGCTATATCTATGGCGATCGGCTTTGCTTCTTCAAGCTTTTTTTCTCCAACCAGTGCGGCTACGAGATAACGGCGAAGCTGTATGTCGTTATCCTCATCTTCTTTTTCTTTCAGTACCGTTTTAATGCGCTTCTCTACATCTTCATACCGTTTTGCTCTAAGCATATTTGTATAGTAGCGGTCTCTGTACTCTTTTCTTGAGGATTTTTCATACAAAATATTAAAATATTCAGCTGCCGCGTCAAAATGCTTGCGCAGTTCGGCATCTAGCGCGAACATTATCAGCATATCTTCTTGCTCAAATACTTTTTCATTTGGTTTTGGTTTGGGTGTTGCTGATGAGCATCCAAGAAAAAGGAGTGCCATTGCCAGAACAAGCAGTAAATTACGCATCAATCACTCCCGGACACTCCTGTTTCAACTCTGCCACCCTTGTCTTGTAATAGTCCCAAAACGGAAATGTTCTGCACTGTTTTGGACGCGCTTCATAAACTGCACATCCGTTGATTTGACGATCATAAAATATACAGTCGTAAGAATCGCCGATACGCTTCTCTTTAAGTGAATACTTATAGCCTCTTTTTTCCAAATAGCACTCTATAAAATCATGCTCACTCATCTTTTTCAGCAAAGCAAGTTCTCTGATTTCGCCTGCAGAGACAAATATATTTCCGCTCTCACCCGTACAGCACCGTCCGCCGCACTCTGCACAGGCATTGGCATCAAACAGATAGGGATAGTCGTCATTGCGTACTAAATCGTACATTTTATACTGTGCGTCCTTGCTTTTTTATAGAGATTTTGTGACGCCTCGGAAAACTCATCTTCGTCAAAGGCAAAAAAAGGCGGCCATACTTTCATAAGTGACTTTGAGTTTTTACGCGCATGCACCAATACTAGAGATGCTTTCCTGTCACGTTTTGAATGAACGAATTGTACATCAACAACTCTTAATTTTGCATCGCTTATTGCCGCGCATAAAAGTGCGAACTGCTGAGGGTCATAGCAAAAGACAAAATGGCCCTGCGGACGCAGAAGAGATGCTGTCTTTTGGACAAACTCTTTGATGGGAAGATGGAGATTGTAGCGTGCACCGTGAAGCATCTCGTCTTCACTGCGTGAAGCGCCCTCGTGATAAAAAGGCGGATTGGAGATGATATAGTCATAGCCGCGCCCATCGGTAAAATCCAAAAAATTTTTATGGTATATCTTGTATTTGATCCTGTTGACCTCTGCATTTTTGGAAGCATATTCCACAAATGCCGACTGGCGCTCGACCGCCTCGAGTTCCACTTTAGGATTATCCCTTGCCACCAGCAGGCCGACAACGCCGCATCCGGCACCGACATCAAGCATGCGTCCTTTTGGGTTGAATGAAGAGATAAAGTCATACAAAAATATGGAATCACTGTTGTAGCAGTAACCTGATTGCGGCTGATAAAGCAGCATTTATCCCCTTCGCGTTATAATAGCTGCAATTATAACAGAAGGCCGATTATGATAATTATTCCTGCACGTATGGCTTCAACCCGTTTTCCAAAAAAAGTCATCACAGATATTGGCGGACTGCCGATGGTGGTGCGCACTGCAAAACAGGTAATGCATCTAGACAGCGTCGTCGTCGCAGCCGATGACGAAGAGATCATAGAGATATGCAGACATCACGGGGTAAAAGCGATGCTTACCTCTACGACCCACAAAAGCGGAACCGACCGGATCAACGAGTGTGCCCAGCTGCTCAGCATTCCGGATGATGAACTGGTCATCAATATCCAGGCGGACGAACCGTTCATAGAGCCTGAAGTGGTAGAGCTGCTGATAGAGCGTCTAAACCTGCTAAAAGAGTATGAACTTCCGTTTATCATGGGCAGCTGTTACAACGCTATCAATGCCGAGGCCGCACAGGACCCGAACATGGTCAAGGTTGTCCTCGACGATGATCTAAACGCCATCTACTTCTCCCGCAGTCCGGTTCCCTACAACCGCAGCGGAGCGGCTACCTACTTTGGGCACATAGGCATCTACGGCTTTACCAAAAAAAGCCTGCATGACTTCTGCTCGCTGAACGATGCACCGCTTGAAGATATAGAAAAACTGGAACAGCTTAGAGCGATCTATCACGGGCACAAGATCACGATGGTCAAAGTGGCCAGTACCGGGTTTGGAATAGATACGCCTGAGGATCTTGAGCGGGCCAAGGAGATATTTCTGGGGGAATAATCTCTATTTTGGTTACCTTTTGAGAGGCTTGCAAACATTGATGCAAGCCTCTCAAAAGACACAGAAAAGGCAAAAGTGGTCAGGACATTAAGTATAAGTTTTAAATTCTTTTTTCCAAAAAGAAAGTATTGGAGATGCTTGTTTGCTACTTTTTTAGAAAAAGTACCTCAAAAATCGGACGCAGGGCGGCTTACAAGGAACACACTTCAACACGTTGAAGTAAATAAATTAATCATAAACTGCCGTTTCGCACTCCTTGAAAGCCACTGCGGAGGCGTCTAATCGCCGGGAGCAGTGAGCGATTTGCGAAACGGCGATTTTCTTTGGGTTGGTTTCTTTTCTAAAAAGAAAGGAACATAGATATGCTACTTTTTTAGAAAAAGTACCTCAAAAATCGTAAAGAAGAGCCAAAGCTGTCACTCCCAGAGTGCAACAGCCATTTGTATTTAAGATCCCTGCCTTCGCAGGGATGACTCGGTTTGTTTTTTTACCGTCCTTATAAGTTCAGTCCTCCCGTCACTCCTGCGAAGGCAGGAGTCATGGTGCTATAAAATAGTAAAAGCAGTTTTTAGGAGAATTTATTGGTGGTGGCCGACCTCTTTTCTATTTTCTATAAAGTGGAGATGTTGCCCCAGGGGTGTATTTTACGTATCCCCACCATCAAACCCTATAGGGTCTGGTGACAGTTAAAACTTGGGAACGAGAGAAAAACTAAAAGGAATCAATCAGTGTTTCAACAATTCCAATATTTTTAAAATTTGTTGTAAAGGCAATTTCCTTATTTGGAAGCAAAATTATATCAAAACCATATTCACTGTCAAGTAAATAATATTTATATTTTTTAGTACTTTTTGTTAGAAATTCTTTTGTATTTAGATCCATAGGATACCTGATAAGACTGATGGTTGTTGTATTATTGTACTCTAATAAAATTCCGTCGGAAACACCATCAAGATAAGTATTACCCATATTAGTTAATATATATTGTTCAGGAATTATCCCAAATATTTTACTAACATTATCTTCTTTCATTATAAGCGGTATCCAATCATGTGGCTTATTTACACAAACACCTTTTACACAAACTGTCGGTATAAAAACATTCATGATTGATTTTAAGGATTTTAAACCATAATACGACAAAAATGTAAACATTAATAAAAAACTTATCACTCCGATTCCCAAAACTTTTATTGTTTTGATATTTAAAAAATTGCTTTTCATCATCTTACACCCCTGTGAATGAATCTCCACTGCCAATCACCTTTGAAATCAATGATTTAGATACATTCAAATACCTGGCAATATCCACTTGAGTATAACCATCC
>MZGN01000096.1 GCA_002085085.1 Helicobacteraceae bacterium 4484_230
CCGTTATTTTTAAGCTGGTACCATCCTATGCCAAAGCGTACATCATCATAATCCGAAAAGAGCTGGTTGACCTTGACAGCAGGAGTATGAAGAAATATCTTTTCAGTTTCTATGTTAAAGAGAGAGCCGTTCAGATAAGCCTGTAAAAACAGTGCCATATCATGGACGGAACTTACCAGGCCGCCTGCAGGCTGCCATCTTACGTTGAACTGCTTCAGCCAGAGCGTCGTACCTTCATACCGGTCCTGCCACTCATCCTCCATGAACATCCGCATGACAAAGCCGACAATGGAGAAAAATTTGAGCGTGCCGTACACCTGGTCTTCAGCCATTTTCTCATTATATGAAAACCCGCTCCGCTTCATTTTTGCCGGTTCAAGAACTCTTGCATGCACCAGTTCATCAAAGGATTTTTTTGTAACTTTCTCCATAATCTTACCCAGCAGAACATACTCGGCACTGGAATATTTGGCCTCGGAACCTGGTTTATACGGCAGATCCATACACTTCTCGAACTCTTCACCGCTTGAGAGCATAAAGGCATAATACTCGTCATCGAACATATAGCGGTAATCCCCGGAGCGGTCGCTGATACCGGAACTGTGGTTAAGCAGGTTCAAAACGGTGATAGTGGTATTTTTATCATCATATTTTGCACAAAGACGGGGGAAAAAATCCCTGATATCAGCGTCCAGAGAGATCTTGTTTTCAGCCACAAGCTGCATCATAACGGTAGCCGTCAATATTTTTGTCAGCGAAAAGATATGATACGCACTCTCTGTGGAAGTAAGCTGATTTTTTTGAAAATCATTATAACCGCGGCTGCTTTCGTAGATGATCTCACTGCCGCGAAGTACGGCAAAAGAGGCTGATGGAGGCTCCTGATCGCCGATCTGTTCAGCCACATATGCTTCATAGCTATTAATGCCTGCTGACAAAAACGGTACTAAAAAGAGTAAAAAAACTAAAATTATTTTCATTAACGTCTTACCTTTTTACCCATACTGTTTTTCTCTATACCCTCTACCATCTGCAGATGAAAATCAAAATGTATCTGAGGATAACGCTCTTTCAATAGTGCTAGAACATCCTTCTTCTCCAGCTTTGTTTTTGAAACCAGTTTGATATTCAAAGTTTCATCTTTAAGCCGTCTGCTGTCACGCTCTATTGCAATCAGCGCCTCTTTGACAGCCGGATGTTCTTCCAGAAATGACTCTATCTCCAAAACAGAGATGCGTTTTCCGGATATTTTTACAATCTCGTTAAGACGTCCCAGCAGTCTGAAGGAGTCTCCCTCTTTTTCTATAATATCTGTCGTCATATATGGACGTGGTGTCAAAAAGACCTTCTCCTCAAACAGATGCGTAGAAAGGTATGGAGAGTTTACAATCATAACCCCTTCGTGATTTTGACTGATACGCACACCATCGAGTGGTTCCCACAGGCTTTGAGTCCCTTTTTTGACAGCAATACCTCCTGTTTCGGTCGAACCGAACAGTTGAATGATCCTGCCGGAATACCTCTGCTGAAACTGCTTAACCTCATCTTCAAGCAGAAGGCCTGTAGAAGAGAGAAAAAGCACATTGCTCAGGTCATGCCCCCGCCTGAGGCGCAGCAGTGATTTAAGATAGACCGGGCTTGTTATAACAAGTGTTTTCTTTCCCTCGTGCAGCCTTAAAAGGTCCTGGGGAAGATACTCCTCTTTAAACAGCACTTCACAGCCCAGGCGAAGAGGCAGCATCACACCTGTCAAAAACCAACTCACCCTGTATATTCTGTTCGCGCTTGATCGCCCCCATCGGCACACCTGTTGTGCCGGATGTAAAAAAAACAGCATACGCACTGGCGGGCAAAGCCGATACACCCGCCTCTCTGTCATAAGGAGCCACACCTAGAGACAATAGTGCAAAAAGTTTAGGCTTATCGGATACATCAAAAGTGGCGGCATCTTTTTTGACCAGCGAAACACTCTCTTTAAGCTCACTGAGCAGATAGTTTTTACGCTCTCCGCGGCTATTGATATAAATAATGTCAGTATCGTTCAATTTCACCCCCTGCGCAGCTGAATACGCTGCAATATAAAAGTCGATACGATTCCCAGAGTTATCACCATCCCGATATGATGCAAGGCACCTATATTGCTGAAAACAAAAATCCCGAAACCGGCAAATGTAGTCAACATGGCATAGTAGATCGCCTCATCCGTCTGCTCTTCCGGATGACTCATATAGATACCGTAATCTATGCCGGCAACCATCACAATGATCAATGCAAACAGATGCATGATCGAAAAAGAACCGCTTAAACCCAAAACAAAAACAATGATACCCAATGGTAGCAGAACATAATTTATAGCCCGCAGCATCGATCTGCCAAGCATAAAATAGAGTGTAACGGCAATAATCAGCATTGTCAGGACAGATATGGCCAACAACTGGGAAAGTACACCCTCCACCCCCTGTTTTAAAAGTTTCGAGGTCTCCAACAGGACCACATCCTTATCCTGCACAAAGCCGGCAGCACTGTTACTGTCTATATAGGCCAGACTTAACCAGCACCCGTCAGTCAGTTTTTTTGTCTCGAAGCCTATGCTTTTGGCAATCTCCAGATCGACAGTTTTATACAGCGGTGCTTTCTGCAGGGCTCTGTACGAATCCAAAAACAGCCCTTTCCTGAAACCAAGAGCCCTTCCCTGTTCGTCAAGTTTTTCACGAAGTTTATCGAAATCTATCTGCGAGAGCTCATCTTTATACTTCTGGTAGGCTTTACGGCTTCTGGTGATATCGGCAATAGACGAGAATGTACTGTTCTGTGCTTTCAATGCCTCCGCTTTTTCAATGACTCCATCAAGAGAATCCGCATATACAAGCACGGCAATCCGGTTGTTTGCAGCACCTTTAAGATCATCCTGGAGACTAAGCAGTGCACTGTTTTGGTAATCAAGTTTACGCAGATCACCATCGAAATGCAGCCGCAAAGCACCTGCAGACAAAAGAAGCAGGGCCGCCAGAAACAGATAGTGAGGCTTAAAATACCCTTTTGCCGGAGACGGCAGCCGCAGCCGTTTTTCACTGGGCACGAGCCGCCATTTTGAAAAAAGAAAAGTAAACTGAAAATATGAGAAAAGCAGCGCTGCTATGGCAAAGACGCTCAGCTGTCTGATCAGTGGAAAATCCGCAAAAGCCAGAACCGCAAAACCGCCCGCTGTTGTCAAAAATGCATACAGGACTTTTCTGTACTCTTTCTGCCGGGCAGTATAAAAACCGTGAAAATAGTAGTGAAACAGATAGTCTACGGCCATCATCGCAATCGCGGAGCCAAATGCAAGCGTAAATACGGATACGGAGTCAAAAAAAGCGGTTACAACAGAGAGGCCCACAAAAAGTGACGAGGCCAGCGCAAGTGATGACAGGATCAGTATCTTGAAATCGCGCAGCGAAAAAAGATAAAACAGAAGCAGCAGAAGCATCGTCGCAGTAATGATCAGGTTGACTTCCCCTTTGATCTTTCTGGAGTTTTCTGCAGTAAAAAAATGCGGAGCAAACACTGTTACATCATCGCCATATTCTTCTGCCAGCCTATGAATCTCATCATAGAACTTTTGTGAAGAAGAGACATCGGAAACTGCAATATTCAACATGGCACTCAACATATATCCGCGATCTGAAAGGATAAAATATCCATTTTTTGTTTCTGCCTTGGTACCCTGCAGCGGATCAGTGAAAAGTTCAAGTGGGTCGTGTGTATTTATAGGTGTAAAAAGAAACGAGGTGCTCATCTCGGTATAAATATCACCCAGCTTTTTACGGATATATTCATCATCCAGGCGCCCTGTCTCTATTTGACAACGCTGAGTGTAGTTTTTCTGCAGATAGCGGGATGTATCCGAGTTTATATCATCTGCCTTATAGAACATACTCTCGACGGCAGAGATCTTTTCAAGCTTATGCGCAATTGCTTCAATGCGCTTGCGTGAAGCGGCATCAAAACCTTTGGAGATGACGACAAGCCGGTTAAGGGACTCCAGGGAGCTTGCATCACTTAGCTGCCTGGTATAGATGTTTTGAGGGAAGATTGTTAAAAGGTTAGTGCTGATCTTTTGTGGAGAAAAGAGATACAGCGCTATCGCCATAACGGCCAGATAGATGACTGTCGCGCTTCTACTGGGCAATATCGAGTACAATCTCATCACCGTTACTCATCCTGGTCGTAATCTTGCTGATAGTACTGCCGCTTTGCAGCACATCTACTCCAAGCACCACTTTGTCAGCAGGCGGAATGGGTATCAGCCTGACCCCGTCATCCTCATAAACAAGCCTGAAATTCCCCTCAAGTGCCTTGAAATTACCGCGATAAAGCTGGGAGATAAAATACATGTAGAGTTTCATCATAGGATCACTCTCGAGATCGGTATGCTGCATCAGTTCTCCATTTTGCCCATACACATCCAGACTGCTGCCGTCATAGACAATGCGCCTAAACTGCGGTTCGGTATAGAGGATTTCCATTTTTTCATCCTCAAAACTGATCGTGCCGTTCATCTCCAAGTGTCTGTCTATACTGTAGATATAGCGATGCTCTCTGAATGACTGGCCACTCCAAAGAAGCGTTGAGACAAACACTAAGAGGGCGACAGCTTTGCCTATGAAAAACACTTGCTCACCTCAGACTGCATAACTGCGCGGACACGGCGGATAAAACTCCTCAGCGTCTCCTCTTTGTCGGCATATACAGGGTCGAGAAACTTTACCCGTATATCGGTACGCTCAAGCGTCTTGGCAACATTTGAACCTTTTGTCACGATCTTTCCGGTGCCGTCTATAATCACCGGAATAACCGGCAGAGCGTTATCTTTTGCCAGGCGGAATGCGCCTTTGTGAAACGGTAGCAGTGTATCGCTGAAATTACGCGTGCCTTCAGGAAAAATAAATACATTGACCCCCCTTTGAACACCTCGGCTCAGACGGTTAAACACCGTTATTGCGGCATTAGGATCACCTTTTTTCATATAATACACGCCCACGAGACGCGGAATTCTCATAAAGATAGGCAGATCACTGATAGGATGATTTGAAATAGTCATAAAATCCTCTATTATGCTTCCCAAAAGAACGAAGTCGATAGAGGATTGATGCGAAGCGACATAGACGGCAGGCTTGATACTGTTGAGATTATGCGGGTTTACGATAGTTATCTTTCCGATCACCGGCGAAAGTTTTAAAAAAAGCCGCCAGTGAAACCGCACGACGAGCTGAAATGACCATCTCGGATCCCCGCGAAACAGCCATACAAAAATCGTAAACGTTCCTGCAGTAAAAAGGGCCAGCAGCATCAAAAAGATAAAAAGCCCGTAGATATACCCGCTTATGAATTTACTAAACACCCTGTATTTTCCCGTAAATGATCTGCGTAGCCAGTGCCGTACCGAAAAACAGATACCATCCTACTGTCGTATAGAGCGCCCAGACAGACATCGGTGCAAAAAGCATTATGATCTGAATGGCCGTATTGATACCGCTGACAATCGCCCAGTATCCGTGAGAGCTGTCAATGTATGCCAGCTTCTTTTCTGTCCACTCTATTTTTGGCGTCTTTTTAACCATAGCAGCCAAAAAAGGTTTTCCTCTTACAACAGCATCTGTAAATTTAATAAAAAAGAGTGCAGAAATAAGTGCGGGCAGTGCCTTGAAAAGCTGTGCGGAATCTATATACCAGACAACGGCACCGATCACTGCCGCAAAAACCGGTACGGCAAGAGAGCGTATATCCGAATTTCGGATCAGATCATATATCAGCCAGCATATCGCTATAAAGAAAAGTACTGCGCCAATCTGCGCCGGCGGAAAGAAACGCAGCCCTACGACAATAAAAAGAACATAGAGCAGCGTTATACCCATAAGAGGTTATATCCTCGACATTATCAATTGAACAAACTCACCGGCGGTACGGATCTTTTGGGCATCTTCCGCCTTAAGGCTGATTTTGAGTGCTTTGTCCATACCGACGATCAGATCGATCGCATCTAGACTGTCAAGATCAAGATCCGTAAAAAAATTTGCATCCGGCGTCACCTCTTCGGGCTCTACCTCAAACTCATCGACCAATATTTCAGTCAATTTTTCCATTATCTGTTCTTCAGTCATCAAATCCCCTAAATCTTTTTAAAAATCAATGACGTATTAATGCCGCCAAATGCAAAATTGTTATTCATAACGATATCGTGTGTGCCCACCTTGTTCTCGAAGAGATAATCCAGCGGTGCACAGCTTTCATCTACGGTTACAAGATTTTTATTTGCCGGAAGCAGACCGCTCTGCAGAGAGATCAGTCCGACAATAGACTCTACGACTCCGCATCCTCCAAGAAGATGCCCCATATAGCCTTTAGTACTGCTTACAGGTGTATCTCCTCCAAAAACGGCATAGGTCGCATGTGATTCTGCAATATCGCCTTTTGGAGTAGATGTCGCATGGGCATTGATATAACCGACTGCTTCGGAAGTGATCCCGGCATCATCGAGTGCAAGGCGCATCACCTGCTCCATCCCTTCAAAAGAAGGGGATGTAATATGCTCTCCGTCACATGAAGTAGCGTACCCGATCACTTCGCCGTAGATCTTTGCACCCCTTGCTTTAGCGTGTTCATACTCCTCAAGGACCAGGGTGCCGCCGCCTTCACCTGTAACCAGTCCATCGCGTCCGACATCGAACGGACGCGGAGTCTGGTCAGGTGAGCCATTATAGCGCCTGGAGGTCGCCCCCATGATCTCAAAGATCCCCGCATTGTATGCATGCGCACCTTCGGAGCCGCCTACAAACATAAGATCGCTCTGACCGTATTTTATGCTCTCATAGCCTATTCCGATCGCCATGGACGAAGATGTGCAGGCAGAACAGGCAGGAATATTCCGTCCTCTAATCTTGAACATTGCAGCTATATTTGCAGCGACCGTGTGGCTCATTATCTGCAAAAATCCCATAGAGTTCTGCATTGTCGATCCAAACGAGATTCCTGACCGGGGATTACTGACGAGGTCTTCACTCAAACCTGCGTCCGCTATGGCATCCTGCATTGTCTTTGCAGCAAGCAGAGCGACCCGCCCCATGGAGCGCCGGTTTTTTCTGGGGATCGATTTATAGTCATCCCAGTCCACAATGCCACAGACACGGGTCTCAAACCCTTTGTATTCTGCCCAGTCAGCCATATGTCTTACACCGCTTCTCTGGGACTCCAGCCCCTCCTGCAGCGAAGCCATACTGTTTCC
>MZGN01000097.1 GCA_002085085.1 Helicobacteraceae bacterium 4484_230
ATAGATCCAAAAGAGTACAGATTGATGATTCACGGTTTGGTTAAAAAGCCAATCGTACTTACACTGGAGCAGCTTAAACGTTATCCAAAAGTAAATCGAACCCACTTTATCGAGTGTCCGGCAAATGGCGGTCAGGAGTGGAGAGGACCACAGTTCAACTCTTTACAGTTTGCCAAAGGATTTATGAGCAGTGCTGAGTGGACCGGTGTTTATATCAAGACCATACTGGAAGACCTCGGCCTAAAGCCGGAGGCCAACTGGATGCTGGCAGAGGGAAGTGACAACTCTGAAATGGGAAGAAGTATTCCTGTGGATAAAATACTGGATGACGCCATGCTTGTCTGGGGGCAAAATGGTGAAGCATTGCGTCCGGAGCAGGGTTATCCTGTAAGAC
This sequence comes from Helicobacteraceae bacterium 4484_230, assembly GCA_002085085.1. Taxonomy (GTDB): domain Bacteria; phylum Campylobacterota; class Campylobacteria; order Campylobacterales; family Sulfurimonadaceae; genus 4484-230. The sequence goes on from MZGN01000097.1 coordinate 395, forward strand.
TGCTGCTTCCGGGCTGGGAAGGAAACCTGTGTGTAAAATGGCTTAAGCGTCTGGAGTTTTCGAGAGAGCCGTGGTATGCCAAAGAAGAGACATCCAAATATACTGCATTGAAGCCGACAGGAAAGGCTGTTCAGCACTTTTATGCAAACGAGGTGAATTCAACTGTGGTTTCACCATCTCCGGAAAAGCCATGGACTGATCTTAAAGACGGTGATATAGTCGAGATCGAAGGCCTTGCCTGGTCAGGGATGGGTACGATTACCGGAGTCGATCTCTCTTTTGACGGCGGCAAGAACTATGTAGAGGCTAAGCTGAAGGGCCTGGTATTGCCAAAATCCTGGACAAGATGGAGCTATATACACAAATACAAAAAAGGTGAAGTTCTTCTTCTGACTTCTCGTGCAATGGACGATGCAGGGTATATTCAGCCAACAGTTGATGAAGAAACATCGGTCATGGGTGTCGAGTCGGTTTACCATAGAAATGGTGTAGAGACTTGGGAAGTTACAGCTACAGGAGAGGTAAATCATGTTCAAATTAGATCGTAAATCAGTAATTTCTGCTTTTGTAGTTACAGTTGCTACGGTGGCAGTGGCAAGTTCGGTGCCGTCAAAACCAAGCATTGACGGCGGTGTTTACTATCCTATAGTAAACGGTAAAACAGGCCCGTATCTTGTCAACACGCAATCAGCAGGTATGAAAATCAACAATGGCCGTGTTCCGACGGCAAATGAGATAAAAGCGTGGGATAAAGACATTATGCCGGATGGAACCGGACTGCCCGAGGGCAGCGGCTCTGTCGAGGATGGCGAAACTCTTTATGAAGAGCAGTGCGTTATGTGCCACGGTGATTTTGGTTCAGGCGGCGGCGGTTATCCTGCACTTGCCAAAGGCAATGCCTATGAGCTTCAGAAAACTCTGAAAAATCAGAGAAATAAGCCCGATACAGATGGCCCGGTTCGTGTTTTTGGGTCATACTGGCCTCAGGCAAGCACGCTTTGGTGGTATATTAAAGATGCAATGCCGCATACAAAATCAAAAACTTTGAGCAGTGACGAAACATATGCTCTTGTTGCGTATATTTTAAATATCAATGAGTTTGAGATAGACGGTGAAGAGGTTGATGATGAGTATATTCTTGATCGTGAAAAATTCTTAAAGATCAAAATGCCAAACAGAAATGGTTTTGAGCCGAATATTGATGGCAAGAATGCCCGTGAAGTTGTCCGCAAGTACTATGCAAATCCTGCGAACTTCGGTGCAAAGAAAGTCAAACCAAACAAGAGATGTATGAAAAACTGCCAAAAGAAAACCGCAAAAGTGGTTCGTATACAAAACGGCGGAATCAGTGCATTTGAGCCGCCAATGTCGGTAGAGAGAGATCTTCCCAAAAAACCTGATTACGATCAGGGCTTTAATGTCCTGAAAAATTATGAAGACAACTGTATGCCGTGTCACGGTGCTGACGGTATGGGTGCGCCTGTAACCGGAGATAAAGAGGTATGGGCAGAAGTGATCTCCAAAGGCATGAGTACTGTTTATAAAAACGGTATTGAAGGTATCAGAGGTATGCCTGCAAAAGGCGGAGCCAGCGCAAGTGACAAAGAGTTTAAAATGCTGGTTGACTATATGATAGAGAAAAGTAAATAATAAAGGAAAAACCATGGAAAGAAGAACATTTTTAAGCCTGACTGTAGGTGCTTTGGTATTGGCCGTTGCGCCGGCAAGCGTAAGAGCAGAAGATTTTAGAAAATCAAAGCCGTTGGTATGGACGGCACATACCGTCGATGATGCCATGAAGGCTCTTTACGGAACCACTGAAACAAAAGCGGAAGGCGTTAAGCTGAAAACACCGAAAGTAGCAGCAAACGGCGGGGCCATTCCTGTAGATTTCAGCACGAAAATACCTGCAAAATCTATTGCCGTTTTCCAGGATGCAAATCCTGAAGCAGCTGTCTGCGTATACAGTGTCGGTAAGCATGATATTACAGAGTACTCTATTAAGATCAAAATGGGTAAATCAGGAAGCATTACGGTTGTTGTGGAGGGCCAGGACGGCAAACTGTATTCAGCCAATCAGAAGCTTGAAGTTGCGCTTGGCGGTTGTGAAGGCTAACCCCTTTGCTTTTAAAAACTAAAAATATTAAAAGGCATCAATAATGAAAGTAAAAGCAAAACTGAAAAAAGGCATTGTCAAAGTTAAGGCGATGGCAAAACACGAAATGACGACATATAATATGGCAGAGAAAAAACTGGGCGACAGGGATAAAGCCAATTTTATCACCCATATTACCGCCACGTGCAACGGAGAGACTGTTCTTGATATGTCAACAAGCCAGTTTTTATCCAAGAACCCGATTATTAAATTTAAGTTCAAGGGTGACATCTGCAAAAAAGGCGATAAGCTGTTGATGACATGGGTCGACAGGTCTGGCAAGACAGGCAAAGGCAAAGGCAAAATTAAATAATTTTGCCTTTGGGGAGCATGAGAGATAGCCGCAATGTCAAAAATCACAGCCAAAGCTTTTTTTCTCGCAGCCCTTTTGCAGACTTTTGTAACAGCTGGAGAGATAAATCTTGACATCTTCGCAAAAACCGCTCTAAAGACAAACAGGCACCTGTTTGTCTTTTTACATAAAACTGACTGTGGGTATTGTGAAAGTATGATAGAGTTTACGCTTGATGATGACAGAGTCAAGCCGCTGGTCAAGAAGAAGTTTGTATTTGCACATATAAATATTAGAGAAAATGACCGAGTCGTGTACAAAGGGTTTGAAGGTAGTGCAAGGGCATTTGCAAAAGAGATCGGCTATGACTTTTACCCAACCTCAATCTTTTTTGACGGCAAAAACGAGATTGTTTATGCCGCTCCCGGCTATCAGGATGAAGACAGGTTTTATGCTATCTTAAATTATGTCGATACAAAAGCTTATGAGCGGATAGATTTTGAAACATTTAAAAAAAGATTTTGGCAAAGGAGGCAAAAAAATGATAAATAACCGGAATGGAAGCGTGTTGGAGCTTTTTGTCTCCAAAAAGGGCCACCAGGAGAGATTTAGCAAGAAGAGCGTCAAGATTGACGGAAATGGTGTGGTAGATGATAAATACTACGCCAAAAACAGTGAACGCTCCATCTTGATTACATCCGTCGACAGCTACAGACTGGCAGAAGAGAACGGTGTTGAAGCCTCATACAGCTCTTTGGGTGAAAATATTCTTATAGATATAAATCCGTATGGAATGGTTCCGGGAGACAGGTTGAAAATTGGCAACGCTCTTTTGGAGATAACCCAAAACTGTACATTGTGCAACAGTTTGTCCAAAGTAGACAGCCGGCTTCCAAAGATACTTGAAAGCAGTAGAGGCATATTTGCCAAAGCTGTCAATGATGCTGTTGTGCGCAAAGGCGACACGGTAGATATTTTAAAGCAAGATTATAAATAAATCTTATTTTATTATGCTTGCATGTATTAAATTCAAGTTAATATAAACTACTTGACTTAAACAAAAAAAGGAAGACAGATGAGAAAAATACAGACCCTGTTTATAGCGATATTCGTAGCCATTTCATTCGCTGCGGTAAGCGTTTCGGCAAAAACGCAGGATATTCAAATTTATACCGCTGACAACTCCAAAGGCAATATCACCAAAGAGAGTGTGGAAGAGGCATTCAAAAAAGCAGGTTTTGCGATTGATGGCAATAACAATATGAATGCACCGTTCAAAAAAAGGTTCAATTCAACCTGGTATGAGACATACCGCCTGCTGTTCGTACACAATCCTAAGCTTGTTGCGAAGCTGGCTAAAAACTATCCAAGCATAGGCCTTATATCACCGCTTAGCACTTCAGTGTATTCGAATGACGAAAAGAAAACCATGAATATATCCACCCTTACACTGGAGGGTATGTCAAAGATAACGGGTATACCGACCTCAAACAAAGATCTGCAGGCAATTTACGCAATGATGAACAATGCCCTGAAGGCAGCTCTTCCAAACGGACATTTTCAAAAACTAAATTATAAAATCAAAAAACCAAACGGTCCGCTTGTGACCACTTTCGTTACCGAAATAGAAGTTGAAGAGGGTGTTGACCTTGATGATGCAAGAGAGACTTTTCAAGAGGAGATGGAGGGTGAGATCGAGCCGGTAGGCTTTATCGTTGCCGGCTTTGTCGACCTAAACGAAGAGTTTAGAGAAAACGGGGTCTATGACTATGATTTTTATGATGCCTATTCTATCTGTAAGCTTGAAGTCATCCATCCGGTTTCCAAGATGCATCCTGAGGTTGGCGCTTTCGCTCCGTGTACTTTGTATATGTACAAGAAAAAAGGAGAGGCGGAAACCCATATGGGATTCCCGTCGGTTCAAAACTGGATAAGCTCTACCGATATCGAAGATGATGCGTCGTTAAAGCCATTGCTTGAAGCACAGAAGCTGCTGGAAGATATCATTACCGAAGTTTCCGAGTAGGGGTCTTGTACGGCTTTTGCCGTACAGTTTCGATCAGGCGCCGGTAAACATATCGATATACAGCGCCTCTGCCCAATTGTATAAACCTTTCGAGTTATCCAATCCCTCTTTGCCGCGCCAGTTTTCACTGCTTACCGGAGTAGCAAATCCAAAGCTTTTCTTTGTTTTGTCATAGGCGTATTCAGAGTGGATGTATATGGACCTTTCCGGATTGATGGAGACTGCCGAGAAACAGATGGTCAGGGGTGATTTCCATTTTGTCACAGGCTGTTTGTTTATTCTCTGGGCTATAATTGTGGCGACATACTGACCCTCTGAATTGGAGGTGTTTCCGGACTTTGAAAAGCCCATAGGTCTCGCATCGCCGCTGACAAATATGTTATTTTCTCCAT
>MZGN01000098.1 GCA_002085085.1 Helicobacteraceae bacterium 4484_230
TCGTCGTAAAGCAGACTCTGGATATCGAGCGGTTCGCCTTCTATCCAGGACGAGAAACCCACGGACGAGAGTACGTTGTTGAAGAGCATAGCAAGCTCCAGGCGTCTGTTCTGCGGGTAAAAATCATTCAGATTCAAAACACCTATTTTTTTAAACGGCGGTGAGGCGATCTGCCCGATCAGTGTTTCAAGGCTCAGACTCTCACGTTTGCGCCAAAAGTGGCTGAAGATCGTACTTAAAAGCAGGAACTCTTTTGAGCGCAGAGCGTCGCCTTTGACAGATACAAGCGCAAGCAGGCTGGAAACCGTGGTGTTGATAAGTGCCGCAAAGGTATCGGCATCATCCAGTATCTCTTCGGATGGTGCGTCAAAGTTTCCAAGGATATTTATGCCGACCCCGGCACTGCTGCCTGGCGTATATATCGTAGTGTCTACATCATGGAGCTTTTTGATGCGCGACGGGTCCTGATGCTGTTTTGAAAGTCCGTTTTTCCAGAGTTTTGCCGTAGCGGCTGCAGCTTCGTCAATGCTCTCTCCTCTGTTTGATGCATCTACGGGGTCGATCCACGGTTTGAAATCTTCCGGCTTAAGGTTCGGAAATGTCAGGCAGAGATTTCCCATATCGCCTTTGGGGTCTATGATGATGGATGGAATGTTGTCTATGGCAGCTTCTTCTATCAACCCGATCCCAAGACCGTTGTCAGATTTTTGCTTTTATAAAGTGTCAGATGATTGTCGTCAAGGTTCTCTCCCAGATAGAAAAGCCCCAGTTTTTCATACTCTTCATACATTTTTCACTCCTGAGCTGTAAAGATAGCGTTTGAGCCCTTTATTTTTGTATAATGTGTAAAAAATTGGGCATTTCACTGTATCTCCAGGGACATTCAGAGTCGTCGGAGGCACCCCAAAAGGAGTCTGATGAACACTTTTCAGTTGATAATGCTGCTTGCAACCGCATTCTTCGCATACAGGGTCTATACCCATGTGCAGACACTTGTAGATTCGGAATCGGGACAAAAGAGGGATGATGATATACGGACCCCTGACTCTTTTAATGCCGAAGCACTTTTCCGTCAGGCCGAAGAGGCGTATGAGAATGGCGATCTCAAACAGTCCGAGCGTCTTTTCAGGGAGCTCTCTTCAAAAGATCCTTCAAATACGGATGCACTCAACAGGTATGCGTTTGTACTCGCAAAAAATGGTGATATTGAGAGCGCCATAAGCGGATACAGGACATCTCTCAAGGTAGATCCGGACAATGATATAGTACATAATGCACTCGCGCAGCTGCTGCAGGAGAAAAAACGCTATTACGAGGCACAGGAGCATATCAAAGCGGCGCTCGATATCGATGACGGTTATGAAGTAACCTATTTTAACTATGGAAATCTGCTGATCGATATGAACGACAAAGAAGGTGCCGCAATAATGTTTAAAAAAGCGCTTGAGATCAAGCCGGACTATAAGCAGGCACAAGAGGCACTTCAAAATCTTTTATCCGACTCCGCCCCGAAAGAGGAGCAGTAGGTGAGACTCTCTGATATCTATGACAGGCTAGATGGGCTTTCCTCTTTTGAACTGCAGGAGCCATGGGATAATTCCGGGATTATTGTGGGTGATCCGGAGAGGGAGATAGAGAAGATCGTTTTAAGCATAGATATTGATGAAGCATTGCTTGAGGAGATTGAAGAGGGAACTCTTATTATCACGCACCATCCCCTTATTTTTGACGGTCTCAAGCAGCTGAGGTTCGACCGTTACCCGGCAAAGCTTCTGGAGACCATGGTCAAAAAAGAGATCTCCAATATAGCAATGCATACAAATTTTGACCAGACACATTTAAATGCTTACGTAGCTGAAGAGGTGCTTGGCTGCAAGATCGCTGCACGGGACGGTTTTGTAGTTTATCTGGATATACGGGATTCATTTGATGTATTTGCACGAAAAGTGGCTGACAGGCTTCGCCTTGAACAGCTAAAAACCGTCAAGTGTTCCGAAGCCGTTACCCGTGTAGCGCTGACTACAGGATCAGGGGCCTCTCTGATAGATGCGATTGAAGCTGACTGTTTTTTGACCGGAGACATCAAATATCACGATGCCATGAAGGCAAAAACGCTCGGTCTGAGCCTGATTGACATCGGCCATTTTGAAAGTGAGCGCTATTTCGGAGAGGTTTTGGGCGGATATTTGAAAAATTTAGGATTAACGGTTATAATTTCATCATCAAAAAACCCGTTTACTTATATATAAAGTATAAATAGCGAAGAGGCCCCGGATATATTCCGCCTATAAAAACGGTTTCGGTATTTCATAAAAGCACTAATTAAACAACAGGAAACTCAATTGAACAAACATCTTAAACAGCTGATCGAACTTTCAAAAATCGACAGAGAGATCGATGCGTTTGAACCGCAGATAGAAGCGGCTAACCACAAATATGAGGCAGCTTTGGCCAAAAAAGAGAATCTTGCCAAAGAGATATCCATGTATGAGCAAGAGAGTAAAGATGAGCAGCTGAAAAAGCAGAAGAACGAGCTTCATCTTGCAGAGCTTTCGGCAAAGCTTGAAGAAAACAGTAAAAAAAGTGCCGAGATCAAGACAGAGCGTGAAATGAAATCGCTCCAGCTTGAGGAAGAGATAGCGAAAGAGCAGATCACGTTTGCCAATGAAGAGATTGAACGTCTTGAAAAAGTGATCGAAAACAAGCAGGAGAAAGCGGCTGAGCTTCAGGCGCAGATGGAAGAGATAGAAAGCAATCTCGAGTCTGTAAAAGAAGAGGTTGATGCCAAGCTGGCGGAGATCGACGAAAAGCGCCAGAAGGTCTTTATGCAAAAGCAGGAGCTTGTCTCCAAGATGAACCAGAAAGGACTCTCTTTTTACCAGAAAATCCGACGTTGGGCAAAAAATACGACAGCGGTGCCGGTTCGAAACCACGCATGTATGGGCTGCTATATGGTGATCAACGACAAGGTCTATGCGGAAGTCATACAGGGTGAAGAGATCACCACTTGCCCACACTGTGGACGTATTCTTTATATAGAAGAGCAAACCGAAGAGGGGTGAAACCTTTTACGCTCTTTTATACCTTTTTGAGCGCACTGCTTTATCTGCTTGCGCTTGTACCTCTTTTATGGCTTATATCCAAGCCGAAATACAGAAAATCCATTCCTGCCCGCTTTTTTTTACGCGCTAATCCTCCCTTTAAGCGCAAAGGGGTTTGGTTTCATGTCTGTTCTCTTGGAGAGGCCAGGGCGCTGAAACCTGTTTTGGGTCAGTTGAACGGGTATCCCATAAATATTACCGTTATAACGCAGACAGGCTATCATGAGTCAAAGAAATATGGAGCGCAAGTACGTTATCTGCCTTATGAGATGTTTTTACCGTTCTGGATTACCAGGCAGCCTCTTTTGGTCGTGCTTGAAGCGGAGTTCTGGTATCTTCTTTTTGCGGCAGCACGTGCAAAGGGGGCAAAAGTCGTTCTGCTCAATGCCCGCATGACAGAGAAAAGCTATCCCAAATACAGACGGCTGAAATGGTTTTACAGCCGCCTGTTTGACAGGGTGGATAAAATCTTCTGTCAAAGCGAGGCAGACAGGCAGCGTTTTGAAAGCCTGGGTGCAGGAAATATCGAAGTAATCGGCAATATCAAACTGGCCCAGAAAGTTACGACTACAGCTTTATACGACAAACCGGAAGGAGAGGTGATCGTTGCCGCAAGTACGCATGACGGAGAAGAGTACGCGATCATAAAAGCATTTTTGAACTATCGAAGACAGAAGAGCTCAAAACTGATAATCGTTCCAAGGCATCCGGAACGTTTTGGGACTGTATGGAAACTGATAACCGAAAATGCCAAAGAGCTGAATTTCTCCAGATGGAGTGTTGCTAAAACTTTCGATTCGGATATCATACTTGTAGATGCGATGGGTGAGTTGAACAATATGTACGCGATCAGTGATATCGCGATACTCGGCGGTGCATTCAGAGATGACGTAGGCGGTCATAACCCGCTTGAACCGGCACATTTCGGCTGCAAGATCATTACGGGCAAACATGCCTATATGCAACAGGAGCTTTTCAAATATGTAAGCAATGTCCAGAAGGTGGATACAGATTCCATAGAAGAGGCGCTGGCCAGATGCAGTACGATGGAGTCCTCACAGATCATGGAGCGGATCGATCTGGAAAGAGTCGTAGATTATCTGAAAGAGAATTATAATTAAACAAGACCACAAAAAATAAAACAAGCGGAGATATATATGTCCAATCCAAATAAAAGAGCATCGGCAGCGCGCAGAGCCGCGGAAAAAAAGAGTATCGCCAAAGAGCGGGTCAAAGCAAAAGCTTTTGCCAAGACGGACAAAAAGCGTGATGCACAGAAGAAGTATTTTAAAAAGAAAAATATTGACACTCTTGAGCAGAATATGTACGATTCAGGCAACATTTCTTCAAGCAGGTCCAAAAAACAGGGTAAAGTAGAAAAAGCGTACAAGCTTGTAGCTGCACAGGAGGGTGTCTCCAATGCCCAGGGAAAATCGATGATAGATCGCGGCCTGGTTTATGTCGGCAATAAAAAAGTGATGATTGCCAGGGGTGAACTGCCTCTCGATACAGAGTTTAAAATCCAGCGTGTAGAAAAGACAAAGCCTATTTTTGAGGACAGTGACCTGATAGTCGTCAACAAGCCGGCTTTTGTCAATTCGGATGAAGTTGAGCGTCAGTTTAAAGGTGCCAGGCTGCTGCACCGGCTTGACCGTGAGACCAGCGGAGTGCTGATGTTGGTAAAAAATGAGGAGTTCCGCGAAAAAGCGATACGTGCTTTTAAAAATGATGAAGTCTATAAAGAGTATGTGGCATGGGTAGAGGGTGTATTTACGGAAGAGGTCATAGTCGACAGACCGATAATTACAGAAAAACGCCATAACAAAGCCTACTCCAAAGTCTCAAAACAGGGCAAACCGGCCCGCAGCGAGGTTTATCCCCTGGAAGTTTCCGGAAAAAAGTCAAAGGTTAAAGTGATTATACATGAGGGGCGCACGCATCAGATCCGGACCCACCTGCGCTCCATCGGCTTTCCTGTCGTCGGTGACGAACTTTACGGCGGCAGCCGTTTTCACCGTGTTATGCTTCATGCAAAAAAAGTGATACTTCTGGGCAGAACCTTTGAGGCGGCAGAACCTAAGATATTTTCCCATTTTTCCGAGTAATACCGCCTCAACCGCATAAGGCCCCCGCCCCATAACTTATTTTGGATACCAACTTCTAAAAACAACAAGAAATTGTTGTTTTCTTGACGCAGGCAAGGTCTCCGCCGTCGGTCCTTCGGACATCGACTCTGGTTTCGAAGCCATTACTCCACCAAACAAATACCTAAATCTCTGATGCAGTGATTTCGTTCATAATCAAGGCAGATTTTTGAAAAGCTGGCCATAGTCAACTTGAAAAGATCTAACGCAGAGTATGGACGAAAGCACTTCACCCTTCGGGGAGAACCCAAAGAAGCAATCTGCAAGTGAAAAAATCTTTGAATTAGCCGGCTAGTCCTGCATATTTTTTCACTCACATCTCACTTCTTTGTATTCTCTCAGAGTTTTAGGTATTTGTTTGGCGGAGTAATTAGAACAACAAGAAATTGTTGTTTTCTTGACGCAGGCAAGGTCTCCGTCCGTCGGTCCTTCGGACATCGACTCTGGTTTCGAAGCTAAAAACAACAAGAAATTGTTGTTTTCTTTAAAACCTGATGCATTGAAAGAGCTGCTTTCGGATGAAGAGTTCGAGGGGGTTCCTTTTGATTCCAAGGTGCAGTATGACGATACTGTGAGATTAAGCGAAGAGGGTTCTATCACTCTGCCGTTTCATCCGCCGTATATGGGCAATAACGGTAACTATATCGCATCGCTGGGACAGATATGTAAATACCTTGCCACTGTTGCCGAGTCAAAAGGGGTGGAGATATACCCCGGCTTTGCTGTCGATGAGCTGCTTTATGAAAAAGGCAAGGTAGTCGGTGTTAAAACCAAAGATACCGGTGTTGACCATCACGGCAACAAACTCAAGAATTATCAGAGAGGCACATCGGTAAAAGCCGATATTGTCATTCTGGCGGAAGGGACGCGCGGATCGCTGGCAAAACAGCTGATCGCCAAGTTCGATCTTGACAACGGCAAAAATGCCCAGATCTATTCACTTGGTGTCAAAGAGCTCTGGAGTGTGCCTGAGGGCAATATCGAAGAGGGCCGTGTATACCATACGTTTGGACATCCTCTCGATGACAACGAGAATTTCGGCGGCGGATTTATTTATGGAATGACAGGCAACAGGGTCGGACTCGGGCTTGTTGTCGGCCTTGACTATAAAGATCCTACTTTTGACCCTCAGGTGGCGATGCAGGTGTGGAAAACACACCCGTTTGTCTCCAAGATACTTGAAGGCGGAAAGATCATAGAGTTTGGTGCCAAGACCCTGCCGGAAGGCGGCTATTATGCTATTCCGAAACTTTATGACGACAATGTAATGATCGTAGGTGACAGTGCAGGCCTTGTTGCTATGCCGGCGCTCAAAGGTATTCATCTGGCCGTGACATCAGGAATGCTCGCTGCCGAGACAGCTGTAGTGGCACTGATCAAAGAGGACACTTCAGCCCAGCGCCTTTCTGCCTATGAGGAGGCGATCAAGCAGAGCAGGATTAATGACGAGCTCTACCCTGTAAGAAACTTCCGACAGGCATTTGCCAAAGGAATGATCAGTGGTGCATTCCAGTTCGCTACCCAGTTGGTAACCGGAGGGGCAGGGCTGTTTGGCAGACTTGAGACTGAGCCTGATAACGAAACTCTCGTTACGCCGGGTGATTATCCAAGAATGCTGTTTAAAGACAGAGTGGCTGAAAAGGTCGAGTACGACAAAGTGCTGACTTTTGATAAAGTAACGGATGTTTTTTACTCCAAGGCAATGCATGATGAAGAGCAGCCTGTTCACCTTGTTATTAATGATCAAGAGCAGTTCAATGCCATCAATATAGAAAAATACGGTATGCCGTGCCAGTACTTCTGCCCGGCGGAAGTGTATGAGCTGCATGTTGACAAAACCGGACACAAGGAGCTTAGGATCCATGCCGAAAACTGTGTGCATTGTAAAACCTGTGATATCAAATCTCCTAACAATGCGATAACCTGGACAACACCATATGGTGGTGACGGTCCGGAATATGAAAATATGTAAGAAAGAATCAGGAGAATATAAATGGCTTTAACAATTATCAGTTTAATGAAACAGGTTCCCCTCCCAACAGAGATGAGAATGGGAGAGGATGGGTTGATGGACAGAACCAAAGCGAAGTCCATTATTAATATCGACTGCTCTTTTGGTTTAGAGGCGGGTTTGCAGTTAAAAGCACAAAATCCGGATGCAAAACTTATCGTCTGCTCTATGGGGCCTCCATCGTTTGAGACATCGCTCAAAAAAGCGATCGCGATGGGTTATGATGAGGCGTATCTGCTTTCAGACAGAAAGCTTGGCGGTTCGGATACATATGCGACAGGTTTGGCAATCTCTACAATGCTTAAGCATCTTGGATTTTCCAAGGACTCAAAAGAGCCGTTCGTTATCGTTGCAGGGCGTCAGACCAGCGACGGAGATACTGCACATGTTCCATCCCAGGTAGCAGAGAATATGGGTATTCCGCAGGCAACTTTTATAGAGACAGTGGAATCCAAGGGTGATCATATCGTAGCGAAGCGTATTATAGAGGGCGGATATCAGATGATGTCCCTTCCTATGCCGTGTGCACTTTCTCTGACACCGACGGGAATCCCTCCAAGGCGTCCTACACTAAGCGGTACTATCAGTGCAAGAAACAGTGAGATAACTGTTTTCAACATTGACGATATCGGTCTTTCCGATGAGAAGATCGGCCTTAGCGGTTCACCGACGAT
>MZGN01000099.1 GCA_002085085.1 Helicobacteraceae bacterium 4484_230
TACAACCACACATCCCACGGCAGTCAATTGATCACCGGCCTGAATGCCCTGGAGAGTTTTCCGGACTTTGGCACAAAGTACGCATGGCATGACAACTCGCGGACGCCGGATGACTCTCTGAGCCTGGGTGACAATGCTATCGGGGGAAACCCGGATCTCAGCCAGGGGGACAATGACTCAGATGGTGACGGCATAGCAGACTGGGCTGAGGATACATACGCATTCCTGGACAATGCAGACAACAATCATGTCAATGTAGTTATGTGGTCATGGTGCAACATTGCCGGACACGATATCAAGCGCTATCTGGAGAGTATGGAGTGGCTGATTTCCAAATTCAGCGAAGGAGGCACACATCCAAGGGCTGCAAAACATCCGGTAAAGTTTGTTTTTATGACGGCACACGCTAACGGGGGCGGTGAAAACGACTCATCCGACAGTCAGAACAGGCAGATCAGGGCGCATGTTTTGGCAAACAACAGAATACTTTTCGACTTTTCGGATATAGAAAATTTTGATCCGGACGGAAACTACTATCTGGATATGTTTCTCGAAGACGACCTTGATTACAACAACGGCACCACCGTTGTCAACTGGGCATCTGAATATATCTCCCGTCACAGAGGCGGCGAGCTTGACCGGTTGACAACAGGAAACGGTGTAACCGGCTACAACGGCGCTGACAGCTGCGCACACTCGGACGGTCCAAACAATGAAGCACGCCTGAACTGTGTGCTCAAAGGCCGCGCGGCATGGCATCTCTTTGCGCGCCTGTCAGGATGGGACGGCAGGTAGCAAATACTGCGTCTCCCGGCTGTCTACTCTGCTTTTAATCTGTATCTGTTTATATAATAAATCTTTAAAGTCTATTTTCCAATTTTATACAATATAATATGTTCTTATATTATAAACTAAACTTGAAAGCGAATAAATATGGTCCGTGAACTTGTTGTTTTTCCAGATGAACGCATAAATATAGCCTCTGCCGATATAAGGGTGTTTGACGAATCCCTTTTTGAACTGCTTGATGATCTCAAAGAGACCATTGAGGCCAACAATGCCGAAGGGCTTGCCGCTATCCAGATAGGCATACCCTCCCCTGTCGTAGTGATAAAGACGGATGCAGGCTACCTTGAGTTGATAAACCCCAGGGTACTCAGAAAGAGCGGCACCGTCTCATCGGTCGAAAAAACACTCTATCTCCCCGGGATAGAAAGAACGATAGAGAGGTATGAGACCGTCTCCATAATCTACCAGGACAGACACGGCGAACAGAGATCCATGAAGGCAACCGGTGATCTCTCTTTACTGATACAGCGGAAATTCGACTATGTCTTTGGCGGAAGCTTTGCAAACAAGATGGATCACAATGGAAGAGCCAAAATCGAAAAAGAGATGCACAAGGCAGGTGTAAGCGGTTCATTCGATACATATGCGCCTCTCTCCAAAAGAGAGTATTTCAAAAGTGTAATGTCAAAACTTCTTTTTTTGGAGTTCCTGACGCTTTTTGCACTGTTTTTCAACTTTACCGAAGAGACGATGCTCTCACTGTATCATTTCGATCTTTTTGCAACTGTCTCTGCACTTATTCTAAATGCGGGATATTTTATCTATGCGAAATATGAAGCAGGCAGGGTTGTATCCTGTACGGGTTGTCAGATAGTCAATTTTATCAGTGTGAGTCTAAAATATTTTGCCGTGACATCAATCCTGTTTGCTGCCAGCTATTTTCTGGTAAATCCTGCATGAAGTCATAAGGCCAAAGGAGCAGGATCCTTTGGCAGTATCAGGTAATTAAACGCGGGCCTCTTCTCTTCTCTGCAGATACTCCCACTGCGCATCAACACGCTTTTGCCACTCGTCGATAAGATACTCATACTTTGGTGTAAACAAGTGCTTGAATCGTGGCTGTGCGGCAAGATAGTCACGTACCGCAACAATATTTTTTGGACGGTAAGTGATATTGAGCTCGGTTCCGTCGATGATCTCATACAGAGGAAAGACCAGAGAGTCTGTAGCAAGATCAGACACCGTAATGGTATCGGCAGGATCAAACTTCCACTCTGTCGTACAGGCAGACATAGCATTGATATATACAGGACCTTCAGCATCAAATCCTTTCTGGATCTTCTTGGCCATATCCTTCCATTTGTTTGGAGCTACTTGCGCTACATACGGTGCACCGTGTGCAGCCATAATCTGAAGCATATCTTTTTTGTTGCGCTTCTCGCCGTAACTCGTGCTTCCTGCCGGGGATGTAGTCGCACTTGCCCCGATAGGCGTAGAGCTTGAACGCTGTCCGCCCGTATTGGCGTAAACTTCATTATCAAGACAGACATACATCATATTGTGACCACGCTCAAAACAGCCTGAAATCCACTGGAAGCCAATATCATATGTAGCACCGTCACCACCAAATGCTACAAATTTTGGCTCCGGCTCATCCGCGGGAATTCTGCCTTTATTTCTCAACGCTTTGTTCATAGCTTCCGCGCCTGCAATTGCAGTTGAGCTGTTTTCAAACCCGATATGAATCCATGAAGTATCCCATGATGTATGAGGATAGATCGCCGTACATACTTCAAGACAGCCTGTCGACGCAGAAACGACCATATTGTCGTTTGTAGCATTCAGTATCTCCCGAACGATTATTGAGTGAGCACACCCGGGACACAAAACATGTGAACCCTCAAATCTTTCTGCAGCAGTCGAAAACGCTTTTAAGTTTTTAATCTCTTTATTTCCACTCATCTTTTACCCTTACACTTTGTAGTATTTCAGTTCAGGTCCGCGTACGCCGACAAACCGTTGAATACTGCCGTTAAGCTTACCAGCTTTCGCCTCTGCGTCCAGATCCCTGTAGATATCACAAAGAACGCCGATCGTCATATCCCGTCCTCCAAGACCATAGATGATATTGCTCAGCAGAGGACGCGCAGGAGAGTTGAACAGCGCACCGGAGATCTCATTGTAAAGTGCGCCGACAGAGCCTCCCGGAGCACTTCTGTCCATACATGCTACAGCTTTTACATTCTGCAGCATATCAGAAACCTCTTTAAGAGGGAACGGCCTGAAAACACGTATGGCTACGACACCTGCCTTAATGCCCTCTTCACGCATCTTGTCGACAGCCAACTGGGCAGACTCATAAGTCGTTCCGAGTACTACAATGGCGATCTCTGCATCTTCCATCTTATAACTCTCTACAAAGTTATACTTTCTGCCGGAGAGTTTTTCAAACTCTGCAAACACTTCTGCTATAACTTTTGTTGAGTTCATCAGAGCATCGTGCTGCTTCGCTTTATGCTCAAAATGCCAGTCTTCCTCAGTCTGAACACCGTGCGTTACCGGACGGCTGAAATCAAGCATTGCGTTGAGAGGCTTATATTCGCCTACGAAATCACAAGCTTCTTTATCCTGAAGCGGATATATATTCTGTGCTGTATGGGACGATAAAAAACCATCCTGGTTGACAATTACAGGAAGCCTGACATCCATATGTTCACCGATCTTGAAAGCACACAGGTTCATATCATACACCTCTTGCGGTGAAAACGTACACAGGCTGATCCATCCGCTGTCTCTAGTCAGATAAAGATCTGAATGGTCCCCGTTAACGTTCAACGGTGAAGCCAACGCACGGTTGACAATATTTAAAACCATCGGCAGACGCATTCCCGATGCCTGATAGAGCACTTCGACCATCAGGGCAAGACCCTGTGAACTTGTAGCAGTCGCAACGCGCCCGCCTGCTGCTGCGGCACCGACGCAGCCTGACATCGCCGCATGCTCTGATTCGACCATAACAAACTCGCCGTCGATATAGCCGTTTGCATGAAAAGTCGCATAATTCTCCACAACCGGTGTCGAAGGCGTAATGGGATACGCAGCGACAACATCTATATCTGCCTGACGCATTGCCTGTGTAGCGGCCATATTGCCGTCCCAGACTTCGACTTTGTTTAATTCCATGATCTTGCTGTTCATTATTTACTCCCCTTCTTCTCAGGCCACTGATTTAATGCCTCTTCCTCTTCGGTCTGCTCGGTAAACATTATAATTGATTTTGGATTTGTCGGACACACTTCCTGGCAGATACCGCAGCCTTTGCAGTGATCATAGTCAAAGCCTATCATCTTCTTTTCGCGTGAAAGTATCGAAGTATCCGGACAGTAGAGCCAGCAGAACTGACAGTGGATACACAGGTCTGTGTTCCAGACCGGTTTGAAGACCCTCCAGTCACCAACATATTTATATTTCGAATTTGTCTCCGCATAGTCTCTGTTTTCCGGCAGCACCTGTGAAGGATTGTAGTCTATTTCTTCTTTGAATGAATGTACGGCCGCTCCCAGAACCAGCTCGTCCCATCCCATATCATGTATGCTTTTACTCATCATTCACCCTTTAATGTACTTCGTTATATGCACGTTCGATCGCTACCATATTGGCATCGATAATCTTCTGCGGCAGCTTTGAAAGAACTGACTTCATCGCATTTTGGAAATACTCAAGCTCGAACATTCCGCTTACTTTCATAAATGCTCCCAGCATAGGAGTGTTCGGAATTGCTCTTCCTATCGTCTCCTGCGCAATAGTGAAACAGTCAAGCACAAAAACACGATCCTCGATTCCGTGGAGGGCAGGGATCTTTGCAATGACCTCATCTTTACTCAGGTGAGAAGTGATGATATATTTTGTTTCGTCAGTAGCGTTGGCGGTAATGTCATCCGTATACGCAAGACCCGGATCCAGAATAAATACATAATCAGGATTCATATACTTTTCATGATTCAGGATCTTCTTATCGTCAATTCTGTTATATGCCGTCATTGACGCTCCGCGTTTGGCTGAGCCGTAAAATGCGAAAGCCTGTACCTCTTTACCGGTTTCCGCCACAACGGAGCCAAGACCCTTGGCCCCTGTTACGGCACCCTGTCCGGCACGACTGTGCCATCTGATTTCTAGCATGAGTTCTCCTTACTATATTTAAAAAAGAATACTTACAATTCTAAATGTTATAACCATTCTAAACAAGTTGCTCTTAAATGTAGCTTTCTGTATTTGAGCTCTTTAAAAAGCTAATTAAAACGTGTGATTTTCACCATTTGCAACGATATACCTGACTGCCTCAAGTGCATTTTTCTCTATATATTCAGTTAATGTCAACAACTGCTCTG
>MZGN01000018.1 GCA_002085085.1 Helicobacteraceae bacterium 4484_230
TGTGAGCATGGTATTATCGCCGAGGCCCTGCGCTCACTTAAGGCCGCTCATCCTGATATGTTTGTAGTGACAGATCTCTGTTTCTGTGAATATACAGATCATGGTCACTGCGGTATCATTGATCATGTGCATCAGACTGTAGACAATGATGCTACGCTTAAAATCTCTGCCGAACAGGCCATAGTTCATGCCAAAGCCGGAGCAGATATGATAGCGCCATCGGGAATGATGGACGGTATTATTGAGGTTTTGAGAAAGGCCCTTGATGACGGAGGTTATGAAAACCTGCCCATTATGAGTTATTCCACCAAATTTGCAAGCGGTTATTACGGACCATTTAGGGATGTGGCAGAATCAACTCCCTCGTTTGGTGACAGAAGCAGTTACCAGATGGATCCTGCAAACCGTCGTGAAGCTATTATGGAGAGTGTGGCGGATGAAGAGCAGGGTGCAGATATATTGATGGTAAAACCGGCGCTTGCCTATCTCGATATCATCCGTGATATTAGGGAAAACACATCGCTTCCACTGGCTGTCTATAATGTAAGCGGTGAATATGCAATGCTCAAATATGCAGGCAAGGCAGGGCTGATAGACTATGGGCGCGTTGTGATGGAGACTATGGTTGGTTTCAAGCGTGCCGGTGCAGATATAATCATCAGCTATCATGCCAAAGAGGTTGCGGAGATTCTTGATAGACACTAAGGGTATTTGTCTGTAGTTGTTTTGTGAAGTTAAGAGCTCGTAAATATCTTTAGGATAAGATAATAAAAATATTACAAACCGTAATTTTCAAGGCGGCTGTTTAATTGAAGGAAAGATAATTGAGACATTTTTTAACACTGAAAGATTTTACAAAAGAGGAGATCCTGGAGATCCTCGAGATTGGTCTGAGGATAAAGCGAGAGCTAAAAAATGGCGAAAAGAAGCACTATCTTGCAGATCAAACGTTGGCTATGATCTTCGAAAAAAGCTCGACCCGCACACGTGTCAGTTTTGAGACCGGTATTTTTCAGCTTGGAGGCCATGGATTATTTTTGAGCAATCGTGATATTCATCTTGGAAGGGGTGAGCCGGTCAAGGATACTTCGCGCGTTATCTCATCCATGTGCGATATGGTGATGATACGAACTTTTGCGCAGAGTATGCTTGAGGAGTTTGCCGCATACTCCAAAGTTCCGATAATTAACGGTCTTACAGATTCTTATCATCCCGTGCAGCTTCTTGCAGATTATATGACGATGATGGAACATGATCATGCAGACAGCCCTGTAGTAGCCTATATCGGTGACGGCAACAATATGACACACTCTTGGCTGATGCTTGCTGCCAAGCTTGGATTTGAGTTGCGCATAGCGACCCCGGACGGTTATGCGCCAGACGGAAGCGTTGTCGAAGAAGCAATGGCTTTTGCAAAAAGGAGCGGAGCCGTTATCAAGGTGATGAATGATCCGGCTGAGGCGATCAGAGGAGCGACTGTCGTAACGACAGACACTTGGGCATCCATGGGTCAGGAGGATGAGAAAGAAGAGCGCATGAAGGTTTTCAAAGGTTATATTATAGATGATGCCATGATGAAGTTGGCAGAAGATGGTGCAATCTTTTTACATTGCCTTCCTGCATACAGGGGCCAAGAGGTAAGCGAAAGTGTTCTCGAGGGCAATCAGAGTGTTGTATTTGACGAAGCGGAAAACCGCCTTCATGCACAAAAAGGCCTTATGGTCTGGCTTGACAACCATCGATAAAGGAGCAGAGATAATGCGTATAGTTTTTGTGGCAATACTTTTCATTTCCAGTCTGTTTGGAGCTGCAGGTGAAGCAGCACCGGAGCTTAACAAGAAGTTTCATGATTCAAGCAGGTGCAAGCCCTGTCATGCACAGATCGTCAAAGAGTGGTCGGGATCATACCATGCCAAATCACACTTTAAAAACAATGAGTATCTTCGCAAGTCCATGAAATATGTCGGCAGAAAAAGCCGTAAATCAGACAATGCCGTCAAAGTTGAGTGCGCTACCTGCCATAATCCGCGTATTGCGGTTACTGAAGTAGGTGCAGATTATGAGATTATGTCAGTTATGAAACTGGATAAAGGCTCAAAAGTCAACAAAGCACTGGAAAGTGATGAGTTGAATGAGGGAATCAACTGCCTGGTCTGCCATAACGTAAAAAAAGTACATTCGGAATTGGATGAATCAAAGCGGGGCGTCAGACGCCTGGAGTGGAATAAGGTAGGTGAGATGAGCGGGCCATATAAAAATGCAAACTCTCCATACCATAAAACACACTATCGTGATTTTATCGGCAAGGATCCCAAAGAGCTCTGTTTTGTCTGCCACGCAAATGACCGTTCCACTGAAAACGTAATTTTCACCGATATGAAAAAAGAGTATAGTGAGACAGGCAAGCAGTGTGCAGATTGTCATATGAGTCCAAAAAAAGAGGGTTTTGCAAGCAATCTGCCGATAGAGAATTCAAAACCCAAAAAGAGAATGATCCGGGAGCACGGCTTTGTAGGTGCACATCAGGCGTGGATGTGGGACGGCGCCCTTCACCTTAACGCAAAAGTTAAAGACAAAAAACTGCTTGTGACTCTGAAGAATGACAACCCTCACAATATTCCGTCCGGATTTGGTGCACGTGAGCTGATTATAGATGTGGAGTATCAGTCTGGAAGCAAGATTATCGAGCGGAAACATCTGTCATTGACCAGACACTACAAAGACAAGCGTGGAAAACCTACCATTCCCCATCTTGCCAAAGAGATGAGCAAAGATATGTCGATTCCGGCAAACGGATCCAGGACTTTCTCTCTGCCGTTGGTTAAAGGTGCGGGAATGATCGTAGTGACTCTTTCATACCGTCTGGTAAATGATGAGGTGCATAAGCTGCTTGGCCTTAAAGAGCCTCAGTGGTCGGAGAAAAAACTGATAGACAGGTTTAATCTTAGGCTTTGATATTGTAAATAGGGAATAGGGAATAGCTGCCATCCTGAAAACGGCAGCAGGTTTTTTAGTATGATATTCCTGTAACGGAACGTACTTTTTCTATGGTTTCTGAAGCTGCAAGGCGTGCTTTTTGCGCACCCATTTTCAGGATATCTCTAACTTCATCCTGATGTGATGCATAATACTCCCGCTTTTCACGGTAAGGGCGGTAGTACTCCCAGATCACTTCGGCCAGGTATTGCTTAAAGTGTCCGTGTCCCTCGCCCCCTTTGCTATAGCGTTCCTGAAGGGCTGTCTGCTTGGCCTCATCCAAAAACAGCTTGGCGATATTGTAGACATTGCAGCATTCGTACTCTTTCGGCTCTTCCATAGGAACTGCTTCCGTAACGATCTTTTTAATGGTTTTAAGCTGTTTTTTCTCTTCCTCGAAGATATTTATAATGTTGCCATAGCTTTTACTCATCTTCTGGCCGTCGGTTCCCGGAACGGTAGCTACATTGTCATCAACTCTGAATTCAGGAAGTTTAAATATCTCGCCGTATTGATTGTTGAATTTAATGGCGATATCACGTGCAATTTCGACATGCTGTATCTGGTCTTTTCCTACGGGTACTATTTCTGAGCGAAACAGCAGTATATCTGCTGCCATAAGGACAGGGTAGGAGAAAAGGCTGTGGTTGGCATTGATCCCTTTTGCCACCTTGTCCTTGTAGCTGTGCGCCCGCTCAAGCAGCCCCATCGGGGTAAACGAGGAGAGTGTCCAGTACAGTTCAAGTACTTCATCCACATCTGACTGAACCCAGAAAGTAGATTTTTCAGGGTCCATTCCCAGTGCCAGAAAGTCCGTTGCAGAGCGCATGGTGAGCTCAGAGAGGCGTTTGCCGTCACTGACCGTTGTCATTGCGTGGTAATTGGCTATAAAAGCGAAGATGTCATTATCTTCCTGTGCGTCAATCATCTGTTTGATCGAGCCGAAATAGTTGCCTATATGCAGATCTCCTGAGGGTTGTATTCCTGTCAACAGTCTCAAATCTCTTCCTTGTGCCCCGATAGTGATGCAAGGGGGCTAAAATATGCGAAATTATAGCGAACATAAAAGTAAAAAAAGCTTCTCTGTCAAAGTGATTTCAGAATAGATATGTTATATTTTATATACATTTAAAGCGTTGCAGGCTTTGATGTCAAATGTCGTTATCCGTCTGTTTAAGAGCTATGCCGGGTTCTACTTATGCGGATTAGACATATATTAGATACAAAGGATATATTATGAATATACAAGTTCGTGCAAAAGATATTACACTCAGTGATCACAACAAATTACATATAGATACGGCAATAGGGCAATTCAGTAAATATAATTTGGATATAACCACGACTAACGTAGTAATAGAGAGGGCAAAAAAAGCCGTCAATGTAGAGTTTGATATCCATATTGCCCACAACAGCCCGATAGTGATAAATCAGACAGATGATGATCTGGATACTGCGATTGATCTTGCTATTGATCGTGCAAACAAAGCGCTCAGACGTCTGCATGATAAAGTAATCTCCCATCGTGGGAGCGGGCTTAAAGAGATCGAGCTGGTTGAAGAGGTATAGTGTATGTCAAAGATAAAAGTTGTATGTCCTCATTGCGGCGCAGTCAATGCTATCCCGAAAAAAGATAGTTACACAAAAGCCAATTGCGGCAAGTGCCACAGGTCGCTTCTGGAAACAAAACCGATCGATCTTGATGAAACATCTTTTGACAACCAGGTCGCAAACAGTGACATACCTGTTGTTGTAGACTTCTGGGCATCATGGTGCGGGCCGTGCAAAATGATGGCTCCTGCATTTAAAGAGAGTGCTGCTGCATTTGCTCTAAAGGCGCGTTTTGCAAAGCTGAATACCGAGACTGTGCAGTCTGTTGCAGCACGTTTCGGCATACGCTCGATCCCTACTATAATTATATTTAAAAACAATATAGAGGTCGATCGTATCTCCGGTGCACAAAGTGCCGCCCAGCTTACACAGTGGGTCAGCCGTTTTGTTTAATGTGGGTTCAGGGCTTTTATAGCTCTCCTTGATATAATTCTGTAATTTATTACGGGTATCTCTATGAGTAAAGAGTTTGCATAAGATTTGTGCACTGCTTTAGAGGTGCTCTTGCAGGATCAATTTTTGTTTCGCTATCTTCTTCTGTTATATATTTTTATCTCTTGCATAAATGCCAATGAAAAATATTCTTTAAGACTTGCCGGAGGTGAGGCTTCTCTTAGCAATTTGAATCAGATTCTTTCGTTAAAAAATGAATATCATCCAGACAGTATGATGACATATGGAGTAGACGCAGGATATCTTTTACTTAAAGATACATTTGACTGGCCTTTGGATATATATTTTAAAGGTGCATTCTATTATTACCCTGAAAAAGGGACGTATTACCAGACAAATGCAGCATTGCCGACTTATGGAAATAAGTATATACAGGACGATATTTTTGAAGGCATCATATATTTCAAGGCATATTGGAATTTTGATTTTTGGAAGAACAGGGTCAGACTGGGTGTAGCCGAGGGTATATCTTATGTTTCAGATATTCCGTTGGTGGAAAAGCAGGAAGCCGACTCGGACAATGACAACACCTCAAGAGTGTTGAACTATCTGGAGTTGAGTATAGATTTTGATGTTGGCCGTCTGATTCGTTACAAGCCTATGGAAAATTTTTATGCAGGTTTTTTCATAAAGCACCGTTCCGGAATTTTTGGACTGATAAATGGGGTAGAAGAGGGTGGAAATAACTACTTAATGCTCAGTCTTGAAAAAAATTTTTAATTAGGAGAGAAGAATGTACCAATGGATATTATGGTTTCATATCATTTCAATGGTTTCGTGGTTTGCAGTGCTGTTCTACCTGCCTCGTCTATATGTTTATCATGCGGAGCATGAGGACAATGCCGGTTTTGTAAAAGTGGTAAAAGTGATGGAGTACAAGATATATGCCTATATCGGCGTGCCTGCTTTCTGGGCAACACTGATTTCCGGCATAGGGTTGATCTGGCTCTATCCGGTAAATATATTCAGCACAGGAGTCTGGTTTCCTGCGAAACTGTTTTTTATAGTGATTCTTACAGTATATTTTTTCTCATTGGGAAGTATGCGCAGGAAGCTTGAAAGTGACATATGCACAAAAAGCGGGAAGTTTTTCAGGTTTTACAACGAGGTCCCGACCATACTGCTGCTGCTGATAGTGGCACTTGTTATCGTTAAGCCCTTTTAATTCTCTACTTCTCCCCTCTTTTTTTGGCTTTGAACAGCAGTGGTGTTCCTTCAAAGTCAAAGGCTTCTCTGAGCTGATTGGTCAGATAGCGTCTGTATGTAAAATGCAATCCTCTCGGTTTGTTCATAATCAAAGCGATACGCGGCGGACGGATCTCGTATTGTGTAGCATAATAGATCCGTATGTGCTGGCCGTTCATGGATGGCAGCGGGTGCTTTCTTTGCGCCCACTCAAGTGCTTCATTCAGCTTCGAGGTCGTTATGCGCTGTGAGTAGTTGTCATTGATCTGCAGTATTTTGTCATACAGCCTGTGCACACGTTGTTTCGTCAGCGCAGAAACAGTGATTATCGGTGCATAGTGCAGGAACTTGAAGCGGTCACGAATATTTTGTATGATCTTGTCATACTCCTGACTGGGAGCAATGTCCCATTTGTTCAGTACGATAATGCAGGCCAGGCGGTTTTTGTCGACCAGTCCGGCAATCTTTTCGTCCAGATCCAGAAATGGTTGTGATGCGTCAAGGACAAGCAGTGCCATATCGGCATCTTCAAGCATCTTTTCCGTACGCATCAAGGCATATTTCTCTATGCCGAGTATCTTGCCTCTTTTGCGGATACCGGCGGTATCAATAAATGTGATAGTCTTGTCTTTGTACTCTATACTCTCATCGATAGGGTCTATAGTCGTTCCTGCGTATGAGCTTACGACTGAGCGTTCCTCTTTCAGCAGAGAATTAAGAAGTGAGCTTTTGCCGACGTTCACGCGCCCGATAATGGCGACACGGATATGGTTGAGCGCCTCTTCGTCATATTCACGAACGGTATCGTTCTCGTCGAAGACCAGGCCCTCTTCGTTATCGTCTTCGTCATCGTCAAAGTTCTCTACAAAAGCATCGAAATCACCAAGAAGATCCTCTTCGACAGCTATATCGTCGATAGTCGGTATTTCTTTTACTTCAGGAAGCCTCTCTGCTATCCACTCCAAAAGGGCGTTGATATGGCGGTTGTGTGAGACGGAGATGCCGAAAACATCGTCACATCCAAACTCGTAGTACTCCCATATCTTCTCTTTCATCTTGTCGTTATCGATCTTATTGACCACCAGGGCGATCTCTTTGTCCATAGATTCAAGCTCGTGAAAGAGTTTTTTATCGTCATCTTCCGGAATACTTTTGCCATCCACCATGTAGAGGACAATATCTGCCTCATGGGCTGCCTGGAGAGACTTTTCTTTTATGCGGTCGAAAAGTTCGTTTCCTTCATCGAGTCCGCCTGTATCCAGGACTTCGACCTCTTTGTCAAAAATTGTAGCAATGCGGCGTTTGATATCGCGTGTCGTACCCGCCTGCTCGGAGGTTATGGCGTCTCTCTCTTTCAGCAGACGGTTAAAGAAGGAGCTTTTACCGACATTCGGCTTGCCGATAATGGCCAGTTTTTTCATGATACCTCTATTTAATGTTGGCGTAAGCGTGATTATAGCAAAAAGAGGAACCTGAATGGGCCGATTTTAAAAATGCTTCCGGAAAAATACAAAAATCATTTGAATTTATTTTGAAAAAGGTATACTTTTTGTTATGTATTATTACGGATATAAAGATTTTGAACCGGATGTAAAATCCCTGATCTCTCAAAGCAGAGATTTTGATCCTGACGCGATTGTGGCTATTGCGCGCGGGGCATTAATGATAGGCGAACTGATGGCCTATGGCCTGAAAATAAGAAATATACAAAGTCTGCGGGTAGAGTCTTATGATGGTGAAGTTCAGCGCGACAGTGTAAAAATTATAGACAGTTGCGATCTTGATGGTGTCCGCAAGGTACTGATAGTAGATGACATCATTGACAGTGGCCACACTATGAAAGAGGTGGTTTTGCACCTGAAAGAACAGTATCCGGATATTTTGTTTAAAACCGCAGCGGTTTTTTACAAGCCGACAGCCGGCTTCAAGGCAGATTTTACAGTAAGAGAGGCAAAGGGCTGGATAGATTTTTTCTGGGATGTGGACTATGGGAGCGGCGATGAATAAAAGAGAGATGCTTTGGCTCTATTTTCACTCTATCTCTCTGGCCTTGCGTGTAGGAGTGTTTGAGCAGTTTGTTTTAAGTGTGAAAATTTTCTGGGCCGCTTTTATACTTTTTCTTGCTGCATTGGGCTATGTGGTCTCACTATGGGTATCGGTACTTTTTATACTGCTTGGCATTTTGCTTTACAAACAGGTGTATAGTGCTGCTCAAAGAAATAAATTCAGACTTCTCAGAAAGGGAGATCTTGTAGAGTATATGTTGCCTGATGGCTCAAGTCCACTTCAGGAGTTCAGGCGTGCAAAAGTACGCCACAGGCTAAACAGCAAAGAGGTTGCTGCAGCAAAACTGTTTACTGAAGATGAAGCTGAATTATACGAACAGTTCTTTCTTGTTGATACCGGAGAAAAAAATATTGCCATTCCCTTTGAATGGATCATGGGGATAGAGTTTGAAGAGAGCTGACTTATTTTTTACCGGTTTCTGGCTTCTTTGATCATTTCGTAGGCCGCATTGATCTTCTGCATCTTTTGAGTGGCGTCTCTGACATACTCCTCGGATGCCCCTTTGGCCTGCATCATATCCGGATGGTATTTTTTCACAAGCGCACGGTACTTCTTTTTTATACTTCTCATCTCTTCGTCTTTGTCTGCACCGAGAAGTCCGTAAGCCTCGTTCAGTGTGGTCTGCGGCGGCGGTGTTTTGTGCATCTGCGCAAACTGCTGCATCATCTCTTCGACTCGCGAAGAGTCGATCCTCAGCAAGGCGGCGATTTTCAGGATGATATTTTCTTCTTCACTGCTGAAATGGCCGTCTATAAAAGCCAGGTTTGTCAGGAAAGTCAGCATCATTATGCGTTTTTGGGGATTGTTGCGGGTAAGATTCTGCAGCTTCATGCAGATATTGTCTATATTATTCGTAATATGTTTTTCATGGGTGAATATCTCTTTTAGTATCCCGCGAACTTTTTCGCTCTGGGGGTAGGCTTTTGCAATATCCGTAAACGTGTTGCTGATCAGTTCGGCTTCTAGTTCATCTATCCTGCCGTCAGCCTTCGCGACTTTTGCCATAAGCGCTACAAAAAGTCCGAGTTCCGACTCTGCCACCTGCTCTCTGTTGATCGCGATGCCGCTGAACTGCCCGTTTTTGTAGTAGTGGTGCTGAAAGCGCATGTAGCCTTTGAAGATCCTGTAAAAAATATAGCCTATAAAAAGCCAGAAGAGAAGATTCATTTTGGTATTCCTTTTACTTGCGGAAATTTTACCGTATAACGGTAAATCAAAAGATATCCCTTTGTCGCAAAGCAAAACCGTTTATTTCTTACTTCCGCCCAGGTGTAAGCTCGTCCAAAAACGGGACAATTTAAAAGGTAACTTTTTCTGTAAAATTACACAGGAGAGGTTTATGCGCAAGTTATGATTTACAGAGAGTCAGATAGTCAGGGTTTTATAAGAGGGTGAGACCGGGATGCCGGTGCTTGTTCTGTGCCGGAAACATGAGATCAGTAAAAACACCTACTATAAATGGAAACAGAAGTACGATGGCATGGAAGTTTCGGATATCAAGAGGAGGAAGGAGTTTGAAGCCGAGAATTCCAAACCCAAACGAATATTTGCCGATATGGTATTAGAGAATGCCACTTTGAAGGATATGATTAAAAAAACTTTAACACCCGGCGAGAAGAAAGAAGTCACTGAGTGTATGGCCAAAAAGCATCAACTCAGTATCGCTCGGGCATGCAGTGCTGTGAATATGGCGCGGCCGTCCCAAAACGGTTCGGGTGGATAATGGATCAGAATTCATTTCACATAAACTGGAGGGGTGGTGAGAAAAGCAAAAGATTGATCTGCAATTCAACCGACCTGGAACGCCGACGGACAATGTCAGAATTGAATGCTTCAACTGAAGCTTTCGAAGAGAACTGCTCGATGCCTATATTTTCAATTCGCTCTCGGAAGTCAGAACGATGACTGGGGAGTGGATGATCGATTACAATACGAAACGTTCGCATGATTCTCTTGGCAAGTTAACGCTGATCGAGTTTTTGGAATGCT
Source organism: Helicobacteraceae bacterium 4484_230 (assembly GCA_002085085.1). Classification (GTDB taxonomy): domain Bacteria; phylum Campylobacterota; class Campylobacteria; order Campylobacterales; family Sulfurimonadaceae; genus 4484-230. The sequence continues at coordinate 10,282 of MZGN01000018.1, forward strand.
ATAATCAGTCAGCGAAAAAAGTCACTTCCATAATTGTTTGAAAATTGGGGAAGCTTACAATAGTGGTGAATGTGTGCAGCAAGGGAATAGGAAATGGGAATTAGGGAAGAGAGAATGAATTTAGGTGTATATAGTTGAAGCATTATATCTCCCGTCTTGACCGTGGTGTGCTCTATATGCTTGTCGCCTCTTTTTTCTTTGCGATAATGGGTGCGTTTGCCAAGTTGGCGAGCGGCCATATGAGTTCGCTTGAGGTAGTTTTTTTCAGAAATGTTTTTGGTGTGCTTATTATCGGCGGTGCTATTTTAAAAAAACCGATGGTACATAAAGGCGGCAAGCCTTTTTTGCTGTTTTTTCGCGGTTTGATGGGCTTTGTGGCGCTGCTTGCGTTTTTTTACAATATTGCCCATATACCGCTGGGTGATGCAATGACATTTTCCAAAACTTCGCCGATTTTTACGGCACTGTTTGCCTGGTTGTTTTTGAAAGAGAAACTTCCGGCTTCCGGCTGGATGGCGGTACTGATCGGATTTATAGGAATTGTTTTTATTACCAAGCCTACAGGTCTGATGCTGTCAAAGACCGATCTTTTGGGAATTTTCAGTGGAGTGGGGGCTGCGCTTGCCTATACTTCGGTAAGAGAATTGAAAAAGTATTACGACACCAGGGCTATCGTTCTTTCGTTTATGACGGTTGGAACACTCGGCCCACTGTTTTTATTGTCTGTATCGCCGTATATTGATGCACCCTCGCTGGATTTTATGCTGGGGACTTTTGTTATGCCGACAGGGGTTTTGTGGTTATATGTAGCAGGTATGGGGCTGTTTGCTACTTTGGCACAGCTCTATATGACCAAGGCTTACGGTGAATCACAGGCGGGTATTGTCGGTGCAGTGAGCTATGCGAATATAGTATTTTCCATTGTGGTAGGGCTTTTGCTTGGAGACGCTTTTCCCGATATTGTGACACTCTTTGGTATAATCCTTATTATTTTCGGCGGTATTATGGTGGCCGTAAAAAAATAGGGCAACATAGAGGAGAAACAAAATGGATAGCAGTCTGATATATCCGGCATCATTGGCGCTAATAGCACTTTTGTCGTTTGTACTTTATCAAAATAACAATATTAAACTGATGCTGATCATGTTGGGAATAGGTGTTTATATCATCTATTCCCATGAGACCGGGCACACTATGACAGAGTTTAAAAAGAGTATGGTCGAGTCTCTTGATAAATCTGCCAGTGAATATCAAAAAGATCTCTCATCAGATGTTAACAATCCAAACAAGGCCGCTGAGCATATCAAATAAAGGAAAAATATGATTTTAATGGCAGGTCCCTGTGTAATTGAAAGTGAAGAGAGTCTTGTTCGGATAGCTTCGTCACTGCAGAACTATCGTGATGATTCAAGGTTCGATTTCTATTTTAAAGCAAGTTTTGACAAAGCAAACCGTACGTCTCTTGAAAGCTATCGCGGACCGGGGCTCGATGAAGGCTTGAGACTGCTTCAAAAAGTAAAAGATGAATTCGGATATAAGATAGTTACGGACATTCATGAGAGTTATCAGGTCGAGCCGGTATCGGAAGTAGCTGATATTTTACAGATCCCGGCATTTTTATGCAGGCAGACTGACCTGCTTGTAGCAGCGGCAAAGACCGACAAAATAGTAAATATCAAAAAAGGGCAGTTTATGAATCCTGCCGATATGCGTTATTCTGTTCTTAAAGTACTTAAAACACGCGGATGCGATGATGTAAGTTATGAAAATGCAAAAAAACACAATATACTGCTGACAGAACGCGGATCGACATTCGGCTACGGCAACTTGGTTGTTGATATGCGTTCTTTGGTTATTATGCGGGAGTTCGCACCTGTAATATTTGACGCTACCCATTCGGTTCAGATGCCGGGTGCCGGAGGCGGTACGACATCGGGTGACAGTTCGATGGTTCCCTATCTCAGCCGGGCTGCCGCAGCAGTCGGAGTGGACGGTTTTTTCTTTGAAACACACTTTGACCCATCCGTTGCGCTAAGTGACGGGCCGAATATGTTAAAATTAGACCAACTCAAATCTCTAAGCGAGATACTTTTAAAAATTGAAGGAATAAAATGAATATAATTGAAGGCAAACTGCAGGTAGAGACCGGAAAAAAAATAGCTATCATATCGGCACGTTTCAATCATCTGATTACGGATCGTCTGGTCGAAGGGGCTAAGGATGCCCATCTGCGCCACGGCGGAAATGAAGAGGATCTGGATCTTGTGCTTGTACCGGGTGCTTTTGAGCTGCCGATGGCTCTTGAGCGTCTGCTTGACAGCGGAAAATATGATGCAGTATGCTGCCTTGGTGCTGTTATCCGCGGCGCAACTCCGCATTTTGACTATGTTTCAGCTGAAGCTACAAAAGGGATCGCCAGTGTATCGCTTAAATATGGCAAGCCTGTTGCGTTCGGGCTCTTGACGACAGATACTATCGAGCAGGCAATAGAGCGCGCGGGAACAAAAGCCGGCAACAAAGGTTTTGAGGCGATGGTGAGCCTAATAGAGATGATACAGCTTTACCGTGAGATCGAGGCCTGATGGCAACACGTCACCACGCCAGAATGGCAGTTGTAAGCCTGCTGTATGCGTATGATCTCGGCAGTGAATCCATAGCAAATTACTCTGATGAGATTCTTGAGGACAAAAAAATCCGAAACAAACAGAAAGAGTTTGCCATGACACTTTTCAGGGGCGTCATGGATAACCTTGAAGCAATTGACGAGGCTGTAAGAAGCCATCTTAAAGAGTGGGATTTCGATCGTTTGGGTGCGATTGAAAGAGCTACTATGCGACTTGGCGCATATGAGATACTTTATACGGATCTGGATACTGCAGTTGTCATTAATGAAGCTATAGAGGTTGTAAAGGCGTTTGGCACGGAGCAGTCTCCAAAATTTATCAATGGTGTTCTCGACGCCATCTCCAAAGATAAAGCTGCCTCGTAGTGATACGTTTTTTACTTGCCGCCTTGCTTCTCTTTTCCATTGTCGAGGGCGGCAACAACTGCATCAAGTGCCATGACGGGATAGAAAACATCCGTGATCCGGAATCGGCTATGATGAAGGCTATCTACAAGATAGCAAAAAAGGCCGGCTACAGGGGTAACGACTGCATCGTCTGCCATGGTGGTAACCCTATGAGCATGATTAAAGAGCGTGCCCACAGGGGAACAGTCGGTTATTTTCTAAATCACGAGGGTCCAAAGTCATTTTATCCTGCTCCCGGGAGTACCTGGGTCAATGAGCATACCTGCGGGATCTGTCATAAAGAGCAGGTAGGTGCACAGATGAACTCTCTGATGATGACGAGGGATATCAGCATGCAATCGGAAATTATGACACTAAAAATCCATCAGATCCTCATGCCCGTTTGGGTACGGAGACTTATCGTGCCTATATGCAGAAACTTGCCAAACTGGAGCCTCAGGGTTTTCCCGCGAAAGTGCATGAACTCGAGGCTGCACCTACGGCTGACGAGATAGAGGCAGATCCGTCCAAGGCAGTCTATACTTATCTTCGCCAGGAGTGCCTGCGTTGCCATACCGGCTCCAAAGGACGTTACAAGCGTGGTGATTACAGAGGTATCGGCTGTGCATCATGCCATATCCCTTACTCCAATGAAGGGTACTATGAAGGCGGTGACCGCAATATTTCCAAGACAGAGCGCGGCCATATGCTGGTGCATACTATCCAGAGTTCACGTAAAAGCAAAGTGAAAGTCCATGATGTAGAGTATTCCGGTATACCTGTAGAGACCTGTTCGACTTGTCACAACCGGGGTAAACGTATCGGCGTTTCCTACCAGGGGTTGATGGAGACGGAGTATCAGGCGACGTTCGATGAAGAGGGCAACGGTCAGCCAAAACTGCACACCAAGCGCTATATGCACCTGCAGGAGGATATACATTATCAAAAAGGGATGCTCTGTCAGGACTGCCATACATCCAACGACATGCACGGAGACGGTTTTTTAACAGGTGCGAATGCTGCGGCGGTAGAGGTGGAGTGTCAGGACTGCCATGGTACGACAGGCAAGTATCCATGGGAGCTTCCGATCGGTTATTCCGACGAGTTCAACACTTCTGAGGCCAAGGGAGAGCCGCGCGGTACGACAAAAACGATCGCTGAGTATCTTAAAATGGGAACTACACATGATCCCAAAGACGGCCATCTGCTTACGGCAAGAGGCAACCCTCTGATACATACCGCAAAACACGGAAACCATGTTACCATACATCTTGCTTCAGGAAAAGATATCGAGCTTGCGCCTCTTAAAGCACTTAAAGAGGAGAAGAAACTCTCCGAGAAGGCATTGGTGGCGATGGATCAGATTAGTGCCCATACACAGAATATGGAGTGTTATACCTGCCATGCCACATGGGCACCGCAGTGCTACGGGTGCCATGTGAAGATCGACTACTCCGAGGGAAAACAGAACCCGGACTATCTTGCAGCTTCGCATGATCATGATATTCACGGCACGACAGGCGGAATGCGTGATCTCAAGTCGTATCTGGTTGACGGCAAAGTTACCGAGACACGTTCTTACCTGCGTTGGGAGGATCCGGCTCTCAGCCAAAACGGAGAGGGGCGCATATCTCCCACAATCCCCGGTTGTCAGACAACTATTACCGTAATAGGAAAAGAGGGTAAGGCGCTTTTGCAAAATCATATCTTCAAGATACCAAATGTTGAAGGTGCGGGCGAAGAGGGGCAAAATGCCATAGATATGGCTCCGGTACAGCCGCATACCATCTCCAGACGTTCACGTGAATGTGAAAGCTGCCACGCCAGCGATAAGGCACTCGGTTTTGGCATAGACGGCGGAAAGTACTTTAAGGATCCAAGCAAAGATACCGTGATTGATCTAATGACTGCTGACGGCAGAGTGCTGCCGACGATCGTGGATCAGCAGGTGCCGCGTATAGCCAATTTGAAGAACGACTATTCACGTTTCATAGACGAAAACGGAACCCAATTGATGACCGTAGGGCACCATTGGAGCCTTTCTGCACCTCTTAATGCGCAACAGCGTTCCAAGCTTGACCGCAGAGGCGTCTGTATATCGTGTCACAAATCTATTCCCGAGGGTGACCTTGCTGTAAGTGCAATGGTCCATATGGCTGAAATGGCAGGTGTTTCCGTCGATAAGAAGATGCATGGAGATATACTGAATAAAACACTGCTTATCGGGGCATGGGCGCAAGTGCTCGGCGGCATGGCCGTCGGGGCTTTGCTGATCTATTTTATTCTTGTCAGAGAGCCAAAAAAGAAAAACAGAAGATGGAAGTAGCGGCTTTGCCGCCGGGGAAATGGGGAAGAGTGAATAGGAAATAGGAAATAGGGAATAGGAAATAGGGAATAGGGAATAGGGAATAGGCGTCATTCTGAAGCCTTGACCCCTTGACAATGGTAAAAGAATACTAAAGGAAAAAATTGAAGAGTCAAAGACTTTCAAAAGAGGATGCGGTGCGTCTTATAAAAGAGGCTGATCTTAAAGAGCTTGGCAAGATGGCTGCAGCCCGTAAAAAAGAGCTTCACCCCAAAGGCATTACGACCTTTGTTGTGGATCGAAACATAAACTATACGAATATCTGCTGGGTCGATTGCAAGTTTTGTGCGTTTTACCGTCATGAAAAGGACGAGGATGCATATGTCCTGACATTTGACGAGATAGATCAAAAGATAGATGAACTGTTGGAGATCGGCGGGACTCAGATCCTTTTTCAGGGGGGTGTGCATCCAAAACTGAAGATCGAGTGGTATGAAGAGCTTGTGGAGCATATACATAAGAAATATCCGACTATAACCATTCATGGTTTTTCCGCTATCGAGATCGATTTTATCGCCAGAGTCTCGCATATCAGTGTGGATGAGGTGCTAAAACGCCTCAAGGCCAAGGGACTGGCTTCTATTCCCGGTGCAGGGGCGGAGATTTTAAACGACAGAGTCAGAGATATTATCGCTCCGCGCAAGATTGATGCGGATGTATGGATAGATATACACCGAAAAGCGCACAGGCTGGGTATCAAGTCTACGGCTACTATGATGTACGGTACTATGGAGACGGACGAAGAGATCATTGAGCATTTTGATATGGTTCGCAGGCTCCAAGACGAGACAGGTGGATTCAGGGCGTTTATCATGTGGTCTTTTCAGGGGCAAAACACCCGTCTTTTAGAGGAGTTCCCCGAGATTCAAAAGCAGTCCTCCAACCGTTACCTTAGACTGCTGGCAGTCGCACGTCTCTATCTTGACAATGTGGATAATATACAGAGTTCCTGGGTAACGCAGGGTCCGTATATCGGTCAGATGGCACTTAAGTGGGGTGCAAACGATCTGGGTTCGACAATGATGGAAGAGAATGTCGTCCGAAGCGCGGGCGCGGGTTTCAGGATGGCAAAGGATGAGATGGTCAGGCTGATAAAAGATATCGGTGAGACACCTGCTATCCGCAATACAGCCTATGAGACACTGGAGCTGTTCGAGTGAAAAAAATTATTATAATATTAATATTATTGGGGCAGGTGATTATGGCGACTACTTTGGATTATATAGAGATAAACGGCACGAAAGTGCCGCTGATTCATGAAGAAGACAAGAGGCTTCCGATCGTTTCAATGCAGCTGGTATTGAGAAACAGCGGTTCGTTATTTGACGGGAGTCATCCCGGCCTGGCAAAACTTTCTGCCAGAATGATGAATGAGGGGACGAAAAAGCTTGGCAGTACGGGTTTCGCCAAGGCTCTTGAGGAGCGGGCGATTCATCTGAGCGCGCACACCGGAACGGAGACTTTTGTCTTTGAGGCAGAGTCGCTGAAGGAGGAGTTTGACAGGGCGGTTGAACTGCTGTCGCAACTGCTTGGCGATCCAAATCTGACACAGGAAAGTCTGGAGAAGACCAAGGCCGTTACAATAGGATCATTGACCCGCAAAGAGAACGATTATGATTACGTAGCCAATATTTCGTTGAAAGAGCTGATTTTTGAGAAGACTCCTTTGGCTAATCCTTCATCCGGTACGCCAGAGAGTATCAAATTGATCAAGCTCCCTGATATCACAGGCTTTATAGATGAGCATCTTGCGCTTGAGCGTGCCATTGTCGTTATAGGAGGAGATATTTCGCTTGAAGATGCCAGGAAAAAAGCGGCATCTGTTCTGTCTGTACTGAAAAAAGGCAGCAGGGGAGGTTTAAACTATTTTGAAGCCTCTTCGGCAGCAAAAGAGAAAGTCCTTAAACGTAAAACTGAGCAGGCATATATCTATTTTGGCGCACCGTACAATATGAAGGTGGACGACCCTGATCATTATAAATCCCGTGTAGCGGCTTTTATACTCGGTGCGGGAGGATTTGGAAGCCGTCTGATGGAGGAGATACGCGTGAAACGCGGTTTGGCCTATTCTGCCTATGCGCGCACAAACATAAACCGTTCCAACAGCTATTTTTTCGGCTATCTTCAGACAAAAATAGAGTCTCAGGAAGAAGCACGGAAGACGGTTAAAGATGTAATCGCCGAGTTTGTCAAAAATGGTGTCACACAGGAGGAGCTTGATCAGGCAAAGAGGTTTCTTTTGGGCTCGGAGCCTTTGCGGGTAGAGACTCTTTCGCAACGCCTCTCACGTACTTTTCAGGAGTACTACAGAGGCTATGAGATCGGACACTCGAAGCATGAGCTTGAACTGATCAAGACACTGACACTTAAAGAGCTTAATACTTTTATTAAGAAACATACAGAGATTAATCAGCTCAGTTTTGCGATCGTTACTTCAGACAAGTAAGTGGATTGATGGTTAAGGTGTCAGCTTTAGCTGTTGAGTAGGGCTTGAAAGCATTATCGGAGCAGGGACTTTAGTCCCGTCTTGCCAAATCTGCATCACTAAAGTTTGAGAAGTTTTGATACGGGACTAAAGTCCCTGCTCCTTTGGTGAGGGTGCGGCATAGTTCCCTGACTGCTTCTTTGTGCCGGTAATGAAACCATCATAATTTTATAACTCCTATATGGCTATTTTTGTAAGATAACCGCGATCCTCACTTAAAACACGTTATACTTTACAATCATTAGGAGTGAGGACCAAGTGTGATAGAAAAAAAAGATGCAGATAAATTTAAACGTCTTGGCGTTCAAAGTTTTACGGCATTAGCCTGCATAGCACCGTCTGGCTATGAGGACAGGCGGCTTCATTCTGCGATCAAAATCGATGCGGAGCAGGTGCTCGATGCTACTGTCGAGAGCGTATCTCGTACTCCCAGAACACTGCAGATAACTTTTTATGCCCATAATCTTGAACAAAATATAGAAGGGGTTCTGTTCCATCCAAAACCGTATATGCTTCGTCAGTTCAATATCGGTGAGCGCAGTTTTTTTTACGGCCGCATCAGTTTTGGCGCCGGACGTCCGCAAATGATCCATCCTGTAAAAATTACCGCTGTCGGGGAGGTAGTCCCCAAATACAAAAGTGTGCTGCGCAGTGATGTAGCGGCGCGCCTGATGCAGCGGTATGTTACCGCAGAAAACCTCACAGCTGAAGGTCTGCCACAGCGTATAGCCGAAAAACTGGCACAGATACATCGGTCGGCTACTCTTAAAAATGGAGGCTTTGACACTGAAACGCTCTATGCGCTTAAATTCGCAGAGTTGTATGATTATATGAAAGCTTTGCAGAAAAAGAGGCGGTATTTTCAAGCACGCTATTCGACATATGGCCAATGGAGACAGTGGGCGCAAAACCTGCCGTTTAAGCTTACGGATGAACAGTTTGGCGTAATGGAAGCGATAGAGAAAGATCTTAAAAAAAACATTGCCGCAAAACGTATGGTTGTCGGCGATGTAGGTTCTGGTAAAACGATGGTAATTCTGGCGGCAGTATTGATGGCTCGCCCGCATAGGTCTGTTCTTATGGCACCGACAACCATACTTGCCAATCAGCTTTTTGAGGAGGCACAAAAATTTCTGCCGGATTTAAAGATTACGCTGGTAAATAATAAAACAAAAAAAGTACCGTTGGATGATTATGATTTTATTATCGGTACCCACGCACTGCTTTATAGAGAGCTGCCTGATGCAGCATTGATTATGGTTGATGAACAGCATCGCTTTGGAACAGCACAGCGTAATCTGCTGGAGAAACTGATCTCGGACAAACAGGATATTTCTACTGATAATTCAAAATTCAAAATTCAAAATTCAAAATTAACCAGCCGCCCTCATTTTTTACAATTTTCGGCCACACCTATACCCCGCACCCAGGCTATGATAGATTCGGCCCATATAGATGTGAGTCTCATAACAAAAACACCTTTCAAGAAAGATATAAAAACGCAAGTGATCCACAAGAAGGATTTTGCAGCCCTGATGGAGCATATAAAAAAGGAGATTTCACAAAATCATCAGGTCCTTTTGGTCTACCCTCTTGTCGAACAGAGTGAAGCATTAGAGTATCAAAGCATAGAAGAGGCGCGTTCTTTTTGGGAAGAACGTTTTGACAGTGTATTTGTAACACACGGCAAAGACAGGGAGAAAGAGGAGATTTTAATCAGGTTTCGTGATGAGGGAAATATACTTATAGCCACTACGGTAGTAGAAGTAGGCATTTCGCTTCCGCGTCTCAGTACAGTCGTTATAGTCGGAGCGGAAAGGCTTGGACTCTCAACACTTCATCAGCTGCGGGGACGTGTCAGCAGGACAGGCCTGAAAGGCTACTGCTACCTTTTTACCCACCAAAACAGAAGTGACCGGCTTGACGCATTTGTCAAGACGGACAGCGGTTTTGACATAGCTGCACTGGATCTGAAGTTTCGCCAAAGCGGCGATCTGCTTACAGGTACAATGCAGAGCGGAAAGAAATTTCAATGGGTTGATATGGGAGAGGATGAGGATATCGTCAGGGATGTTGTCGGGCTGCTTCGCAATAGGGAATAGGGAATAGGGAATAGGGAATAGGGAATAGGGAATAGGGAATAGGGAATAGGGAATAGGGAATAGGGAATAGGGAATCGCGGGCGTAGGGTACAGTGTCCTCACTGTACCGTCAAAACATTTATTGCCCTTGTAAGCCTCTCCAATTTTCAGACAATTGAGAGGGTGGCTTTTTCCACTGTTTGGATGACTCGGTAACGAAGTCAGGTGTCTGCAGCCACAACGAAGAATAATATGTTACTTTTCATTTCATGGATTACAAATCACGCATTATGTTTCACATATAATATGCTATAATTTTTACAACTTCAAAAAAATTCAAATAAAGGTAACCATTATGAATATCTCTCTCGTAGGACGGCAGGTCGATTTTACCGAGCCGATAAAAGAATACATAAACAACTCCATCGAAACACTTAGCAAGTACAATCTCGATATCATCTCGGTTACGGTGATCGCTTCAAAGCAGGATACTAAAAGAAAACATGGCGTAACCATAGAGTTTACCATCAATTTGGCGGCAAAAAATACCATTGTTATCAAGCAGCGTGACGATGAGCTGTATGCAGCTGTCGATCTTGCTATAGACCGTGCTCAAAAAGCGCTTCGCAGGCTTCATGACCGTGAGGTGGACCACCATAGAGTAGGGATTAACGAGACCAAAGCAGAGCATATCAGCACCAGTGATATTAAAGATGAATACGAGAAGCTCGAAGACGAGATCGTTCCTTTGGAACTTGATCTTTACAAGCCCCGTGAAGCAGCTGAGGTGCTCGAAGAGCTGAAAGAGAGTGACAAGCAGTTCGAGATCTTTATTGATAACGACGGAAAGACACGGGTCCTCTATAAGCGCAATGACGGCCGTTTCGGTCTTTATTAAACTTTCAGGATGGCCCTGCCATCCTTCAAACTTCAAACTTCAAGCTTCTACAGTTTCTGCAAAGTTCTTCTATGAAAACGGATAGGTTCGTCTACAAATCCGGACGGTGTACTGACAACAACATCAATGACAACCGCTCCACTGGACTCATCTGTAGTTAACTGGTTCTCTGCCGCCTGGCTGCTGTCAATATAGCCGAGGCAGGTTGAGTCAAGGCCGGCTGTCTGGCTGTTAGACCAGATGTAGCGCATTGTTGTCGAAACAGTCAGAATCGGACTTCCCGTATCCGGATAATTTACGGACGGTATAGACTGGATGCACCCACTTGTGGGATCAGTGCCCGTAATAGCAAGAACAGCCTGTTCTGTTGCGCCATAGGCCAGTAGTACAGCCTGTTCGTTAAGGTAGTCGTTAACTGTTCTTTTTGCTGTTTCCGTACTGAGTGAGAGCATGGTCAAAAGCATGGATGATATCAGGATAAGAAGAAAGACCGCTGAAATAAGTGCGAATCCTTTGCGTTTTAGAATATGACTTTGTGTTTGCATATCTTATACTCTCCTTCTCCCATAAAATCGTTATCGCTGACACAGAGTTCAATTTTGATGATATCGCCCAATTTCTGAAAAGAGAAACCAGGTGTCGCTACATGATCAATCAGAAGTGCATTATTGCTATAGTTGCATGGATATCCACTGTTCCATGGTTGACAACCACTCCTTAAAAAGAGTTGTGTACCGACCTGTTCAATCATAAAAGCACTGTCAATTACTTTGTAAAACTCCCATATGTATCGGTTGGAACCTGTATTTGGAATAGTGATCTCTGATGGCTTGATACCAGGATATGATGCAAATCCATTTACATTATATACCTGTGTTGTTGCAATGTTACTGCTCCAGAGGCCATTAAGAACATTCCTTCCTCCACCGATAAAAATAATACCGTCATTAGTGGCAATTGAGGATGTACCGGGAGTAACAAGCGTAGTTTTGGTTGATTGGCCGACATCAATGATGCCACTCCAGTTTCCGGCATTCCATCCGTCTACATCCATGCCAAGCCATTCCAGCCTGGCTACTGAGGCAGTATTTGAAGAGAGCGGCACGCCGTTAGCCAATTCAGAATCTTTAATACGGTATTGCAGACGATTGGCGATCTGCTGTATAGCAGCCTCGCTTTTTGCTTCAAGCTGGTTGACGATCATTGAGCGGGTATAGCTTTCATATGTCTGTCTGATTAACTCTACACCGAATTTGGCAAGTATACCCATAATAACTATGACAAAAATCAACTCTATCATTGTAAATGCAGGATGTCTCTTGTATATCAAAATTTCTCCTCGCGATAGTATCCAACCTCTCCGATATTTGCCGTATATATCCGCAGGGTGATAACATTATTGACAGCAGGGCATGCTCCGCCGGTTGCATTGATCTGCACAGTTGCCATTTTTGAATTGCTGACGCTGGCGCCACCTGTAGTAGGGTATGTGGCATCGGGAACATATCCGCCGTCAATGCTTGCGCTCCAAGTGCACTTATATACGTTTGAATTGCTGAGATTGACTACGGGGAAACTTGACGGGGAGAGTCCGTCGAGGTATTGTGACGAAGGAGCGGTAAGTGCACTGTGAAACCTGCGATGTCCGTCCTGTGCAATATTCCCCCGGCGTAGAGGCAGAACTACTCCATTTTGCACAATGGGTCCAAATGCTGTTCCCGGAGCAGAGGTGACCAGTTCTTTCGCATAGGCATCCGCTTCGTTTGGATCAAGTGAGTTCGCATCCCACTGATAAGTCAGTATCTTTGCGGCTACACCGGCTGCAGCAAAAATACCTTCCTGCGCAAAAACCCCTACATTATTCCCCTCTCCGGTCAGTGACCTGTTGTTCTGGGCGATTATTTGAGGAACCCCCATTACAATGATGGCAATAATCACGATCGCAAAGATCAGCTCTATCAGTGTAAAGCCTTTTTTTACCATCTTATTCTCCTGGCAGTATTGGTGTTGGCAGAGTTGCCGCCGGTAGCATTGGTGTCATGACCGGCTACTTCACCTTTATCTTTATTGAACTCGATCTCAAACTCATTTTGTGTCGCAGACGCATTGAATTTGTTATATATAAGCCACGACTGGGTATTAAGACCTATGGTGCCTTTATATGGATATCCGCTATTACCGCTGTATTGATAGACTATGCTTGTAGGGGACGCGGAATTATCTATTGAAACTTGTGTGATTTCAGAGGCAATTTTCTGGCTGCTTCCTGTTATATTTCCGTCATCATTGACTGCATGCTGAGGATTGTTGAACCATAAGAGAGCATCGCTGCTTCGGTCTGTATCTCCTGCAATTGTCTGGCGTAGAGAAAGATTTGCGTCGGCAGCATTAGGATTACTGTAGAATTCATAATAGATCAGTGCCGGTTTATTGCTGTTACTGCAGGCGCCGGCTGCCGTACACTCTACCCTATAGCGCGGCGCATGGGCACGGCCGTAGATGAATGTAATATTTGAGTCAATATCTATATTTCCATATATTTTATGATCATTAATTAAATTAACACTGATACTGGGATTGCTGTAATAGGTAATATTGAAATCTTTAAACTTGATCAGTCTTGGATTGACAGGCTGGCTTACAGACCGGCTGTAGTTATAACCAAGATCCATGGTTATGGCACCTCTCATATCCTGTTTGTAATCTTCAGGCTCCTGGATAATATTAAGCTGATTGTCTACGGACGTAAAAATACCGCTTGTCTGTCTGTCGGCAGGAGTAGGATTTGTTGTGTTGTGGTCTACCAGATAGTAATAAAGAGGTGTGTTGGCGGAAGAGTGTTGCAGCAGTCCCATGTTGGTCCGCATTGCATAGCAGTTTTCTACAAAATTGCTGACCTCTACATCACCGTAGCCCAATGCTTTGTAGGTACCGTAAATATTAAAGCTCATGTTTCTATCATTGGCACCCGGGTTATTCATGTAAATAAAATCTTTTACATTGACACCGTTTCGATTTGCCTGTCCGATCCCGATGCTTAAGCCGCTGACATCAAATTTGTACGGATGATAGACCATATCAAGATTGTTATAAACTGCTCCGGTGTCAATATTGGTATGGCTGCTGCTGATCGTACACCCAGGTGTACCGCTACTTGGAACAGCACTTCCGGAAGCACAGTCGTGGCCGCTTGTAAAATACTGACTGACATTGCTTATCGTAGGATTTGAGGAGTGGTGCAGTATCTCATTCGGAGCCCAGTCGGCGCTTGTCCAGTTCTGGTCGGAAATTATAAACTGATATTTTCCGATCTGGTCCACTTTATCAACCAGGCTGGTGCGGGTATGATAGTTGACCGTGCTTCCGTTAAACATGTCGACTGAGATGTTTTTATCTGTTACATCGTTACAGTTGGATACATTATGTCCATTTGGAGACCAGACCATCTGTGCAAGGTGGCCGGCTGAGTTTGTGGTGTAGTTCTGGATGTATCTTGAAGTTGCCCTGTCGTTGACATGGTTGGTCGCATTGATATCAAAACGGTATTTGTAGCCTGCAACTACATTGCCGGGAGTGGACAAGCGTGAATAAACGACAGATTTGCTTGGGTTGTCTATATTGTCACTCTCTGCACTGTCGATAAGGTTTGTCACAAAAGATTCCGGCCGTATTGCAAAATTGTCACGGGAACATGACTTTTCGCCGTGGTAACTGCGCAAACATTCATAACATCCGTTTCCGCCTATGCCGCATTCCGAATCACATTCGTGTGCAGCGGCAAAACTTCTGCTGTAAAGCAATTCACAGGCAGCCTGGTCATTTCTCGTACAGTTGTGATCATCGGTAAGAGAGCCGTCGGGATTGGTTAAATACCAGACGCGCATAGCAAGGCTTCGGTATGCAAAATTGACATCACTGGGCGCATATGTAATACCGGCGCTTTTACCGTCTATATGTACAAACTTAGATGTTAGTTCCGGCAGGGCAGAGTGTTCATCATTGCATGAAACGGATGCATCCCGTCCAAAGTGGTCTGCACGGATGAATTCCACTTCAACACTGATATTGAGGTCATTGGCGACCGGATCCGTTAAATTGGTTTTATCGTGCGCATATATGCTTAAGCTGAAGGGTCTGCCTGAAACTTGTGTATACAGGTTGTATTGATCCTGGTCGGGAGCACCACCGTCAACAATATTGAAGATACCATATGTCGGATTAAATCCGCCACCGCCGGCAGCAGGGCAAAGATCTGCACTGGTAAAGTTTTTGTGCAGCGGAACGGCACCTGAACCGTAATTAAC